>JABFSM010000098.1 GCA_013140635.1 Gemmatimonadales bacterium
CTGGTGATCCTATTCGCTGTGGTGATGGGCGTGATCGGCGGGTTCCTCCCGGCCCGAAAAGCCGCCAAGCAGCAGGTGGTGGACGCGCTCCGGCAGGCGTAACGGCGGCGCTGGGGAGTAGCAACTCTTCTGCGGGCCGCGCTGTCAGAAGATCATGATTCTGAATGCGCTCTTGACCGTCGCCCTCGCCCAAGGCCCCGCGCCGGCGCTCGATTTCTCCGGCGTGCGGCTCTTCTGGCGGGTGCACGATCTGCTCGTTCTCGATCGGGAGCCCCCTCCAGAACTCTGGGATTCTCTCTTTGCCACCCCGGGTTACGCCGCGCTGGAGGCGCGGGAGCGGCGCAGAGCTCGGATCACCAGAGCCATTCAACTCGCCTTCCGCCCGTCGGAGCAGCCGGCCGCCGACTCGGTGGTTCAAGCGGGAGGATGGGTCGCCGGGATCATTCCCCACCTTCGGAAGATTCCCGGTCACCGGCGGCAGCTCGATTCTATCGTTGCCCGGTGGGAGGCGGGGCCGCCATGGGCTGCGGCCGCTCTCGCCAGCGCGCGGCAGTACCTTCCCGCGAGCGCCTGGCAGGGGTTGGCCACCCCCTCGGTCTCCTTCCTCTTCTTCGCTCCCGATGGTCGAGGCTATCCGGCGCTGACGGTGGCCGATCTTCTGCACACGCTCACCACCAGCGATCCGGAGCGGTTCTTCGCGCACGAATTCCATCACTTCTACCGCCACAAGCTGTCACGGGAGGGTTCGGCACCGGCCGGGCCCTTCTCCGATCTCGTCGATCTCCTCGTCAACACTGAATTCGAAGGAGTGGCCGACCAGCTCGACAAGCGATGGGTGCCCGGGGCGTCGGATCAAGAGCTGCTGCGGCTCTTTCCCGATTCGTCGCGGCGGGCCTACTATCGGAACTATCGGGCGGAGTTCGCGGCAGCGGGGCGCTGGCTCGCGGCGGTGGACAGCGTGCTCGTTCTCGCGCCGGAGCCCGGCGATACCGTGATCGCGAGGATCAGGCGCTTGCGAGATGCCCTTCCCGATGGTGGGCGTGTGCTCGGTGCGTACATGGCGGCGACAATTGAGCGCTTGGGCGGGCGGGCAGTGCTGGTTTCGGTCGTCGGAAACTCGGGGGCGTTCTGGGCCGCGTACCAGGAAGCGGCGACAGCCTGTGCGCCGGCCTGCCCAATGCTGAGCCTGGCCGCGATGCAGGTCCTCCGGCGCCTTCTGAAATAGAGGCGGCGGACCCAGACCGTTATCGAGTCGGCCCGGCGTAGACCCGGAGCAGCGCCCGCCAGTGCGTGAGATCGCGAATCATCGTGATCCCATGGTCGAGCGGGCCCAGTGCCGGGATTCCTGCGCCGCCCGCCAGTAGCGCGGTGCCGGGCCGAAGTATTCCTCGCAGCAGCTGCAACTCCGCTCTCGCCGAGGCGGCATTCTCGGGAGTGATGATACTCACCCCTACCACGGCCGTTTCGTGCCGCAATGCCGCGTCGGCGATTTCCGCCGCCGGAAGATCGGGGCCCAGATAGGCAACCCGCCATCCGGCGTGAGTCGCGGCCGCGGTGGCGAGCGCCGCGCCGAGCTCGTGACGCTCGCCGGCGAGGCAGGCGACTACGGCCCGAGGGGCGTTCTCCGGGACTTCGAGCGAGTCGACGAGCCATGCCAGGACCCCGCGCACGACGGCTGACGCGGCATGCTCGTGCGCAATGCCGACCTCTCCCGCATGCCAAGCCTCACCGATCTGCTGTAGCAGCGGTGTCACCACATCGTCGAGAAAACTCGGTGCGCCAAGCGAAAGGAGCGCCGAGCGGAGCACTGCTTGGAGCTCTTCAGGTGCGAGATTCGCCACTGCGGCGAAGGCCAGCTCCAGATAGTCGGTAGCGAGGGTTGGTCGCGCAGTGCCTTGCTCGGCATCCTCGGCCACCAGCCGCCGAAGTTCCTCCAGTGAGAGCGATGCTGTCGGCCCGACCGATCGGCCGGCTTGGACCGCCGTGACGACAAGCGTGAGCCGTTCAAGATCGGCATCAGAGTAGAGCCGCTGCCCCCCCTCGCTTCGTCCCGGATTCACCACCCCATACCGCCGCTCCCAGGCACGCAAGACGTCCGGCGACAAGCCGGTTCGTTCAGCTACGAGACGCATAGGGTGCCTAGGCACCTTGGCCATGGAATCGTGTGTCATGCTCCTAATCGTAGGCATCGGTGCATGCTGTGTCAATATAAATAGCTGGACATATACTTGACATATGGTGTGTTTGTACAGATATTATATGAACAACAGCTCTACAATGCGGCTGTTCACGTGGCCACCTGGGCGAGACCAACGGCTGCGGAACCAAACAACCCACTCGGAAATAAGGAGAAATGGACACCATGCGAGGATTCACCACTGCAGTGCTGATCACGGGATTCTTGGGACTGCTCGGCGGCTCGGACCTTTCGGCGCAGGCCCCCTCCCCAGTGAGCTCTGCGACCGTCGTGGACGTTGCGATCAAAGCAGGAACATTCAAGACGCTGGTCAAGGCGGTGCAGGTGGCTGGGCTGGTGGAGACGCTGAAGGGGAAGGGACCGTTCACGGTCTTTGCGCCGACCGATGCGGCGTTTGCCAAGCTTCCCCCCGGGACGATCGAAGCCTTGCTGGCCGACCCCGCAAAACTCCGGGCGATTCTCACCTACCACGTGGTATCGGGACGGGTGTTGGCGGCGCAGGTGACCGGACTCCGCTCGGCGACGACGGTCAACGGGCAGGAGGTCGGGATCCGGCTCGAAGGCGGCAAGGTGTTCGTCGGCGGCGCTCAGGTCACGGCGACCGACGTCGCCGCGTCGAACGGGGTGATCCACGTCATCGACACGGTCCTCCTGCCGCCCAAGTAGCGCATGGCCAAGAGGCAATCACCAACGAAAATCAACAAGGAGATATCGATGCGATGCGGTAGCGGAAGAATTGAAGGGCGTGTGGATCTATTGGCGGTCTTGGCCCTCGTAGGATTCGCGGTGCTGAGGGTTCCGGTGGTGAGCGCCCAGATGGCAGGCACTCCAAAAGTGGCGCTCGATCTGCGCGGCGGGTTCAACGTGCCGACCTTCACGATTGCGGATATTGCCAAGGCGGGGCCCAGTGTTGGGGTGGGATTGAATTTCAATTTGGCCGAGCGGGTGTGGCTCATCGGCGACGCAGACTTCGGATTCCACTCGGGGGGGGATTTGCCCGGTGGCGGCGAGGGTCCAGATCTGAAGGTGAACCACTACATGCTCAAGATCGGCTACCAGGTGCTTGACCGCGCTGACAGTCGGCTCGCGCTGATGCTCAATGCGGGCGCGGGGGTCATGACTTTCGCCGCTGACGGAGGCAGGGCGTTCACGTATCCAGGGATCAACGTGGGGGCAAAGCTGACGTACCGCCTAGGAAACCGGGTGAGTCTTCTGCTGAGCCCGCAGGGAGATATCGCCTTCACCAAGAAGGCCGAAGTGGGCACGACCAATGCTTGGGTCTGGCCGTTCTCGGCCGGATTGCGAGTGATGTTCTAGCCTCCGGGCGCCAGCCGCAGACATGCGATCCTCCTCACCGGGCCAACCACGAGACGCGGTTGACCCGCTGAGGAGGATCTCCCACCCTTGGTCAGGTTCGCGCTACTGTTTCCTAACGCCCTCGGTCCGCAGATTCGCCACCGAATCGGCGCCGGTGGTCGAGTAGCGGGCCACGGTCGTGCCGACGAGCTTCCCGTCCAGCAGCCGGAGCACGCTGTGCGTCGACACGGTTACCCCCTTACGGAGCACGCTCTCGTATGGGGCGACGGTGCCCACCACGCTATCGCCGGAGGCGGCAATTTGCATCGGCATCGGGGGACGATTGGGCAGGGTGATCGTCCACCCCGTCGTATCGGCGGTCGCGGTGAGGGTGTAGGTCACCAGCGTGCTATCGGTGCCCTCCGCCATCGCGCGTACCGTCCACTCACCGCTGACGTCCGCCAGATTGATCGGCGCGGGGGCGGGGGGAGCGGGCGCCGGAGCCTCGGCCGGCTTCTCGCCGCCGCCACAGGCGGCGCAAAAAGCCAGCGCGGTGACCAAGGCCAAACGCGACATACAATTCGCCTGGGAAAAGGGGCGGGATGGCGCCGGTGGCGCCATGGCCCGTAACATACCCCGGATTCGGGAGTCGGTAAGCGTCCGAGCCACTCTTCGACACGGAACTCCTATGC
>JABFSM010000339.1 GCA_013140635.1 Gemmatimonadales bacterium
TCATCGACCGGATCGTGACGCCGGTCCTCGAGCGAGCCGATCAGGTATTCGGCCGGGAATATTCGGCGGTGCTCTACGGTTCGGGCGCGCGCGAGGAGTACTTGGCCGGCGTCTCGGACGTAAACCTGCTGATCGTCGCGGACGCGATGCCGGTGGAACGACTCCGGGCGCTCCACGCGGCGTTGGCGGGGCTCGAGCGAGAACGACAGCCGTTGCCCTTGCTGATCGAACGAGAGGAGTGGCGCCGCGCCACGGATGTCTTTCCGATCGAGATCGCCGATATGACGATTGCGCGGAAGGTGCTCCGCGGCCCCGATCCGGTGGCCGACCTGCGCGTCGAGGCGGGCGACCTTCGCCGAGTGCTCGAATCGGAGCTTCTGGGCAAGCTGCTCCACCTTCGGCAGGCCTACGCGCTCTACGTTGGCGACGAGACGGCGCTCGGGGCGGTCGCGGGGTCGACGGTCTCGAGCATTGCGGCCCTCTTTCGCGTGGCCCTCTCGCTCCACGGCAAGTCCGTGCCGGCGGCCACGCCGGCGTGCTTGGCCGCGGCGGGCCAGGCGATGGGGATCGTCGCCGCTCCCGTCGTGGAACTCTGGCAGAAACGGAGCCCCAAAGGCTTCGGGTGCGCTCCCTCGCTCTTCGAGGGATACGTGACGGCGGTATCCGCCGCCGTTCGGGTGATCGATCAATTCTCCGAAGGAGGCAACTGATGGCCACGCTCCGGCGTTCGTTTCCGGTTCTTGTCGCCGCCGCGCTCTTCGCCACCGGCTGTGGGTACAACACCATCCAGACCAAGGACGAGGCGGTGAATGGAGCCGCATCGCAGATCAAGACGCAGCTGCAGCGGCGGTCGGATCTCATCCCGAACCTGGTGGAGACGGTGAAGGGGTTTGCGCGGCAGGAAAGCACGGTGTTCAGCGCGGTCGCCGAGGCGCGGAGCCGGTTGAGCGGCGCGGTCGCCGGCGGAAACCTTCAGCAGATGTCCGAGGCCAACCAGGCCCTCACCGCTCCGCTCGGCCGCCTCATCGCCATTGCGGAGGCGTATCCCGAGCTCAAGTCGAACCAGAACTTCCTCCAGCTGCAGGATCAGCTCGAGGGCACCGAGAATCGCATTTCGGTGGCGCGGCAGGACTACAACAAGTCGGTCGAGGACTTCAACGCCTACATTCGGCGTTTCCCGTACAATTTGACCGCCAAGATGTTTGGATTGGGGAAGCCGAGGGAATACTTCGAGCTGACGAGCCCAGGGGCCGCGGAAGCGCCCAAGGTGAAGTTCTAGGATTGAGCCTAATCTGTAACCACCCCGGGCAGGATATAACGCCTCGGATCCACCGGACGGCCGTTGACGTGCACCTCGTAGTGAAGGTGCGGGCTGGTGGAGAGGCCGGAGTTCCCGACGAGGGCGATCCGGTCGCCGCGCTCGACCCGGGCGCCCTTGGACACCAGCAGCCGCGAGGCGTGGGCGAACTTGGTGATGATGCCATAGCCGTGGTCGATGACCACGATGTTGCCGTAGCCGGCTTCCCACCCGGCCTCGATGACCGTGCCCCTGGCCGGCGCCTCGATCGGCGTCCCCCGGGGCGCGGTCACGTCGAGCCCCTCGTGGGGCCGCGCGTAGTGCAGGATCGGGTGGGCGCGCATCTTGGAAAAGGCGCTCGAAAGCCAGCCCGCCGTGGGCATGATCGACGGCGTGGCGGCCAGACGCTCGGCGTAGAGCGTTAGGCTGTCGCGCGCTTCGCCGAACGACTTGGCCAGCAGGTTCGCGCGCCGGATCAAGGCGTTGAGGTCGACCCGCACCTGGCCCGCCCGGCCCACCAATTCCGATGCCGGCGCTACCTCCGCGGCCGCGCGGGGGCCGCCGATGCCCGCGGCGTGCACTTCGGGGGCGATCGGTTCGAGGTTGGCCAAGAGGCGCAACTCCCCGTCCCGCGACTCGAGGGCGGCCACCGTATCGGCGAGGCCGCTCAGGCGGCCGTGCAGGAGATTCAACTCGTCGGCGAGCTGCACGTTTTCCCGTTCGAGCCGGTCGGCCCGCGCGAGGTTCAGAGAGCGCCTGACGGTGGCATAGCCGAGGAGCAGAACGACGAGGGTGGCGGCCACGGCAAGGCTGCCGACGAGCTTGAGCGCCGTGTGCGACACCTCGAGAATCTTCGAGGCGCTCGACCCCTGGGGGACGATGACGATTGTCCAGCGGCGCTTGGACATCCCACCACCTGCGGACGCATTGGTTGCTCAGAGACCGCCGGGAGCGAATGCAGCGCCGGCGCGCGGGCACGACGTTCGGTGCGGAGGGCACCGGACTCGGATAGTATCGCCCCCGCCTACGGGCCTGTCAAGATGCAGGCCTGAACGTCTAAATATTTGCTATGTCGAAGGTTACGACACCTTCAGGGAGCAGGTTCTGGGCGGGGGAAAAGGTTGGCGGGCTTGGCCGTCTGTGCTCCGGCAATCCCGGGTTCGGCCAAGGAGGTCCAGCCGGCTCCCTCCGGATCACCGGCCTGCCCCAGCGACTCCCAGAGCGCGCGCGCTTTTCCCGGAATGAACGGGGCCGACATGATCGCTAGGCGGTAGAGGCAGCGGGCCAAGCTGCCGAGCGCGCGGTCGAGCTCGGCCTCTTTCCCCTCCTTGGCGAGGGCCCACGGCGCGGTCTGCACGATGAACTGGTTCGCATCGGTCACCATGGCCCAGGCCGATTCCGCTCCCCCACGGACGTCGAAGGCATCCATCGCCTTCCCATAGGCCTCGATCCGTTCCTGTGAAACCCGCTCGAACGCCGCATCGGGCTCCGCCGCCGGCACGACGCCGTTCCGGTACTTGGCCGCCATCGCCAGCGACCGGGAGGCCAGGTTGCCGAGCCCGTCGGCCAGATCGGCGGTGTAGCGCTCGTCGAACCGCTCCCAAGTGAAGTTGCCGTCGGCCTCGAGCCCGACCTCACGCAAGAGGAAGTAGCGGAGGGCGTCGGGGCCGTGGCGAGCCGCGGCCGACTCCACACTCACCGCCGTGCCGCTCGACTTGGAGACCTTGGCCCCATCCCACTGGACGTACCCATGCGCCCAGACCTGCCTCGGAAGGGGGAGCTCGGCCGCGAGAAGCATGGCAGGCCAGAGACAGCAGTGGAGCCGGGTGATGCCCTTGCCGATCAGGTGAACGTCCGCGGGCCAGAGGCGGTCGTAGCCGGCCTCGGGGAACCCGGCCGCCGTGATGTAGTTGATCAGCGCGTCGAACCAGACGTAGACGGTGTGCTCCGAATCGCCGGGGAAGGGAATGCCCCAGGGAAAGCGGGCCCGGGAAATCGAGACGTCCTCCAGCCCCCCTTCGAGCACCTTGAGCACTTCGTTCCGGCGAATCTCCGGTTCGACTTTGAAGGCGCCGCTCGCGATGGCTTCGAGGATTCGGGGGCCGTACGTCGAGAGCCGAAAGAAGTGGTTCCGCTCCTTCATGCGCGCGAGTTCCCGCTCCGGGTGCTCGACGCAGCGGCCGTTCACGAGCTGGGATTCCTGCTTGAACTCCTCGCACCCGACGCAGTAGAGCCCCTCGTACTCGCCGACGAAGAGCGCATCAGGATTGCGCTGCTGAATCCGGCGCAGGAACTCGGTGACCGATGCGCGATGGCGCGCCTCCGTCGTTCGGATCCAGTCGTCGGGAGAGCAGAGGAGTGCGCGCCAGGTGGATTGGAAACGGCCGCTGATCTGGTCGACCCACGCCTGGGGCGCGAGGCCCGCCTTTTCCGCGGCCATGGCCACCTTCTGGCCATGCTCGTCCATCCCCATCACGAAATAGGTCGTGTCGCCCCGCAGGCGGCGATAGCGGACGAGGCAATCGGCCCCGACCTTTTCGAGCGTGTGGCCGAGGTGCGGGTCGCCGTTCGCGTAATCGATGGCGGTGGTCAGGTAGAACTTGGCCACTCAGGACTCCGGTGGGCTCGGCGGTTCGCCGCCTGGCCGCGGTCCGCGCCGTTTGCGGCGGCGGCGCTTGCGAGGGGGGTCGTTTGCGTCGCGCGGGGCTTCGTCCTTCGCGACGGTTTCGTTGCCGGAGATTGCTTCGGGGCCTCCGGCCCCTCGCAATGACTCCGTCGGCCTGTCATCGCGAGGGCGCGGCGCGCCCGACGCGATCTCCCGCCGCGGCCTCTGCTCTTCCCGCGGTCGGGCACCTTTCTCCTCGCGGGGCCGACGGTCCCGGGGCGGGCTCGGCGCGACGTCCGGCCGCGGTCCCCGCGCCTCCGGGGGGGGCTGGCCGAGCTGTTCCAACTCTCCCCGAAGGTCGGAGAGCATAACGATGCGCGGACCGTGCTCCTCGCTCCGGAGGAAGACCCGCTCCCGAAAGATATCGACCGCGACGACCTTCTCCGCGCCGAGCGACGCCGTGAGGGTCTTCCCTTCCTTCGGGAAGCGCTTGCGCGCCGCCACGTAGAACTCGTGCTCGTACTTGAGACAGCAGAGGAGCCGGCCGCACCCGCCGGAGATCTGGGCCGGGTTGAGCGAGAGGTGCTGGTCCTTCGCGAGGGCCAGGCTGACCGGCGAGAGCGACGTGAGCCAGGTGGAGCAGCAGTACTCCTTCCCGCACCGGCCGACCCCGCTGAGCCGGGCGGCTTCATCGCGCGCGCCGATCTGCCGCAGGTCGATCCGGGTGTGGAGCGCGGAGGCGAGATCCCGCACGAGATCCCGGAAATCGACCCGCTTTTCGGCGGTGAAGTAGACCGTCAGTTTCTTCCGGTCGAACTGCCACTCCGCATCGCTCACCTTCATGTCGAGCTTCCGCTCCCGAACCCGGTCGAGGACGGTCCGGCGAGCTTCTTCCTCCGACCGGCGGAGCTCGTTGGCGGTGCGGATATCCTCCTGGGAGGCTCGCCGCAGCACCGGCTTCTCGGCCGTCTTGGTTTCTCCCCGGGCGCAGCCGCTGCAGCTGCCGCACTTCTTCTCGGCCGATTCGCCCACCGCGGAGACGCGGCCGAAGTCGATGCCCCGCTCCGCGGGCACGATGACCGAATCCCAGAGCCGGAGCGGCTCCGATTCATCGGCCCAGAGGAAGTAGTCCTTGCGGTTGCCCTTGAAGCGGACCTCGACGGTGCGCGGCATCAGGCTTCGCTGTACACGCCCATACCGGCGTATTTCTCGCCACGACGGCGGACCAGCTTCTCGGGGCGGACCTTCTTGAGCTCGGCCACGTGGCGGATGAGCGCTTCACGCAGCGCCTCGCCGGCGGCATCGGGGTCCTGGTGGGCGCCGCCGACCGGCTCGGGGACGATCTCGTCGATCACTTTGAAGCTCTGCAGGTCGGCGCCGGTGAGTTTGAGCGCGAAGGCGGCCCGTTCCCGCTGGCTGGCGTCCTTCCAGAGGATCGCGGCGCAGCCCTCGGGCGAGATCACCGAATAGACCGAATTCTCGAACATGAGCACGCGGTCGGCGACACCTAACGCCAGCGCGCCGCCCGAGCCGCCCTCGCCGATGACCACCGTGATGATCGGTGTCGGCAGCATGGCCATTTCGAGGATGTTGGTGGCCAGCGCCTCCGATTGGCCGCGCTCCTCGGCGCCGAGCCCCGGATAGGCGCCGGGGGTGTCGATGAGGGTGACGACGGGCGCCTGAAAGCGGGCGGCGAGCTTCATGAGCCGGAGCGCCTTCCGGTAGCCTTCGGGGTGCGGCATGCCGAAGTTCCGTTTGATGTTCTCACGGGTGTCGCGCCCCTTCTGGTGGCCGATCACCATCACGGAGGTTCCCCCGAGCCGCGCCCAGCCGCCGACGATCGCCAGATCGTCCCGGTAGAGCCGGTCGCCGTGGAGCTCCACGAAGTCGGTGAAGATGCTGCCGAGATAGTCGAGCGTGTACGGCCGCTTCGGATGGCGCGCCACGCTCACCCGTTGCATCGGGGTGAGGTTGCGGTAGAGGTCCTCGCGCAGCGACTCGAGCTTGGCTTGGAGCGCCTTGAGCTCCTCGGCCACGTCGATGTCGCGCTCCTCGCCCACCCGCTTGAGTTCGTCGATTTGCCGCTCCAGCTCGAGGAGGGGCTTCTCGAAGTCCAGCGTGTACGCGTTGGCCATTCGGTCACCCCACCTTGACGAAGCGGACGGCGTCGGCGCCTAGGAGATCCCTCAAGGCGTGCACGACCTCCTCGCCCGGGTCGACGCGAAGCCGCCGGGCGCGGAGCCGTACCGCCTCACCAACACTATCTGACCATTCAATATAGACCGGCGCGGGGCCCGGGTGGCCCATGCAGAGCACCGCCGCCCGCTTCAAGAGGTCGGGCGAGGGCGCGCCGGCCGCGCTCCAGCGAAGGGCCAGCCCCACCGCCCCCGACGACCGGAGCTCGGCCAGCGGACGCGCCGTCTCGACCACGAACGGCGCGCGATCCTCCCCCTGGTCCCGCTGGCTGTAGCCGCCGGTAAGCAGCAGGGCGGAGTCTTCGACGATCACCTGGTTGAGCTTGGCCCAACTGTCCGGGAAGACGATCGCCTCCGAGGTGCCGTGGAAATCTTCGAGCACGATACGGGCATACTCCTTCCCGGTCTTCTTCGACACTTGCCGCTTGACCGAGGTCACGACTGCCGCCACGGTGACCTGGTGCTCGTTCCATTCGTGCAGCGTGGCGGTCGTCCGGCTGCCGAACAGCTCGACCAGGGCCTTGAACGGCTCGAGTGGGTGGCCGGAAATGAAGAAGCCGATGACGTCCTTTTCCCGGGCAAGCCGTTCCGCCTCCGGCCAATCGGGGAGATCGGGGAGCACCGGCCCGCGTTGCCGCGCCGCGGGAACCTCGCCGAAGAGCGACTCCTGTCCCGATTGGCGGTCCTGTTGTTGAAGCTGCGCCTCGGCCAGCGCCGAATCGAGCGCCGCGGTGAGCTGGCCCCGATGGCCGCCCAGGGAATCGCAGGCGCCGGCGGCGATCAGTGACTCGATCACCCGCTTGTTGCAGAGCCGGAGATCGATCCGCTCGACGAGTTCACCGAGGTTGCCGTACGGCGTGGGAGCGCGGCCGGCGATGATCGAATCGATCGCGCCGCGGCCGACGTTGCGGATGGCGCCGAGCCCGAACCGAATGCGGCGCTCGCCCACCACCGTGAACTTGAAGCCCGATTCGTTGACGTCGGGGGCCAGCACGGTGATCCCCAGCTCCCGCGCCTCGTTGATGTATTGCACCACCTTGTCGGTGTTGCCGATTTCCGACGAGAGGAGCGCTGCCATGAACTCGGCGGGGTGGTGGGTCTTGAGCCAGGCGGTCTGATACCCGAGCACCGAGTAGGCCACCGAGTGCGACTTGTTGAAGCCGTACCGGCCGAAGGTCTCGATCTGCCCGGCCAGCTCCTGCGCCAGTTTCTTGGGGTGGCCTAACGCCACCGCCCGTTCCACGAACGTTCCCAGCTCCTTCTTGATCAGCTCCGCGTCCTTCTTGCCGACCGCTTTCCGAAGCACGTCGGCCTCGGCGAGGGAGAAGCCGGCCAGGATGTTGGCGATGCGCATCACCTGTTCCTGGTAGGTGATGACGCCGTAGGTGGGCTCCAGCACCTCGCGGAGCGAGGGATGCGGATAGGTGACGACCTCCTGCCCCAGTTTCCGCTTGATGAAGACGAGGTGCATCCCGGTGTCGAGCGGACCGGGGCGGAGCAGCGCGTTCGAGGCGACGAGATCGTCGAAGCGGTCGCACTTCATCGCGCGGAGCGTTTCGGTGGCGAGCGCCGACTCGAACTGAAAGACGCCCGCGGTGCGTCCCTGACGGAGGGTCGCGTACACCGCCGGGTCGGCCAGATCGAGGGCCGCCATATCGGGCGCGGTGCCGGTGGCGGTTTCGATCATGCGCACGGCGTCGTGGATCACCGTCAGCGTCTTGAGGCCGAGCATGTCCATCTTGAGCATGCCGACCTGTTCGAGCGCGCCCATTTCATATTGCGTGATGATGGCGCTCTCGCCGTCGGCGCTCTGGCCCGCCCCTTTGGTGGGCGCGGTGCAGACGGGGACGTAGTCGGACAGGGGACCGGGCGCGATGACCACGCCGGCCGCGTGCACCGAGGCATGCCGTGAGATCCCCTCGATGCGGGCGCTCAAGTCGACCATGCGCTGGTAGACCGGCGCGGTCTTCACGAGCTCGCGCAGTTCGTCCACCTTCTTCATCGCCTCGGGGATCGTGAGGCTGTACGCCGGCCCCGAGGGAATGAGCTTGGTGATCTTGTCGGCGTCGCCGGGCGGGATCTTGAGGACCCGGGCCACGTCCTTCACCGCCGCCCTGGCCTTCATCGTCCCGAAGGTGATGATCTGTCCGACGCTGTCCCGCCCGTACTTTTCCCGCACGTACTCGATCACCTCGCCGCGGCGCTCGAAGCAGAAGTCCACGTCGATGTCGGGCATCGACACCCGCTCGGGATTGAGAAACCGCTCGAAGAGGAGGTCGAACTTGAGGGGGTCGACGTCGGTGATCTTGAGGCTGTAGGACACCAGCGAGCCGGCGGCGGAGCCGCGGCCCGGGCCGACCGGGATGCCCCGTTCTCTGGCCGCCTTGATGAAGTCGTACACGATGAGGAAATAGCCGGCGTATCCCGCGGCGGTGATCACGGAGAGCTCGTAGTCCACCCGCTCGCGCACGTTCGCGGGAAGCGGATCGCCATAACGTTCTTGCGCGCCCCGCTCCGCAAGATCCTTCAGGAGCGCGTTCTCGTCGGCGTAGCCTTCGGGCCGCGGGAAGCTCGGCACGAAATAGCGCTTCTCGAAGTCGAACCCGCAGAGATCGGCCACGCGCGCGGTGTTGTCGATCGCCTCGGGATGGGCGGGGAAGAGCGCACGCATTTCTTTTTCGCTCTTCACGTACGATTCCTCGCCCGTAAACCGAAACCGCTTCGGATCGTCGAGGTCGGCGCCGGTGCCGATCGCGAGGAGCACGTCGTGCGCCTCGGCGTCTTCGCGGCGCAGGTAATGGGCGTCGTTGGTGGCCACCACCCCGAGGCCGAGCTCCCGGCCCAGCCGCAGCATCCCCTCCGTCACCAGCCGCTCCTCGGCGATGCCGTGGTCCTGGATCTCGAGCCAGAACCCGTCCGGGCCGAAGAGCCGCGCGAACCATGCCGCCGAGGCCTTCGCGTCGTCATAACGCCCAAGCCGGAGCGCATGCGCCACCTCTCCCGAGAGGCAGGCCGCCAGGCAGATGATCCCGCCGGCATGCGTGGCGAGCACCTCTTTGTCGATGCGGGGCCGGCGGTAGAACCCTTCGGTGAATCCGATGGATGAGAGCTTTACCAGGTTCTTGTATCCCTCGCGGTTCTTCGCGAGCAGAACCAGATGACTGTAGTGCGCCGGCGCGTCGGCGGGCTTCTGGGTGGCGCGGCGGTCGCCGTAGGCGAGGTACGCCTCGAAGCCGAGGATCGGGCGAAGCTTCTTGGCCTTCGCTTCGGCATAGAAGCTCCACGCCGCATGGAGGTTGCCGTGGTCGGTCACCGCCAGGCTGTCCATGCCGAGTTTCTGGACATGGCCAACGAGCTCCGGAATCCGGTTGGCCCCGTCGAGGAGGGAGTATTCGCTGTGGGTGTGGAGATGAACGAACGCCATGCCCCAGACCTGCAGCGCGAAGTGTTCGACGCGGCCAGCGGGCCACGCGCGGATTCGGCACTGCGGAAGAGGTGACGGGGCGGAGGTGGCCCCGAGGAAGCTCGAATGTCGTGTTGCCGCCGGGCCGGCGAAGCGTCTCCCGGTCTACATCGGCAGGTGAATCCCGCACGCGACCGACGGCGGAGGGAAGCTATCGGCTCCCTGAATGATTGTCAAAACTCCTTGCCGCGTCTTAACTTGCAGAGCAGCACCTGTCGCCTTCCGAGTTCCGGAGCGTTCATGAGAACCTGCCGTTGTCCGCTGATCTTTGTCTTCGCTTCCGGCCTCGCGGCTTGCGGTGGAGGGACGACCGGCCCGGGGCCCAACCCGAATGTGCTGCTGCCGCCGGCCGAGGCGTGCGCGAGCATAGCGCCGACGGTCCTCGCGGTGGGACAGCATCTGATTGTCGATCCGAGCGCGTCGAGCGGCTGTCTCAAGCTCCCGGCAGCCGGCGCCGCAGGCGCGGAGTACCTCATGGTGCTCGCTTCGGGGTCCGGCCAGCGGACGACGACCGGGGTGCAGGGCGGCTACTTTCTCCGCGCTGCCACCACCGCCGCCGTGACCTCCAGTGAGGGAGTCATGGGCCCGGCGGCGGCCCCACTGGTTTCGGTGGCGCGTCCCTCGTTTGCCCAGGAGTTCGATGCCAGGCTCCGCGACCGGGAGCGGGAGCTCGCGGCGCTGCCGGGGAGCCGGATAGCCCCGCTCACCGCGCCGGCCGTGGCCGCCGCGCCGCCGTTGGTGGGTGACGTCAAGAGCTTCAAGGTCTGCTCCAACCTCGGTTGCACCTCGTTCGCGAACGTGAGCGCGACGGCGCGATTCGTCGGGGCGCATGCGGCGATCTACGTCGACAATGACGTGCCCCCGAACGATCCCCTCCAGCCGGCCGATTTCGCGGAGCTCGGCACCGCCTTCGATACCTATCACTATCCCATCGACACGACCGCGTTTGGGCGGGAATCGGATCTCGACAACAACCAGGTCGTGATCATCCTGATGACCGACGCCGTGAATGCGCTCACCACCGACTGCGCGAATGGGCGGGTGGTCGGCTTCTTCTACGGCGGCGATTTGCTGACCGGCCCCAACTCGAATCGGGCTGAGGTGTTCTACACGATCGTTCCGGCGCCGCCTACGCCGAACTGTAGCGTGGTCACTCGGCGGCTGGCCGTCGACAATCTGAAGCCGACGCTGATCCACGAATTCCAGCATATGATCAGCTTCAATCAGCATGTCCTGGTGCGGTCGGGGAGTTCCGAAGAGACCTGGCTCAACGAAGGCTTTTCGCACTTCGCGGAAGAGTTGGGCGGCCGCCTGATTCCCAACGCCGAGTGCACGCCGGCGTTCACCTCCTGCCGCAGCCAATACACCAGCGGCAACATTCTGAATTCGTACGACTACTTCAAGAACCCGGAGTCGTTTTTTCTGGTGGGTCCCTCCTCCTCGAACGGGACGCTCCAGGAACGCGGGGCGTCGTGGCACTTCCTGCGCTGGGTGCTCGATCAGTACGCGAGCGATTCGATTCTCGCGACCGCCACCAGCCGGGCCATGGTTGCAACGAACCAGACCGGGGTGGCCAACGTGCAGGCGGCGACCGGAGCTTCGTTCGCCACGATGGTCCCCCAATGGCTCATGGCGAGCTATCTCGACGACGGCAACGACCTGCCCGAAGAGGCGACCGGGCGGCTCCGCTTGAAGAGCTGGGGCCTTCGGGCTATCTGGACGAATCCGGCCAATCAGAAGGTGAACAACGGCCCCTTCGAGGGCTTCCCGCTCCTTCCGGAGACCATCAGCGGGGTCTTCTCGCGGAGTGGAGTCCTTCGGGGCGGCTCCGGCCGCCATTTCCGGGTGACGCAACCGTCCAACGGCCCAGTGCTGAATATCCACGTCGTCAAGAACAGTTCCGGGGATCCGCTCGACGCGGCGGTTGTCGCGCGCTACGGCATCGTGCGTATCCGTTGATCCGGCGCGCGGTGCGGTTGGCGGCGCTCTTCGCTCTCACGGGGGCGCGAGGACTCACCGCTCAGGCGGATCACACCCCGGTCATTCTCGGCTTTCCTTCGAGCGTGCAGGCGGCGGGGCTCGCCGGAGCGGGCGTGGCACTGCCGGGATATGCCGGCGCGCTCTTCGTCAACCCCGCGGGCATCGCTCCGATCCGGGTGCTGAGTGTCGAGGCGGGGTTTGCGCGGACCACCGACCGGTCGACCTACGCTATGGCGGCCGCCGCCGGCCGGCTGGGGACCTTCAATCTGGGCTTCGGCGCCAGGTATCTTCGATTCCCCGCGCAATCGACCGTCCTCGATAACCTCACGTGGGCCGGGGCGGTCGTGTACCGTCTCGGGGGCATCGCCTTCGGGAGCAGCGTCAAGTACGTGTCGGTCGAGGCGCGCGATGGTCCGGTGACCCGGTCTCTTACCAGCGACCTAGCGGTCCAGGTCGCCTTCTTCGATATTGCGGCGCTCGCGCTCTCGGCCCGGAATCTGGGAGAGGTGCGGGTTACCGGCGGAGGGCTCACCCTTCCCGAAGCGCTCCACTTCGGATTCAGCTTGAATCTTCTCGACACCTACTCCAACGGCCGCCTCCTCGCCACGGTGGAAAGTGTCTGGTCCGAAAGCGACCGGGGCCGCACCGTCGTCGGCCTCGAGGCGGGGGCGGTGGTGTCGGGGCTCGGGCTGGTCGGACGGGTGGGAAGTGGCCGTCAGCCGGGCCTGGCCGGCGGGCTCCTTTCCAACACCACCTTTGGCGCGAGTGTGCTGCTCGGCCGCGCGCGGCTCGACTACGCCTTCCAGCACCGCAGCGCCCTCGGCCGGAACGTGCATCTGGCTGGCGTGCGCTGGACGCCGTGAAACGCCGGCGCCTCCTCATGGGCATCCTGATCACCGCGCTCGCGCTCATGCTGGGGTACGGAACGGCTTACGTGGCGAGCGAGGACGTCCGCTACCTGACGCGCGCCGGCATCGAACAGATCGCGATTCTCGAAAAGCGCCGTCCGCTGGAGCGGCTGGTCGCCGATTCCTCCCTCTCGGCCGACACCCGGGCCTACATCCGGCTGGTGCTCGAGGTGCGCGCCAAGGCCGACTCCCTCGGTCTCGAAGCTGGGAAGACCTACACCACCTATTCCGATATCGGGCGCGATACCCTCCTTCTGGTGCTCTCGGCATCGTCCAAAGACTGCATTTGCCCGGTCATCTGGAAGTATCCGATCGTCGGGAAGATTCCCTACAAAGGGTTCTTCGACGTCAAGATGGCGGAGCGGCAGGCCGAACAACTTGCCGCCAAGGGGTACGACATCTATCTGCGCCCCGCCGCGGCGTACTCGACCCTCGGCTGGTTCGAAGATCCGCTGCTCTCCACCGCGATGGTCCGCGATTCGGTCGAGCTCGCCTCGCTGGTCTTTCATGAGATCGCGCACAACAGCTTGTACGTGAAGAGCGCCACGCCATTCAACGAGAGCTTTGCGCAGCTCGTGGGATATCGCGCCGCCGAAGAGTTCTTCCGGGAGCGCGGCGATACCCTCCTGGCCCAGCGGGCGCGGAATCGCTGGAGCGACGAGATCGTCTTGGGGGAGTTTTACGACGCGCTCATCACCCGTCTCGAGTCGTTCTACGCCGGCAAGCCGGCGGGCGATTCGCTGGAGGCGGGACGTCTGGCCATCGGGCGCTGGACCCGCGAACAACTCCAGGGGCCGGTGGGCGAGCGGCTGCGCACCGGGCGCATCGGTCGTCTCGCCGACCGGCCCATCAACAACGCCGCGCTGGTCGGCGTTCGGATCTATCGGACGCATCTCGACTGGTTCGACCGGTGGTATGAGCGGGAGGGCCGAAGCGTGCGGCGGAGCGTAGCGGCGCTTCGGGAACTCGTCAAAGGCGTCCCCGGCGACAGTGCCTTCGCCCGGCTCAGAGCGGCGCTCGACGGCCCGGGCGCACCGGGCGGCGCGTAGGCTGGAGAGGTATCTTAGACGCCCTGACCATACTCCCCGGTTTTCGACCCATGGATCACGACAAACTTCTCGCCGAGCTGAACCAGTTCCTCGCCATTCCGAGCATCAGTACCCTCCCCGCGCATGCCCAGGACTGCCGCCGGGCGGCGGGGTGGCTGATGGAGCAGTTTCGCGCCTTGGGATGTCCGGTCGTCGAACTCCTCGAAGGTGATGGCCACCCCGTCGTCTGGGCGGAGAGCCCCAGGATCGAGGGGAAGCCGACCGTGCTCTGTTATGGGCACTACGACGTGCAGCCGGTCGACCCGCTCGACGAGTGGGTCTCGCCGCCGTTCGAGCCGACGGTCCGCGACGGGAAGCTGTACGCCCGTGGGGCTGTGGACGACAAAGGCCAGGTTTTCACCCTGCTCAAGGCTTATCAATCGGTCCTGGGCAAGGATGGCAAGCCGCCCCTCAACGTGCACTTCATCATCGAGGGCGAGGAGGAGTGCGGGGGCCGGGTGATCTTCGACCGCCTCCGCGCCGAGCCGGAGCGGACCGCCGTGGACGCGGTCATCGTGGCCGACATGGGGTACTACGCGCCCGGCATGCCGGCGGTGTACACCGGTCTTCGCGGGCTCTGCTACGCCGAGATTCACGTGCGCACCTTGCAGCGCGATCTCCACTCGGGGAGTTACGGTGGCGTGGCACCTAACGCCATGGAGACGCTGGTGCGCCTCCTGGCCGACCTGAAGAGCCGCTCCGGCAAGATCAACATTCCGAAGCTCTACAAGGCGGTCGAACCGCCGACCAAGGCGGAACGGAAGGCGTGGAAAGGCTTGCCGTTCGACGAGCGGGAATTCCTGAAGGACGAGGTGACCGGTAAAGCGCTCGTCGGGCTCAAGCAGTATTCAGCCCTGGAGCGAACCTGGGCACTGCCGACCTTCGAAATCCACGGGATTCGCGGTGGCTTTACCGGCGAGGGCGCGAAGACGGTCATTCCCGCGCAGGCGATGGCCAAGGTCAGTCTCCGCCTGGTGCCGAATCAGGAATACGAGAAGGTCGGCAAGTGGCTGACCCGAGCGGTCAAAGACCTCGCCCCCAAGTACGCCGAAGTGGAGGTGAAGCTCCTCCATGGCGGCAACCCGGTGCTCTGCGACGTGAGCCATCCGGCGTTCACGGTACTCGACGAGGCCTTCGAGGCGGTGGCCGGGGCCCGGACCGTGCCGGTGCGCGCCGGCGGCTCGATTCCCGTGGTGCCGGAGTTGCAGCGCGGGGGCGCGCCGGTCCTTCTCACCGGGATCGGTCTGCCCGACGACGGGTTGCACTCGCCGAACGAGAAGGTGACGGTGCAGCAGTTGTGGGACGGGATCGAGGTCTTCGGGAAGTTCTTTACGCGATTTGCGGAGCGGGGCGCCGCCTAGAGTAGTCATTGCGAGCGCAGCGAAGCCGAAGTTGCGAGCGTAGCGAAGCAATCTCGCGAGATCGCCACGGGCCCTTCGGGCCTTCGCGCTGACTAGCTTTCTATTTCCGGCATCGGCCGCTTGTGGCCCCCCGAGTACCGCGCCTCGGTGCGCGCCTGCAATTCATCGATGCCGATCAGCGCGCGAATTGACGCGATGATGCCGGCCACCACATCGTCGGCCCAGTACGGATCAGGACGCTCTCCAGAGGGGAGCGCGGCGGCTTTTCCCTCGAGAAACTGCACCGCGGTCGCGATCCACTGCGCCTGCGCCCCCTCCACCAGCGACCACGACCCGGTGGCCCGCAACTCGATATCCGCGAGTTCCTGAAGGAGCGGCTGAATGTTGCTCGTGACCGAAGCGCCGCGGAGTCGTTCCGCGGTGAGGGTAAGGACCGTGGCCCGCTCGGTTTCTTGGGGTTCGGGCAGGGGAGCGAGGTAGTGCCGCTGGTCGGCCACCATTTCGGCCAGCCGAACGCACACAGCTTGGATGGCCGGAGTCAGGGCGTGCGGAACGTCCTTGGCCCAGCTTGCCGCGGCACGCAAGATGTCTGCGACCTTTCCGTCAGCCAGCTCCTCGAGCTTCGTACGATCCAGCGGCTCCGCCATGGGGACAAAGATAACGAGGGGGGCCCCGCCGTCAGCCCCGCCTTGGACCCCGTCTCATGCGAGCGTAATCTGGCCGTCCGTAGCGCTCCTCCCCCCATGGATCGCCGCGCATGTGATACCCGTTCTGCTCCCAGAAGCCGGGCCAGTCCTCGTTCATGAATTCGAAGCTGGTCACCCACTTGGCGCTCTTCCAGAAATAGAGATGAGGGACTAGAAGCCGAATCGGGCCGCCATGGTCGGGAGTGAGCGGCTCCCCGTTGTGATGCGTCGCGAGGAGATTCTCCTGGCGGTCGAGGTCGCCGATCGGGAGGTTGGTCGTGAAATCGGGCTCGGCGTGAACCAGGACGAACGTCGCTTCCGGCAGAGGTTTAGCAAGGGCGAGAATGGCCCGAACCGGAATACCGGTGAAGAGATTGTCGTACCTGCTCCATCGGGTGACGCAGTGGATGTCGCAGACCGTTTCTTGGCGCGGAAAGGGAGCCAGATCGTCCCACGCGAGCGTGAGCGGATTCTCGACCAACCCGGTGACGCGAAATCGCCAAGCCGCGGAATCGACCAGGGGAACTTGGCCATAGTGCAGAACCGGCCACTTCTTCGTCTCGATCTGTCCGGGAGGAAGCCGTTCCGCCGGCGGTTTGGCGATGACGCGGCGCGGGGCCTCAGTCATGGCGCGGGGCCTCAGTCATTGCGAGCGCAGCGAAGCAATCTCGCCCCCGGCCATCTCCCGTTCGAACACCTCGCCGAACGACTCGACGACCGCCCGCTCCGCCCTCGCCCCGAGCCCCTCTTCGTGGTGTCCGAGCTCACGCGCCACGCTCGTCATCGTGACGCCGGGGATGCCGCAGGGGACAATGAGGTCGAAGAGCGCCAGATCGGTGGTGACGTTGAGCGCAAATCCGTGGAACGTCACCCACTGCTTCACGT
>JABFSM010000174.1 GCA_013140635.1 Gemmatimonadales bacterium
CCTCGAGCGTGACATCTCGAGTCTGGCGGCCGTAGCCCAGGTCGATCGTGAGCCGGCTCCGAGGACCGAGAATGGCGTAACCACCACCGGGGAGGGGCACAGAGTCGATCGCGCCGGGAGCGGTGGAATAGGCCCTGGGAATGAGCGGTTCGGATGGGATCGACTTGCCGGAACGAACCGCCTGCCAAAGCAGCGATCCACCGACCAGGAAGGCCAGCGCCGCGGCGGCGCGAAACGCCAGGCGGGGCCATCGCGCGCCGGAACGAAGCTCCCGCACCTCAGGCTGGTCTATCCGCGCCTTGACCCGCCGGAGAGCCCCCTCGACGTCCACCTCGGGCCCCCGCACCTCCGCCTGCCTGACGGCCCGGTCGAGCATTGCCACGACCTGCATTCGGGAGGGGTCGGCGGCAATCCAGCGCCGAACGGCCTCCGCCTCTTTGGCGGGGCTGTCGCCGTCGAGATAGCGCGCCAGAACCTCCCAGCGCTCTGGTTCGGGAAGCGAGTCGAGGTTGCCGGAATCCTCGGTCATGCGAATGTGACACCCGTCACGCCGAGAACCCCTATCGGGAGCCCGATTTCGTTGCCGGGCCCCGGGAATGCGGGTAGGTTAGCCTCGTGACCGACCTGGACAACCTCGACCAGTTCGACTCCATCTTCCGGACCCACTATCCCAGCCTGGTCGGATTCGCGGAGTCGATCCTCCGCGATCGCGCCGCCGCGGAAGATGTCGCACAGGATGTGATGCTGGAGCTTTGGCGGCGTCGCAAGAATATAGTCCTCGAGTCGTCTCTCCGTGCGTACTTGCTCCAAGCCACCCGCAATCGCGCCCTCAACCACATCCGGCACCAGCGGGTAGTTGGACGGGTCGATCCGGCGGAGGTGGCGCCCGCGCCCACCCCGGAAGCCGATCACGCCACCCTCGAGGAGGAGATCGCCGCGGCTGTCCGCCAGGCGGTGGCTGGCCTACCCGCGCGATGCCGGGAAGTCTTCGAGCTTTCTCGCTCCCAGCGCCTCAAACATGCCGAAATCGCCTCGGCACTCGGGATTTCGGTCAAGACGGTCGAAGCCCAGATGGGCAAGGCCCTTCGAACGATCCGGGAGCGGCTCTCGCCCTGGCTCCCACCGGGTGGCGGACTCTAGCGAGGTAGGGGTAGTACCCCGCTGCCGTGTCTCTGGAAGGACGCCGGCATAGAGCCGGCACAACTCGGAGACTGGTCTCATGAACCGCCGCGTCGCTCCCCTTCTTGCCGCTTCGACCCTTCTCCTCGTAGCCGCCTGTGCGGTCCCGACCGATTCGGAGATCGCCGATACCTCCCTCTTGACCGGCTTCCAGTCGAGCCCGGTGGCTTTCAACAACGTGTTGAGCACCTTCGCCGCCGGCCCGAGCGCGGACTCCACCCCGTGGGGCCCTCCGGGCCGGCCCGGTAGGCGGGGCGGACATCATGGCCCGATGGGGCCCGGGGGGCCCGGCCGGCCGGGAGGACCTTTCATGATGGGTGGCGGGCTGGGCGGCCCGTTCATGGGGCTTGGCTTCGGGCCCGGGTTCGGGCACCGTCCGCCACATGAGGGCGCTCCCTTTGCCAATTGCGACTTCAATGCGGCAAGCGGCCGGGTTGAGTGCGCGGCGGAAGATCGGCATGGCCTTACGATCCTCCGATCGGCTTCGTTCAAGGATGCCGCCGGCGCCACCCAGACCGCTTTCGACAGCGCGGCAACCAATACGATCAACACGAGGATCGCCGTCAGCGGCACCATGACCCGTCGCGATGGCGCCACCAGCGTCGTGAATCACCAGAGCGATCGGACCGTTTCCGGCTTGGCCACGGGCAGTGCGCAACGAACGGTGAACGGCACCTCGAGCGGCGGAGAGACCACCAACGGCACCGACGCCACGGGGAGTTTCACCCTGGTGCGTCAGGCGGGCGACACCGTTTCAGGGGTCGTCATCCCGATCGCCGACGGAAGGCCGTCGTTCCCGGCCGGCGGTACCGTGGTTCGCTCGATGCGGGTGGTGGTCACCTATTCCGGCCAGTCGCCGACCACGTCCACGCGCCGCGAGGTGATTACCTATGACGGTTCGAACACCGCGAAGATCGTGATTACTCAGGATGGGACCACGAAGAATTGCACGCTGCCGTTGCCCCACGGCCGGATCAGCTGCTCGTAACGCGCTTCGCCTTCTTGGCGAACGCCGAGTCGAACATGCTGCCGGCCGCCGGGAAGTCGGTCTTCTTGACGAACCAGGATGCCTCGGCGGCGCCATGCTCGCGGTCCATGTGCGGGTCTTCCCATTCCACGGACAGCGGCCCGGCGTAGCCGATCTGATTCAGTGTTCGCATGATGGCGTCAAAGTCGATCCGCCCGCGCCCCGGCGTGCGGAAGTCCCAATTCCGTTCCGGAGCACCGAACTCGGTGTGCCCGCCAAACGTCCCCGCCTCCGTCGGCACCGAGCTCCACCAGACATCCTTGACGTGCGTGTGGAAGATCCGGCCGCCGAACTCCCGGAGAAACCGGAGGTAGTCGACCCCCTGATACCCGAAGTGAGAGGGATCGAAGTTGAAGCCGAAGTGCCGATGGTTCTTCACCGCCGCGAGTGCCCGCCTGGCGGACGCGATGTCGAAGGCAATCTCCGCGGGATGAACTTCCAGCGCGAAGTGCACCCGCTCGCGCTGGAAGGCATTGAGAATCGACCGCCAGCGCGCGCCGAAATCGGCGAACCCGGCGTCGATCTCTCCCGGCAGATTCGGCGGAAAGGAATAGATCCGGCTCCAGATGCTCGACCCGGTAAAGCCGTTCACCACGGTGCGTCCGGTGCGAGCCAGGTGCTTCTTGACCGGAGCCGGCGCCGCGTCGAAGAACCTTCGCGCCGCCTTGGCGGTGTCGATCATCTCCAGGGCGGCGCGGCGCCGAACCCCTTCGGCGTCCCCGTCGCCCCAGACATGCTCGGGAACGATCGCCTTGTGGCGCGCGTCGATCCGATCGCAGACGGCCTGGCCGGTCAGGTGGTTGCTGATCGCGAAGCAATGCAGCCCATGGTCTTTGAGCAGCATCCAGCGGTCCTTTACGTAGCGCTTCTCGGTAAGGGCGCGCCGCACGTCGAAGTGATCGCCCCAGCAAGCCAGCTCGAGTCCGTCGTATCCCCATCCACTCGCCTTCGCGGCGAGGGTCTCCAGCGGCATATCGGCCCACTGACCGGTGAACAGCGTGACTGGGCGCATGGGTCAGCGAACCTCCCGGAGCGGCACCGCGCAGCGCTCGCGGGCCGACAGCATGGCCGCTTCGAGCACGCGCTGGGTTTCATAGGCGTCGGCAAAATCGGGAATCGGCAGCTCGGGGCGCCGGCGGCCTAACACTTTGAGAATATCGGCAGCCATGTTCACGAAGCCATGTTCGTAGCCTAAGAGGTGCGCTTCGGGCCACCAGTGTTCCGCGTACGGATGCTCGCCCGGGGTGGTACACATGATCCGGCGCCACCCTTGGGTTCGCTTGGGGAGGGTCGCGTCGAAATACCAGAGCAGGTTCATCTCCTCGAAAGAGAAACGGAGGCTCCCCCGCTCACCGTTGAGCTCGATCGTGTTGTCGTTCTGGTGCCCGGTCGCGACGCGGGAGGCCTCGAAGCTCGCCACGGCGCCGCCGGCCATGGTCGCCAGGAAGAGCGTCGCGTCGTCGACGTCGCTTCGGCCCTTCCTTCGGGTGCCCGGAATGGTGCGGCGAGTGA
Organism: Gemmatimonadales bacterium; assembly: GCA_013140635.1. GTDB lineage: Bacteria > Gemmatimonadota > Gemmatimonadetes > Gemmatimonadales > GWC2-71-9 > JABFSM01. The sequence continues at coordinate 3,719 of JABFSM010000174.1, forward strand.
TGACGGTCTTGGAGACCGCACCGTCCACCGACACCACCTCTTGCCCGGTCAGAAACCTCGCCAGATCGACGAGATGCGCATTGAGATCTCCATGCGCGCCGCTTCCCGCTAGGCGTTTCCGAAACCGCCAGAGGAGCGGCGTCTCCTTCCCGCCCCAACTCTGCAGATAATGCGCACGCACGTGGTAGATCCGCCCGAGCGCGCCCTCGCGAATCAGGCGCCACGCCGTGCCGACCGCCGGGCAGCGCCGATAGTTGAACCAGACGAAGGTCTTTCCCTTGGCGCGCCGCGCCGCCTCGCGCATGGCACGCGCGTCGGCCAGCGTCCCGGCCAAGGGCTTTTCGCAGGCGACATGCTTCCCCGCCTCGAGCATGGCGATCGACGGTTCCGCATGGACGTGGTTGGGCGTCGCGATGTCGACAAGGTCGATCTCGGGGTCGGGAGCGATCAACCGCCAGTCGGTGGTATAGCGCTCCCACCCCCAGCGTCGGGCAAAAGGCCCGAGCGAGCCGGCATCGCGCGCGGCGATCGTAACCAGCCGAGGAACCGCCGGCAGATCGAAGAACTTGGCGACCTGGCCCCAGGCATTACCGTGGGCTCGGCCCATGAACTGCTGGCCGATCATTGCCACGCCGATCTGGCGCGGCGCGCGGGGAGGACGGGAGCGGGCCATATGGGCGCGAGGAAGAGGCGAGGTGAAGCTATCTCTAGGGTGGGCCGAGCGCCACGGATTCGCCGGTCTCTTGGCTCAGCGCTTCGGCTTCGAGCATGCGGGTCACCGCGACCGCCTCCTCCATCGTCGCGATCGCGGTGGCCGCTCTCCCCAGCACCACCTCGGCAAAGTGCCGGACCTCGGCCTCGTACGCGGTCTCCTTCGGTAGCACGATCGGCCCGACTTCACTTCGATGGTCAACCCGAAGCGGTGAGCTCCGGCTGAGATCGAAAGACGCCGACGCTTCGTCGAACTCCACCTCGAAACACATCGCAAAGGGAGCGGTTCCGGGAGCAATCCAGGCGCCGCGCGCGCCGATGCCCGCCGGGCTCTCATCGAAGAAATAGGCGGTCGTCACATCGTGGCGCGTCCCGGCGCTCCTGACCCGCGCCGGGTGGCCGAAGCACCAGCGGATGAAGTCGGCGTCGTGGACGTGCATATCGAAGAGTGCGCCGCCGCTCCGGCGGTCGTCGCCGTAGAAAGCGGCCCCCCAGTCGGGCCGCGCCCCCATGCGGGTGAACTGGGCGGAGCGCACCGCGCCGAAGGTGCCTGCGCGGATCCGGTCGCGGAGCCACGGCCATCCGGGCCAAAAACGCATGCACATCGCGGGCATCGCGGTAAGGTTGGCGGCGCGCGCCGCGGCGGCGAGCCGCGCCACCTCGCGCTGCTCCAGGGCAATCGGCTTCTCGACGAGGACGTGCTTCCCCGCCTTGAGAGCGGCGATCGCCAGATCGACATGCGACTCGGTATAGGTGCAGATGCTGACCGCGTGGATCTCCTCTCGGGCCAAGAGATCGTCGACGGAATCGAGACGCTTGGCCGACTCAGGGAGGTCGCTTTCGACGGTGGCAAGGGTACCATGCCCCCGGGGAGGGGTCTTGTCGAGATCTGACCCTCGAGCGGATACCACGGCGCGCACCGTGAGCGGCAGTCCCCTCCGCCGAGCCGCTTCATACGCGGCGGCGTGGGTTCGGCCCATGAAGCCGAATCCAATGATCCCGATGCCGAGCGAGGCGGGAGGTGTCATAGAGAAATGAACTTGGGCGGAAGGTAGGGTGCCGGTGCGAGCGTGGCAATTCGAAACGAGCGCGGTCGATCTCGCTTGCTCCCGCGACCAACGGGGAGGGAAGGGCATCCTATCCAGAAGCCCCCAACAAGTATGGAATCTGTGCGCGCTACCTCTCTGGCCCTGCGGCTTGGTGCTATCGCCGGTATCCTCCACGCCTCGCCGGCACCAGCCCAGTCGGGCGTTCCGTTGGTGCGGCTCACCAAGCCCGACGCCGTCTCGGCCGAGGGATTCAATGCGGTGAGCGGTCTCGCCGAGTTGAAGGGGGGCCGGGTAGTAGGTGTGGACGGACGTGACGGGGTCATTCGCTTGATCGACTACGCGAAGGGAACGGTGAGCCAGGTCGGGAGGAGCGGCAACGGCCCGGGCGAGTATCGGGGCCCCGGCGGAGCGCTCACGTTGAACGGCGACACGGTCTGGGTCACCTCGGTCTTCAACCGCCGCATCCTCGGCATTACCCCAGATGGTGAAATCGCGAGCGCCGTCGAGGTTCCCGTAGCCGCCATGTTCAGCGGAAGAGCAGGATACAATTTTTCGGCCTTCTTGGGCCGAGACCCCGCCGGACACTTCTACTGGGAATCGTTCAATTTCGACCCCGCCCGGCCCATGGGGCAGTTCACCCTCACCGCCGATATCTATCGCTGGCGCCAGGGTACCGAGACCGCCGAAGTGGTGCGAACCATCGTCTTTCGCGACAAAGACTTCCCGATCGCGTTCAATCGACGGGACGGTTGGAGCGTGGCACCCGACGGAAGTGTCGCGTTCGTCTACGGCGCCGATTACCACGTCGAGTGGGTCGGGGCCGATGGCGCCGTGACGAAGGGAGCGCCGACCGCGTACGAGCGGATCAAGGTCACTGAGCATGAGCGGGAGGAATGGACCCGGGAGCGGGCGGCGGCTGGCGGTGCCGGTCGTTCACTCATGACCGGTCCGCCCGGCCAAAGGGCGTCGGGGCCCGCCCCGGCACCGCGCCCGGCGCCCGACATCAAATTCCCGGAAGAGAAGCCGCCATTTCCGGACCGGAACGGCGTTTGGGTGTCGCGAGAGGGAGAGCTCTGGGTGGTGACCTCGGGCTCGGTCGATGCCAAGACGACGCTGGTCGACGTCTTCGATCGGGCCGGCAAACGGGTGCGTCAGGTGGAGTTGCCCGCCAAGTCACGTGTGGCTGGATTCGGGGTCAAGACTGTGTACCTGGCGCGTGAGGACGACGATGGGGTGCTCTGGATCGATCGGCACCGCTTGCCTTAAGTCTGCCTAACGAAGCGCCGCCTCCAGGAAGCGCCGGGCGTGGACGATGTCCCGAACCCGCTCGGCGCCCGCCTCCCGCTCGATGACGAGCGTGGTCACCCCCGGGCACCGATCGAGGGCCGCCAGGAACGCCGCCCAGTCCACCGTCCCCGCTCCAACCGGGACCTCGGTTCCCCATTGACCCTCTTGGACAGCGGGCAGGGCGTCTTTGATGTGCACTTGGATGACCCGGGGCCCAAGCCGGTGAAGGGCGGCGACCGGATCTCCCATCCCGTACAAAATGAGATTCGCGGGATCGACGTTGGCGCCGACCCCTTCCCCGTCGAGGGCGCCAAGAATCTCCTCCAGGGTTTCCGCGGTCTCCTGCCCCGTTTCCAGCCCGACCTGCACGCGCCGATCCCGGTAGAGACTCGCGAGCAGGCGCAGCCGGTCGATCAGGATGCCACGTCTTGGGTCGGCCGCGTCGTGGGGAATGAAGCCGGCGTGGAAGGTGACCAACGGCAGCCGGAGCTCCTGCGCGATCTTCGCCAGTTCGACGGCGGCGGCGCGGTTCCTGGGCCACGGGGCGTCGGGGGCGATGCCGCCGGTGGCTCGGATCGACTCGAGGGTCGAGTAGTCCTCCCCCTCCATTGCCATCATTCCGGAAACCGCCTCGGCACCGGCCTCACGGAGCCGATCGCGTACCTGGCTTAGCTCCATGTATCCGAGGCGAATCGGATCGAGCGCCAGCTGGACCGCCCTGACGCCGGTCGCGGCGACGCGCTCGCCCAGTTCATCGGCGGTGGCTGCTTCGAGCGACCAGGAACAGACCCCGAGTCGATAGCGTCGCACAGTGGCCCAAGCCTCGATTGTCGTTCGGTAAGCGGGCGCGGTAGAATTGGGGACCGCTGTCAGGAGACCAGCCGCATGACCCGACATCCCAGCCGCCGCGAATTCCTCGTCCAAGGCTCCGGCGCCCTTGCCGGCCTTGCCTTTGCGGGACGCGCCCTCGCCCCCCTGCAGGCCGGAGCGCAGACCGGGGAGCTCTTCAAGATATCGCTCGCGCAATGGTCGCTGCACAAGGCGCTGCAGAGCAAGCTGCTCGACCATCTCGACTTCGCCAAGGTGGCGCGGGAAGAGTTCGACATCGGCGCGATCGAGTACGTCAACTCCTTCTTCAAAGACAAAGCGACCGACGCCGCCTATCTGGCCCAGATGAACCAGCGGGCCAAAGACCATGGCGTCTACCAGCACCTGATCATGTGCGACGGCGAAGGCGATCTGGGTGACCCCGATCCCGCCGCGCGAACTCGGGCGGTCGAGAACCACTACAAGTGGGCCGACGCCGCCAAGGCCCTCGGCTGCGCCACGATCCGGGTAAACGCCGCCAGCAAGGGATCGTTCGAGGAGCAACAGAAACTCGCCGCCGACGGGCTTCGGCGCCTTACGGAATACGGCGCCCGGAACGAGATCAACGTCATCGTCGAGAACCACGGCGGGCTTTCCTCGCATGGGAACTGGCTCGCCGGCGTGATGAAGCTGGTGAATCATCCCCGCTGCGGCACCCTGCCCGACTTCGGCAACTTCTACGAGTACGACAAGTACCAGGGTGTCGCGGACATGATGCCGTTCGCGAAGGCGGTGAGCGCCAAGTCGCACGACTTCGACGACAAGGGCGAGGAGACCACGAAGGACTACCGCCGCCTGATGAAGACGGTACTCGACGCCAACTTCCATTCCTGGATCGGCATCGAATACGAAGGAGATCGGCTGAGCGAGCGCGAAGGCATCGCTAAAACCAAGGCGCTCCTCGTCAAGATCCGGAACGAAATGTCCGGCGCCGGGAAGCATCACGAATGAGCGATCTCTCCTCGCGGCGCGAGTTCTTGCGAACCACCGCGGCGCTGGCGGCCTCTTCGCCGCTGGCCGCCGGCTTTGCCGCCGAGGTCCAAGCCGAACGGGCCGCCCTCCCGCCGCGGCACATCCTTCGACCCGACGAACCGGTCGTCGTCGGGGTGATCGGCAGCGGCGGGATGGGCACCGCCCACGCCGAAGGGTTCGCGAACGCGGCCAGAGATGGCCGAGCCAACGTGCGCGTGGCGGCGCTCGCCGACGTCTGCGGCCCCCGGCTCGACGCCGCGAAGAAGAAGGTCGAGGCGGTCCAGGGCGCCGACTCGTGCACGACGTACGGGGACTACCGCGCGCTCCTCGCCCGCCCCGACGTGCACGGGGTCCTCGTCGCATCGCCGGAACATTGGCATGCCGACATGGCCCTCGACGCGATCGAGGCGGGGAAGGACGTCTACATCGAAAAGCCGATGACCCGCTGGCTCAAGGATGCCTTCCGGCTCCTGGACGCCGCGGCGGCCCATCCGGAGCGCGTCGTCAACGTCGGCACCCAGTTCGTTGTGACGCCGAGCACCGTCGAAGCGAAGCGGCTCATCGCGTCTGGAGCGATCGGGAAGGCGGTCTGGAGCCAAACGAGCTATTGCCGGAATTCCAAGGAGGGCGAGTGGCTCTACTACGCCATCGATCCGAGCTGGGAGCCGGGCGTGAATCTCGACTGGAACGCCTGGTGCGGCCCGATGCCGAAAGAGCCCTGGAACCCGGAGGTCTTTGCGCGCTGGCGGCGCTACCGTAAGTGGAGCACCGGCATCATCGGCGACCTCCTGGTGCACAGGATGACCCCGCTCGTCCATGCCGTTGACGCCGGGTGGCCGGTACGGGTGACCGCCTCGGGCGGCCACTACGTCGACAAGGTCATGGAGAACCACGACCAGGTGAACATCACCGTGGAGTTCGAAGGGGAACACACGATGGTGATCGCCGGATCGACGGCGAACCAAGAAGGTGTGCCCACCGTTATTCGAGGGCACAAGGCCAATCTCTTCCTCGAAGGCCGGCGCACCCGCCTTCAGCCGGAGCAGCTCTTCGTCAACGAAGTCGAGGAAAAGACCGTGGACGGGGAGGACCATGGCGACGATCAGGACGAGATGCGGCGCCAGTGGCTCGATTGCATTCGCACCCACCGGCCCGCGCCGAGCCCGCCGGACCTCGCCACGAAAGTCATGGTGATCGTCGAGCTGGCCACCCGCTCGATGTGGGAGAAGGCGGCCTTCGGCTTCAACCCCGCCACCCGAAAGGTGCGCAAGCTCTGATCGCCGATGCGCTCCGCCTCGCCGCCTTTGCCATGGGCACCCGGTTCGAGCTGGTGCTCGTCGGAGACGATGCGGAGCGGCACCGCCCCGCCGGCGAGGCGGCGCTCGAGCTGATCCTGGAGGCGCACCGCCGCTTTACCCGATTCGAGCCGAGCGGGATCGGTGCCCACCTGGCCCGGCGCGCCGGCGCGCCGGTCGCCGTCGATCCCGACACCTTCGGTCTCTTCGCCGATGCGGGGCTGGTGTGGCGCCGGTCGGAAGGCGCGTTTGACCTAACGGGCGCCGCGCGCGCCATGAATACCCTTCACCTCGACCCCGCTGCCCGAACGGTGACCCTCACCCGTGCCGATGTCGAGCTCGACTTCGGCGCCATTGCGAAGGGCCACGCGCTGGACCTCGCCGCGGCGCTGCTCCGGAATGCCGGTGTCGAATCGGCCTTTCTGCACGGGGGAACCAGTAGCGCCATCGGCATCGGTACCCCTCCGGGCGAGCCGGGTTGGCGCGTGGCGCTCGGCTCGGAATCCGGCGCTTCGACCACGCTCCTTCGAGATCAGGCGCTCTCGGTCTCGGCCACCTGGGCCGGAAACCCTCATCCGACCGTCGACCCGCGCACCGGCGAGTCGTTAAAGGGGCCGCGCCGCGTGGCGGTCGTCGGTCCGTCCGCTCGCCTTGCCGATGCGTGGAGCACCGCGATTCTCGTTTCGGGGCAGCGTCCGACGCTCGGTCCGGATTGGAGCATATGGATCGCCGAGATTTCCTGATTCACTCGACCGGCACTCTTGCCGGCGCTGCGCTGCTGCCGAGCCTCGAGTTGGCGGGACCGCGTCGCCTCAGGGAGCCGCGAGCCGTCGCGGTGGTCGGTATCGGCCGCCAGGGGCGGCAAATCGTCCAGGAGCTTTCCCAGATCGAAGGCGCCAGGGTGACCGCCGTCTGCGACACCGATCCGGAACGGCTCAAGGCCGCGGTGGAGCGGACGCCGGGCGTGGAAGGGTTTGCCGACCATCGGGCGCTGCTCGACCGCCGGAAGGAGATCGGCGCCGTCATCATCGCGACGCCCACCCACCTTCACCGCGCGATCGTCGACGATTGCCTGCGCGGCGGCCGCCACGTCTACTGTGAGGCCCCGCTGGCCCACACCGCGGAAGAGGCACGGGCAATCGCCGACGCCGCCGCCACAGCCGAGCCGGGGAAGGTGCTCTTCCAATCGGGCTTCCAGGGACGCTCGAACCCGGTCTACCAGTTGGCCCGGAGTTTCTTCCGGTCGGGGGCGGTGCGGGATCTCGTGTCCATGCAGGCCCAGTTCCACCGGAAGACCTCCTGGCGCTTTCCCGGCGCCGCCGCCAACTGGCGGCTCGACCCGGCGGTGACGACCGGCTTGGCTGGCGAGGTCGGCGCCCAACAGTTCGACGTCTGCGCCTGGTTTCGCGGCCGGCTGCCGGTGTCGGTGGCCGGACGGGGCGCCATCCGGTTGCATAACGACGGCCGAAGGGTGCCGGACACCATTCACACCACCCTGCTCTGGGACGACGGAGTGGCCCTGGACTACGAGGCGACGCTCGCCAACAGCTACGGCGGACAGTTCGAGCAGCTTCACGGCACCAACGCCGCCATCAAGCTGGCCTGGTCTCACGCGTGGATGTTCAAGGAAGCCGATGCGCCGACGCAGGGATGGGAGGTCTACGCCACGCGGCAGCAGTTCCATAACGACGAAGGCATCGTGCTGATCGCCGACGCGACGAAACTCGCGGCGCAGGGCGCCCTCAAGAAAGGGATGGGACTTCCCTACACCGGACTCTACTACGCCCTCGGAGATTTTCTGAAGAGCATCGAAGAAGCGGCCCCGCCGCGCTGCACCGCCCAGGACGGACTTCGCGCCACGGTGCTCGGCATTCTCGCCAACCAGGCGGTCACGACCGGCCAACAGCTTGCGGTTCCCGCCGGACTCTGAACGAGTCATTGCGAGCCGCCTCCGGCGGCGAAGCAATCTAGGCGTCAGGGCATTCGAGTCGACTGCCACGCAACCAACTGCCAGCGTCCTTCCCGCCGGACATGGACCGTCGTGACCCGGAGCGTCACATCGAAATCGACCCCCGCCAGCACCCCCGCCGTCCTCACCACTCCGGCTCCAACGACCAGGTCTCCATACGGGCGATACCCGAATTCGACCGGGGTCACCGACCGGTAAATCGTCCGCTTCGATCCGATGGCGGAGAGGTGGTCGGCCTTCGACTCGACCAGCGCGTTCGAGTGGGTGTAGGTCAATTCCGCGGCCAGGAGCGGCGCGACCGCAGCGGTGTCGCCCTTCATCATCGCCGCGAACCTCACGAGCTCGCTCCGGCGCACCTCGTCCGCGGGGCCTGCCTGGGCAGAGGCCGGCGCCGTGCAAACCGCAATCGCCAGTACGGCGCTCCACGCCGCGCTCATTGCTTCACCGCCGGCTGAATGGTGATGTTGCGATACCGCACGCCGGTATGATCGCCTTGGAGCATGATGGGGCCCGCCTCCGCTTCCCGGCTGTCGAGCGCGCCGCCGGTGATTCCGGGAATCTCGGCAAAGTCGATGATGGTGGTCCCGTTGAGCACGACCTTCACCCGCCGGCCGACGAAAGTGATGTCGTAGCTCTGCCATTCGCCCGGCTTCTTCGCGGCATTCACCGACGGCGTCACCTGCCCGTACACACCTCCCATTTCCCGGCTGCCGGCCGGTTTGCCATAACTGTCAAGCACCTGGACTTCATGCCTGCCTCGCAGATAGATGCCGCTGTTGCCCCCGGGTGGGACATTTACCTCGAGGTGCAGCTTGAAGTTCTCGAATGCTTGATTCGAGATCAGGTCCGAACTGGGTGGGGCGTTGCCGAGCACCCCCTTCGTCAGCGACCAGCCATTCTTCTCGCCACGGGGGTGCCACGCCTCGAGCCCGTTCGCCAGCAGGTCGATGGGGGCGCCCCAGGCAGCGGTGTCTCCGGGTACCGTTGCCAGCTCGGGAGCGACCATGCCGACGATCGTGTACGAGGTTCCGTCACCGCCATGCACCATCCCGCGCACCATCAGCGCGCCGGACGAATCGGCCACCATTCCCGTCGCGTGCGAGGCGGCTTTGGTCGTGTCTCCCTCGTTCGGCCACGAGAATTCGAACGCGCCCCCCGAATCCTTCACTGCGACAATGGGGGTCGCATGGCCCCAACCCCACTGCAGGCGGCCGGAGATCCCGGCGGAGTCCCGCCGCACCTCGAGCCAGCCGGGAAAAGTGTCCGTCGGCCCTTGGATGGTGAGATCCCACCGCCCCACAACGCTTGGGGGTGGAGGTGACACCGGCTGGTCCGCGGTGGTGCAGGCGCTCAGGGCCAGCAGCGCGAATCCTTTCCAGGTACGAGCAATCGACATGGGGCACCTCTCCTTCTGCCGCTCGGTCAGTAGGTGATCTGAATACCGGTCGTGAGAATCCGGTCGCTCTTCTTGAAGGTCTTCGTGTCGGTGACCAGCGGCGTATTGTCGAAACGGATGACATACGCTGCCTTGACGGCGACGTTCCCCGAAATCGGCGCGACGAGTGACGTCTCCGAGTTGATCCGATAGTCCTTCGAGACTTCGAGATTGGGCAGGAATTCGATCGTCTGCGCCAGATACGTCTTGTCGGTGAACTTGTGTTTGTAGAGGGCGGCGACGCGGCCCGCGGCAAAATTGTCCTCGGTGCCGTCGGTGGCCCGCTGCTGTACGAGTGAGACGCCGCCCTCGAGATCGAACTCGTCCTTCGGCGCCGCAACCGCCTTCACGACCACTCCAGGGCCTTCCTCGAACCGGCGGGCGATCCCGGCAAACCGGTTCCGCTCCGCGCCGGCCTGGGCATAGAGGTAGAAGCGCTTGCTCACGCCGTATTCATAGCGGCCCGACGCGCGCCAGCTATTGGCGGTCGTCTCGCCGTCGGTCCTGCCGTAGATGAACCCGAAGAGCTGGGTGAAGAGGTGGCGCTTGTCCCCGGTCTGCGCCACGAGTTTGTCGCCAAGATTGAAAGAGGTGACCTCGCTATTGCCCGAAGCGTTCACGAAGCCCAAGTCTCCCACGAACTGAAGGGTCTTGACCTGGTCCTGGGCATGGAGCCTCGGCGCCGAGGAGATGGCTAGGAGAGCCGCGCCGTAACCGGCAACACGGAATCGCATCGAAGACCTCGCTGAAGAGATGTGCGCGCCACAAAGTTACGCGAGAGTCGGCGTCGCGACGAGCCGAACCGGAATCCCGCCATTCTCGGTTTGCCAGAGCATAGACAACGGAAGGCCGGTGGCTCGATCGAGCTCCGGGTCGGGCGAGAGGAACGCCACCCGGAAGCCGGGAAGTTGCTCCCGAGCAAAGGCGCCAAACGCCTGGAAGAGCCCCGACAGCGCCTCCTCTCCCGCAATCCGTCTTCCATAGGGCGGGTTGGTGACCAGATAGCCGCGCGCCACGGTACTGGTCAGCGTGTCGAACGCCGCCGCCCGAAACTCGATGTCTTCGAGTACTCCGGCGCGGGCTGCATTCTCTCCGGCCGCGCGAATGGCGCCGGCATCGAGGTCTCCTCCGACGATCGGTGCCGGCGCCCTCGGCAGCACCCGTGCTTCCGCTTCGTCGCGAAGCGACGCCCAACGACCGGCGTCGAAGGAGGGCCATCGCTCGAAGGCAAACCGCCGGCGGAGCCCCGGCGCCATCCGCCGCGCCAGCATCGCCGCCTCGATCGGAATCGTTCCCGCGCCCGCAAAGGGATCGATCAGCGCTTCGCTGCCGTCGTAGCCGGCGCCGAGCAACATCGCGGCGGCCAGCGTTTCGCGGAGCGGCGCCTTTGCCGTGGCGAGTCGATAGCCTCGACGATGGAGAAGCTCTCCCGAACTGTCGGCGCTGATGGTGACCATGTCGCGCACCACCCGCACCACGAAGAGCTGCGTCTCGGCGCCGGACTCTCCTTCCGGACCGGGCGCCGCGTCACGCGGCTCCAGTTCCGCACCCGGAATGGCGCCCGCGACGCGTTCCGCAATCCCATCCTCGTGATACAGTCTCGATTTCCGGCTCGTCACCCGAAATCGTACCTGCGTGCCCGGTGCTACGACCTCACCCCATGGCACCCGCTTTGCCTTTCGTTCCAACTCGTAGAACGCCCGCGCCGGAAACTCGGCCAGGCGAACGATGATCCTGTTGGCGGTGCGAAGGTGGAGATTGGCTGCGTACAATGCGGCGGCGGGCGCCTCGAAGGCCACGCCGCCCGGCTCCGACGAGACGACGGAGAGGCCCAACGCTTCGAGCTCGGTTCGGGTCAGCCCCTCGATCCCCGGCGCGGTAATCGCGAAACAGGAGAAAAGAGACGGGGCCATCCGCAGAAGATAAGATCTACTGCGACCTGAGCGCCTCCATCGGATCCTTCCCCGCCGCGCGTCGCGCCGGCCCGAGGCTCGCCAGAAACGCCATAGCCAGGAGCGCGGCGCATACGCTCCCCACGGCAAGTGGATCGGTGAGCTTGGTCTGGAAGAGCATCGGCTGGAGCCAGCGCGCCGCGAATGCCGTGAGCCCGAGGCCCGCGGCCAGGCCGGTGGCGGTCACCATCACCCCCTGCCGGATGACCGGCCGGGCAACCTGGGCCGGCTGGGCGCCAAGCGCGGAGCGGATCGCGAATTCGCGCGTGCGCTCCGTCACCAGATAGGCCAACACGCTGAACAACCCAACCATCGCCACCAGCCCCGCGACGATTCCAAATCCCGAGAACGCCATCGCGCCCAGCCGCCACGACGCGATCAACGGCTCGAAGTTGCTCGCCAGCGGAAAGACCGTGGCCGCGGGAAGGTTAGGCGCCATCCCCTGCAGCTGCCGCCGAAGCTCGGAGACCAGCGCGAGCGGATCGCCCCGAACCTGCACGAAGAGCTGCGGCGTGAAGGTGTAGGCGTCGCTCTGGGCGAGGGGCAGGAAATATCCCGCCACCGGATCGTCTTCCAACCCGCCGGTGAACCGGTGGTTCGCCACGACGCCGACGATCGTGCGGCACGGCATCGACTCGTTGCCGATGCGTAGGCAGCGCCCGAGGGCGGGCTGGCCGGGCCAATACAGCTTCGTCAGCGCCTCGTTGACGACCATGATCGGGGCATTGCCGGCGCCATCGCTCTCTTCGATCCACCGTCCCACCTGCAGGCGGAGGCCCATCGTCGCCAGGTAGTCGGGCGTCACCGCATCGAAGTTCGGGGCGCCGAAGAGAGGAGCCGTCGGCAATGAATCGCGCCCGGGCTCGTGCATCGCTTCGTTGCGGTTGTTGTTCCAGGGCCCGGTATAGCCGAGGCTCGCGCTCACGACCCCGGGGAGCGTCCGAATCCGCTCATGGGCGCGCAGATAGAACTGGCGGCTTTCCAACTGCGAATACCCGGCGCTGAAGAGGGAAACCCGTCCTACCAGAACTCCCTGCATGTCATAGCCGAGATCGAAGCTGGTGGCCCGCCGGAAGCTCGAGACGAAGCCGACGGAGGCGACGAGCAGCGCGCCCGAGAGCGCCGCCTGCACCCCGACCAGCATCAACC
>JABFSM010000018.1 GCA_013140635.1 Gemmatimonadales bacterium
TGGAGTCGGTGTCGGACCTCGCCGCCCTCATGGCCGACCGCCCCGACACCGATATCCGGATGGAGGCGGCGATCGCCAAGATGTGGAATACCGAGGTGGGATGGCGGATCGTGGACGACTGCCTGCAGATCAAGGGGGGCCGCGGCTACGAGACCGCCGATTCGCTGCGGAGCCGAGGGGAGCGCCCCGACCCGATCGAACGGATGATGCGCGACTGGCGGATCAATCTGATCTTCGAGGGGTCGAGCGAGATCATGCGCCTCTTCATTGCCCGTGAGGCGGTGGACACCCATCTCAAGGTGGCGGGCGATCTGATCAACCCGAAGTCTTCAACGGGAACGAAGCTCAAGGCCCTGGTGAAAGCGGGGCTCTTCTACGCCGTCTGGTACCCGAAGCATTGGTTCGGCTGGGGGCGGTGGCCCCGCTACGCCGAATTCGGGGTGCTGGCCACCCACATGCGGTTCGTCAGCCGGGCCTCCCGGAAGCTGGCGCGGACGATTTTCCACGCGATGGTTCGCTTCGGACCGAAGCTCGAGAAGAAACAGTCGGTGCTCTTCCGAACGGTGGAGATCGGGGCGGAGCTCCTGGCGATCAGCGCCGCCTGCGCGCGGGCGCAGATGATGGTGCGAAAGGATCCCGGCAATCAGGGGCCGGTCCGGATGGCGGATCTCTTCAGCCGGCATTCGCGCCGGAAGGTGAAGCAGCTCTTCGCGGCGGTCTTTTCCAACGAAGACGATCGGACCTACCGGCTGGCGCAGAGCGTGCTCAAGGGGAATGAGGCGTGGCTGGAGGAGGGGATGGTGAGGCTGCGGGACGCGGGAGGGGCGCAGCTCTGAACAAGTCAGCGCGCCGCGGCCTCGAGGAGCTCGGAGACCTCGATGACGAGTGGCTCCGGGAGCCCGGGGGGATGCCAGACGAGCCGGCTGTCCATGCCGTGCGTCTCCATCCCGGCCGGGGTCCAGACTTCGACTGAGAGTGCGACGAGATCGACGCGCCAAACCTCCGGGACGCCCAAGGCGAGGTAGGTCGGGACCTTGCGATCGCGGTCGTAGACGCGCGACCCACGGCCGGAGACTTCCACCACGAGCCACCAGCGCTTGACGGCGGTCCAGCGCGTTTCCATGCTGACCCCGCCGGGCGGCTCATCGACGGGAATGACGACCACATCGGGCTCGAGGTGCGTGCGCGGCGCAAGCTCCACCGAGCCGCGGGAAAAGACCCAGGCGGACCGAGGCGGTAGATAACGATTGAGCGTCATGATCAGGTGCCCGGCAACGATCTCGTGCACCATGGCCGGCCCGGGGCTCACGTGCAACACCCCATCCAGGAGCTCGTATGTATTCCCGTCGTTAGGGAACGAGTCGAGATCGTCGAGCGTATACCGCGGGATGGCGGCGGGCATAGCCATAAATTATCGACTCGGCGTGAGGGTTCGCAACTCGGCATCCCTCATTCTCGCAAGGACCAGCGAGCCCGTTAGCATCTTTATTACGCGAGCTGGATGGAAACCGCCGAGCAGAGATTGCGGGAGCGCGCTAAATTTCACCCAGTCGATCTTCGAAGGGCCATATGGCAATCGCTGAGGGCAGGACGATCCCTTTCGTGGGACCGGAACATATCGATGTGGCGGCGCTGGAGACCTTCGGCTACGAGGGCCCGGAGCAGGAGATCGTCACCGAAACCAACGAGTTCAGTGCCGTCTGTCCTTACAGCGGCCTCCCCGACTTTGCCCGGCTCACCATCCGGTACCGGCCCGGGAAGAAGTGCGTGGAGCTCAAGAGCCTCAAGTACTATGTAACGAGCTACCGGAATGTGGGGATTTTCCAGGAGCATGCGACGGCGCGGATGGCGGAGGACCTCCACCGGCTCCTCGAACCGCGCCAGCTCACGGTCACCACCGTCTATAACATCCGCGGCGGGTTCGAAACGACCTGTTCGGTGACGCTGCCGGCGTAGTGACTATACTTCAGCCCCCCGACCGACCTTCATCCTGCACCTAGGTTCGCACCGTGGCAACCAGTTCCCTGTCGGTTACCGACAACCGCACCGGCAAGACCTACGAGCTTCCGATCTCCGACGGCACCATCAAGGCGATCGATCTCAGAGCCATCAAGACCGACGCCGACGATTTCGGCCTGATGACCTACGACCCGGCGTTCATGAATACCGCCGCATGCCGGAGCGCCATCACCTACATCGACGGCGACAAGGGGATCCTCCGCTACCGAGGCTACCCGATCGAGCAGATCGCCGACAAGGCCACCTTCCTGGAGGTGGCGTATCTCCTGGCGGAGGGGGAGCTCCCCACCCAGGCGCAGCTCGACAAGTGGACCCACAACATCACGTACCACACCTACGTCCATACCAACGTCATCAAGTTCCTCGAAGGGTTCCGCTACGACGCGCATCCGATGGGGATGCTCCTGGGCGCGGTGGGGGCCCTCTCGACCTTCTACCCCGACGCCAAGCACATAGAAGACCCGGCCAACCGCTACGTGCAGCGGGTCCGGCTCCTGGCCAAGATCCCGACGATCGCGGCGTTCGCGTTCCGGCATTCCCGCGGCCTCCCCTATGAGTTTCCGCGGAACGACCTCGACTACATCGGGAACTACGTCAACATGATGTTCTCGATCGGCGGAAAGCATGAGCCGAATCCGGTCCTGCAACGGGCCCTCGAAATCTTGCTGATCCTCCACGCCGATCACGAGCAGAACTGCTCGACCAGCGCCGTCCGTGCGGTCGGGTCGTCGCACGTCGACCCTTTTTCGGCCATTTCGGCCGGCATCGCCGCCCTCTACGGCCCGCTCCACGGCGGCGCCAACGAGGCGGTGCTGGAAATGCTGGAGGAGATCGGCGACAAGAAGAACATCCCCGCCTTCATCGAAAAGGTGAAGAAGGGGGATGGGCGGCTGATGGGGTTCGGGCACCGGGTCTACAAGTCGTACGACCCCCGGGCCAAGCTCATCAAGCGGGTGGCCGACGAGGTCTTTGCGGAGACCGGGCTCAACCCGAAGCTCGAGATTGCCCTCGAGCTGGAGCGGATTGCCCTCGAAGACGAGTACTTCATCAAGCGGAAGCTCTACCCGAACGTCGATTTCTACTCGGGCTTGATCTACCAGGCGATGGGGTACCCGACCGACTACTTCACGGTGCTCTTTGCCGTCGGGCGGCTGCCGGGGTGGCTGGCGCAGTGGGAAGAGATGCTCATGGACAAGGACCAGAAAATTGCCCGGCCGCGGCAGATCTACACCGGCCAGGACGAACGGCCGTACGTGGCGATCGAGAAGCGCTGAGCGTCGTTGCGGCGAGCGGGGCAAAGGTACGAACCCAGGCGCCCAGGACACCCTGTCCCCCGATCACATTTTGGACCGGCGGAATGGGGAAGAGACCCCCTCCGCTCCCCGTGGTGAGATAGTCGTAGAGCGCCCGGTCCAAGGCCATGACGGCCACCCGAATCGGGCTTTGGTACTCACCGATCACCGTGACGGGAATCAGGTCGGTCAGGGTGGTGTCGCGCACGAAGCGGACCCAGGGAAAGGGACACCCCAGGTCCACGCACACCCGCGCCCCGCTCACCGGCCCGATCGAGACGAGATAGCCGTACGACTGGATGCTGCGGCTCCATCGTGCCGTGATGTCGACGGACCCGTCGGGACGTTCGGCCGCGGCGACCTCCCTGATGGCGAATGGAATCGGCACGGTGGTCGTTGCCGATATGGAGCGGCGGCCGGCGGCGGCGATCTGGATGCGGTACGTCGCCCCGGCCCGAATTTCCACCCCAAAGTAGAGGCAGCGAGAGTCGTTCAGGTTCGACCGCTGCGTCTCCACGCCGCAGAGGTCGTCGTAGGCGACCTGGGCCGTGGCGATAGGCACTTCCCCCAAACCGGGCACGATCTCGAAGAGCTCCCCCTGCACCTCCCCGATCACGCCGCCGACCTCCGTCGCCTCGATCAAGATCCGCTGCGACCCGTACGCCGGATCCAAGGCCCCGAACACATGCAGCAACCGGGGGCCCGATATGGCTACTTCGATGTCGGTGGGGGCGCCGCACCCGAGCGCCAGCAGCAGCCAGCAGAGTCGGCGGCGCTTCATCGGACGAAATCGATGCCGATCATGGGAAAGACGCCTAACTGGCGCACCGGCGACAACAGGACGGTCCCCGCCTCCTGCTGGGTCTTTTGGGTGTAGTAGAGCACGTTGGGATGGTGGGTGACGTTCAGGACCGACGCGAACAGGCGAAGGGCGCCACCGGCCAGGCGCACTTCGGTCGACAGCGCCAGATCGATGCGGGCATAGAGCGGAAACCGCGATTGGGCCGACGCGAACACCGGGAACCGGTCGCCGGGCACGAAGCCCCCCCCGACCTGGCCATCGGAGAGCGGATCGAACCGCTTCCCCTCGAAGTCTCCCTCATGAAGCCAGAACGGTTGGCCCGAGCCGACCGATGCGCGGCTGGAGAGGGTGATCCGGCGCGGCAGCGCGAGAAAGGTTGCCGCGGTGAAATTGTGCCGCCGATCCCACACCGGAGCGTACTCGTCGCTCGGGGAGGTCCGGAGCCGGACGGCGCTCAGCCCGTAGCCGATCCACCCGGTCAACGCCCCGTGGTGACGCCGCGCAAAGAGCTCGAATCCGGTGGCCGACCCGTCGTCATAGGTGATCTGGTCGATGCGGCGGCTCCCTTCCGGGCGCCACCTGGGCACGGCGCGAAGCTGCCGCGTGTACGCCGAGGCGGAGAAGCTCCAGGCACCGGTCCAGAGATCGGCGGCGACTTCCCCTCCGGTCGACTCGGTTGCCGGGGCATCGGCGGGACGATGGAAGAGGAGCGGCGCACCGAAGAGGAGGTAGCGCTCGTCCTGAAGCCCGCTCAGGAGTTGGGAGTTCCGGCTCGCGGCGGCGCTGACGGTCAGCGCGGAGGTAAGCTGCCACCGCGCCGCCAGCCTCGGCTCGATGAAGAAGCGCTGCCCCGGCGTGGGGCTCGTTGCACGGACCCCGGGATTCACCCGTATCGGACCGAGCCAGCGTTCGACTTCGAGATAGCCGGCCAGTTCCACGGGAGTGCTGCGGAGGCTCCCATCGAAGAATCCACCCGGTTTGCCGTCGTCCGACAGGGTGACACTCCCCGCTTGCGCTTGGAGCCCGGTGCGAATCCCCCAATTCAACGCGCGGCGGAGCAACTCGATTCCCGCCCCCGCCAAGTGGATTCGATTGCTGGTCGTGGGGCCGACCAGGGAATCTCCCGCCCGAAGGACGTTGCGGTATCCCGAGTACCAAAGGTTGGCGTTGGCCGACCAGGCATCGCGCGAGGCGCGCGACCACCGCAATCCCACCACCCGATTGGCCCAGGTCGAGTGGAGGCGGTCCGACCCTTCGTCGATCACGCCATACCGCTCGCGAAACTGGTCGCCGGAGCCGAAGAAGGTCAACTCGAGACGCTGTCCCTTTGCCGGCGTCACGCCGATCTGTCCATTGATGTCCCAGAATCGATAGGGCACGCTGCCATCGAAGAAACGGTTGGCCCAGAGGTGCAGGTGGCTCTGGCGGCCGGCAACCAACCAGCGGAGGTCGGCCGACTTCGCGGCGCCCGAGGCGGTCACGCGCGCGCCGATGATGCCAAGCCCCGCCTCGATGTTCGGGCGGGCGCCCCCTTCGCGTTGGGACATGGACACCACCGAGCTCGCGACTCCGCCGAAGCGTGCCGGCAGGTTGCCGCGGTGGAATTCGACCCGAGAGACTGCGTCGGAATTGACCGCTCCGAAGAGGCCGAAGGCATGGTACGGCGCGATGATCGGGATGCCGTTCAGCAGGAACAAGTTCTGATCGGGCCCCCCTCCCTTGACGAGGAGCTGGGCGTTGAGGTCGTTGACCGCCACGACCGACGGCACCGCCTGCAGGGCGCGCAGGATGTCCCGCTCGCCGGCGGCGGGAATCGCGCGGAGCTCCGCCTGCGAAATGCCGATCACCCCCGGCTGGACTTCGCGGTCGAAGAGCGCCCGCTCGAGCTCCCGCCCGCCGAGTTCCGGCCGTTCGGCCCGGACGGTCAGGGGAAGAAACTCGAACGGGCGCATCCGCATCACGAGCACCACCGGCTGCTGGTTCGCTTCGAGGATGAAGGCGCTGTCGGCGGGCTCGTACCCCACGCGCCAGGCGCGCAGGTGGGCCGGCCCGGCGGTCAGATCCGCAAGGCGGGCCCGGCCGCGGGCATCGGTGACGGCGGTCTGAGGGCCTAACGCCACGGTCGCCGCCTCCAGCGGCTGTCCCCCCTCCGACCGCACCTCGACCGTGACGGCAACGGCCTGCTCCCCACCGGGCGCCCCTCCCGATTCGGCGCGAGGGGGGCGGCTCAACTCGAACTCGAGCTCGAGGGTCCCGCGGGAGGGAACGGTGATGACCACTCGATGGGCCGCAAACCCCTCCGCCTGCACCTCCGCGGTCCACCGCCCCTCCCGGACCTCCGCCAAGCGGAACTTTCCCGCCGAATCGGTGCGGGCGCTCAGCCCGAGCACCTCGATTCGGATCCGCGCGTCGACGACCGGCTTTCCCTCCGGTCCGACCACGGTGCCGGCAACGGAGGCGGCCCAGAGGGCGGCGGCGGCGAGCAGGGGAACCATGCGCCCTCCCGAATCAAGGCCGCGGGGTGAGGTAGACGGTGGAGCCGGTCAGGAGGCTGTCGCCGTCCGGCAGGCGAATCCGGCCGCGATCCAAGACCATCACCGGGCGGCCGTTGATCGATACCGTAAGGCTCGCGAAGCGGGGGGCCTCGACAATCAGTTCTCCGCGCCTGGCCCCCCGCACATCCACGCCCCGCGCACTGGTCCGAAAGACCGCTTCCGCCGCGCCGCCCTCCGCCCGCACGACGACGATGGAGTCGTCCACTATGGCGAAGCGCACGTGGAGCGAGCTATCGGCATCGATCACATTGATCGCGATCGGACGATCGAGGTCCACCAGCGTCACCCCGGCGGCGACCGGCGCCGCCTTGCCCCCAAAGCGCTCGGCAAGCCACTCCCGCAGCCCCGGTACCGCCGCGAACAGGGTGCCCGCTACCCCGAGGACGAGCAAGACGCCGGCGGCCACACGGGCCGGCGATCGAGTGAGGTTCGGTCCCGGATCGGACGGGAGGAGGACCTCGTTCCCGGCGGCGCGGCGGGCCAGCACCGCCTCCAGCGCCCCCGGCGGGAGTTCCACGGCGGCCGCAGCGGCTGCTTGGTGGCGGATCTCGCGAATGCGGGCAACGCGGGTGCGGCACCGGTCGCACTGCGCCAGGTGGTCGGAGACGCGCCGGCGCGCCGGTTCGGCCATTCGGCCTGCCGCCCAGTCGACCAAGGTTCGAAAGCGAGGATGAAAGAGCATCGGTCACTCCACTCGGAGGGCGCGCCGAAGGTGGTGCCAGGCACGGTGAAGCCGGACGTAGGAGGTCCCCACCCGGATGCCGAGCATTTCGGCAATTTCGTCGTGGTCGTATCCCTCGACTTCATGAAGCAAGAAGACCTGGCGGAGCAGAAGAGGGAGGGCCGCGAGCGCCTCCCCGACGGCCAGGCGCTCGAGGACCGGTTCGGTGCGGGCGGCGATGTCGGCAACGGGCAGCGAGAGAGTCGGCTTGGCCCGGCGCAGGCCCATCAGCGCCGTGCGCGACACCACTCTAGCGAGCCAAGAATCGAACCGGCCCCGGTCTTCGTAGCGGCGCAGGAGGCGCGGCAAGCCGACGAACACATCTTGGAGGATGTCCTCCGCCTCGGCGCGCGAGCCGACGATGTGGTAGGCGATCGCGAAGACCTTGCCCGAGTACCTCTGATAGAGCGCGCCGAGCGCGTCGTTGGAACCGGCCGAGACGGCGCGAATGAGCTCGGCGGGGTCGCCGAGCGGCCCCTCCGGGGGAGGCGTCATTCGAGAAGGAGCCCTCGGTCGCATGACATGGTAATGAGAAACCCCGGGTGGTTCTTACATTCGCCGCCTCCGCAAAGTGCGGTGCTACGCCTTTGCCTCGATCGGCAACTCCCCCTCCAGGTAGGTATACCCCTCCAATCCGGCGACGTAGTCGGCGATGAACGTGTTGGCTTCGGTCCTGGAAAGGTCGGCGGCGCCGCTCACTTTGCGGCGGAAGGTCTGCAGCAGATCGGGGGCGTGGAACTGGACGTAGTTGAGCACCTCGGTGACGGTGTCGCCGTGGACCAAGTCGGAGATTTCGTACCCCTTCTCGGTGACCCGGATATGCACCGCGTTGGTGTCGCCGAAGAGGTTGTGGAGATCGCCGAGGATCTCCTGATAGGCGCCGGTGAGGAAGATGCCGAGGATGTACGGCTCCCCCTCACGGTAGGGATGGAGCTCGAGGCAGGGCTTGCCCCGGCGCCCTCCCGCAAAGCGGTCGATCACGCCGTCGGAATCGCAGGTGATGTCCTGCAGCGTGCCCCGCCGGATCGGCTCCTCGTCGAGCCGGTGTACCGGCATGATGGGGAAGATCTGGTCGATGGCCCAGTTGTCGGGAAGGGACTGGAAGACCGAGAAGTTACAGAAGTAGCGGTCCACCAAAGTGGCGTCGAGATGGCTCACCACTTCGGGGAATGCCGCGCGATCGTCGGCGATCAGCGCCGCGATGGCGTTGAGCGTGGCCAGGTAGAATTGCTCGATATCCGCCATGTCCCGGAGGGTGATCGCATCGCTGGCGAAGAGCTCCTGCAGCCGCTCCTTGGCGAAGACCGCATCGTGGAACACCTCGTCGACCCGGTCGAGGGTGAGCGATTCGAGGTTCTCCTTGAGCTCCACGAGCACCGGCGGCGGATCGTCGCGGAGCGGCGGGGTGCTCGGCTCGGTGAGCGCCTCGACCTCGGTCACGTTGACGAGTAGAAGGGCATGGTGCGCGGTCAGGGCCCGCCCCGACTCGGAAATGATGTGCGGCATCGGCTGCCCGAACTGGCGACAGACGCCGCCGAGCAGATAGACGATGTCGTTGGCATACTCGCGGGTCGTGTAGTTCATGCTGGCGGGACGGGTCGTTTTCGAACCTTCGTAGTCGACTCCCAGGCCTCCGCCGACGTCAACATGGGTCAGGTCGAACCCCAGTTCGCGGATTTCGACGTAGTAGCGGCCGATCTCTTCGAGCCCCGACTTCACGAATCGGATGTCGGTGATCTGGCTGCCGAGATGGAAGTGAACCAGCTTGAGAATGTCCTTCTTCCCGACCGACTCCAACCGGTCGAGCAGCTTCATCAGCTCGATGGCGCCGAGCCCGAACTTCGACTTCTCGCCCCCGCTCTTGGCCCATCTTCCGGACCCTTCGGTGGCCAGTTTGATCCGCACGCCGAGGTTGGGGGTCACCCCCATCTCCCCGGCCACTTTGAGAACCGTTTCGAGCTCGCCGACCTGCTCCAAGACGATGAAGACCTGGTGTCCGACGCGCTGGCCCATGAGCGCCAGCCGCATGAACTCCTCGTCCTTGTAGCCGTTGCAGACGATCAGGTGGTCGGTGCGATCGGAGAGGCCGAGCACCGCCTGCAATTCGGGCTTGCTGCCGCATTCGAGGCCGACGCCGAACGGGCGGCCGAACGCCACGATCTCTTCGATGACGTGACGCTGCTGGTTCACCTTGATCGGGTACACCGAGGTGTAGTTACCCTCGTACTTGCTCTCATCGATGGCACGCCGGAACTCGGAGGCGAGAGAGGCGATCCGGGCTTGCAGGATGTCGGAAAAGCGAATGAGCAGCGGAAGCCCGATGCCCTGCGCGTTGAGGTCGAGCGCCGTCCGGTAGAGGTCGATGGCCCGGTCGCTGTTCTGGTCCGGGTGCACCGTGACATTGCCTTCGGCGTTGGTTCGGAAGTACCCGAGCCCCCAGCCGCGCATGTTGTAGAGCTTTTCGGCGTCCTTGATGGACCAGGGCGAGTTGGCGATCTCCAGGCTCCGAGCGAAGGGTTGCGGGAGACAATTCTAACGCCCGACCCGGCGCGGCAGAAGCGGCGGGAGGGTAGATTCTGCGCCCGGGATCGGAGTTCCTATGAGCGCCCCGCCAATCCGCTTGCGCAAAATCGCCATCACCGGGGTGTCGGGGTTTCTCGGCTCGCTCCTGGCCAAGAGCCTTTCATCGGCTGGGCACGAGGTGGTCAGGATCGTGCGCCGGGAGCCGCGGGAGAGCGAAATACGGTGGGATCCGGCGGGAACCGGATTCGCGGCCGATGCGCTTCGGGGAATCGATGCCGTGGTCCATCTCGCGGGGGAGAGTATCGCCGGAGGGCGCTGGAGCCCCGCTCGCAAAGAGCGGATTCTCGAGAGCCGGCGGCGAGGCACTCGGCTCCTGACCCGGGCCCTCGCGGAAACGAAGGATGGGCCGCGGATCCTCGTGTCGGCTTCGGCCATCGGCTACTACGGCAACCGTGGCGAGGAACTCGTCGACGAAAAGAGCCCGCCCGGACAGGGCTTTCTGCCAGAAGTCTGCCGGGTCTGGGAAGAAGAGACCGAGCCGGCGGAGGAGGCGGGAGTTCGCGTTGCCCGGATTCGGATCGGGCTGGTGCAGACCCCGGCGGGAGGGATGCTCGAGCGGATCCTCCTGCCTTTCAGATTTGGTCTTGGCGCGCAACTAGGAACCGGCCGCCAATGGATGAGCTGGATCTCGGGCTTCGACCTGATCCGCATTTTCAGTCATGCGCTAACCGACGACCGAATGCGGGGACCGATCAACGCCGTCGCGCCCAATCCGATTCGGAACGCGGAGTACACCGAGACACTCGGCCGAGTGCTCCACCGTCCCACACCATTCGCGATCCCCGCCTCGCTCCTGCGCCTTGGACTCGGCGACTTGGCTGACGAAGCATTGCTGGCCAGCACGAAGGTGGCGCCGCGGGCGTTGACGGAGAGCGGGTTCGCCTTCGAGAAGCCGATGCTGGAAGAGGCGCTGAAGCACGCGCTTGGCAAGACATGACAAAGAAGAAAGGGGTCGTCCTCCTATCCGGCGGACTCGACTCCGCCACGGCGCTCGCTATTGCGAAAGCCGATGGATTCGAGACGTACGCGCTGAGCTTTCGCTATGGCCAACGGCATGCCGTGGAACTCGACGCGGCTCGGCGGGTGGCGGCCCAGATCGGCGCGATGGAGCATCGGATCGTGGATATCGACCTCCGAAGCATCGGAGGTTCGGCGCTAACCGATGAGATCGCGGTGCCGATGGGGCGCGATGAAGAGCAGATGTCGCGCGGGATTCCGGTTACCTACGTGCCGGCCCGCAACACGATCTTTCTTTCCTTCGCGCTCGGTTGGTGCGAGGTGCTCGGCGCCGCCGACATCTTCCTCGGCGTCAACGCGGTCGACTACAGCGGCTATCCCGACTGCCGTCCAGAGTTCGTCGAGGCATTCGAGAGGCTGGCCAACCTCGCCACAAAGGCCGGGGTCGAGGGCGGAGTGCGGTTTGCGGTGCATGCGCCGCTCATCGCACTCACGAAGGGAGAAATCATCCGGCGGGGGCTCGAACTCGGGGTGGAGTATTCGCTCACCCGGAGCTGTTATGCACCGGATGGGGAGGGCCGCGCCTGCGGGCGCTGCGACTCATGCATCCTTCGGCTCAAGGGGTTCCGAGAGGTGGGGCTCCAAGACCCGGCGCCCTATGTTTCGCACCCCACCGGAAGGGCCTAGGTTCCGGAAATGGCGTACGCGGTCAAGGAAATCTTCTACACCCTCCAGGGAGAGGGCACCAACGCCGGGCGGCCGGCGGTGTTCTGCCGCTTTGCCGGCTGTAACCTCTGGACCGGTCGCGAGCAGGACCGAAAAGATGCCGTCTGCCGGTTCTGCGACACCGAATTCGTCGGCACCGATGGGCCGGGCGGAGGGAAGTTCGCCACCGCCCAGGCGCTTGCCGATGCGGTCGCGGCGGCGTGGCCCGCATCGTCCGGCGCCAAGAGTCGCCCCCTTGTCGTCTGTACCGGCGGCGAGCCGCTTCTGCAGCTCGATGCACCGCTGATTTCGGAATTGCACCGCCGAGGCTTCGAGGTGGCGGTCGAAACCAACGGCACCGTCACACCACCGGCTGGAATCGACTGGCTTTGCCTGAGCCCCAAGGCGGAGGCGGAATTGGTGATTTCCACGGGAGACGAACTCAAGCTGGTCTATCCGCAGGCGGGCGGAGAACCGGAGCGCTACCGGCACCTCGACTTCCGGCAGTTCTTCCTCCAGCCGATGGACGGTCCCGACCGAGAGCAGAACACCCGGCTGGCCCTCGAGTATTGCCTGGCACACCCGGAGTGGCGGCTGTCGCTGCAGACCCATAAGATCCTCGGGATTCCCTGACCGCGGGCCCCCGCCGGTACCAGCGATGATGCATCACGGTTATTCCGACAGCATTCACCACGCTCTGGCGTTCTGCGCCAAGCACCACCCGGGTCCAGTCTCCCGCTACGACATTCACAACCCGCTGATCTCCACCGCCAACGTCGCGGTCATCCTGGCCCGGCACCACGCCGACGACAACACGATCGTCGCCGCCATCCTCAAGCAGCTGGTGGACGCCTGCCCGCAACCCCGTCTGACCGATCTGCATCAGGGAATCGCGCGGCGCTTCGGCGGCCTCGTGGCCGGTGCCGTCGAGGCATCGGCCGACCCGCGGTACGACCCCTTGGGACGCCCGCGCGCGTGGAAGGCCTCCCGCTATGAAGCCCTTGCCCTTCTCGCCGCGGCCTCCGCTCGGGTAGCCGACATCTGGATGGCCACCGAGATTCACACCTGCGGAATGGCGCTCACCGACATCCGCCGGCTCGGGGTCGAGTATGCCAGAAGCGTGGCGCCTGCTCCCGCCGACGACCTGCTCTGGTGGCATGGGCGGCTCCTTGAGGCGGTCGGGGCCCGCCCGGGGGAGTTCCTCCAGACCCTTCATGCCGAACTCCGCCAGCTTACCGGCGAGGTCGGGGTCTACCTCGCCGAGGGCCAAGAGCGGTAGCTGTCTTATAGTTATGCAGTCTTCGGCACGCTGTATAACTTCATACCGAACAAATAGTTGTCAGTCCTCTTTCGACTCAACCATCTACCCTTCGGAAGCGAACTCATTTTAATTGCTGTCGATGGGAACCGAACTCACCCCGACCGTCGCTAGTCTCCCCACCGCCTTCGCAGCGGCTTGCCGTCAAGCACGTACCGACTCCGAGCTTTACGAGCGGTGCCGAGAGGTGCTCGCCCACCGCTTCGAGAGCGATCATGTTTGGTTCGCGATCCAGCATGGTTCGAAGGCAATTCGGACGATCGGCAACGCGGCCGGCGTCGAGGACGCGGTCGAGGTGGGCCACTGCGAGAGCGGAGAGACTCAGCTAATCATCCTGGCGGGCAGCGACATCGCGGAGGCGATGCGGCCGGTCGCGATGCATGTGGCAACGGGGCTCAGCGTCGTACTCGAGCTCAGGAGCGTCTTGCTCGAGCGCCAGGGAGCGCTCGACGACGCGGTCTTCCAGCTCCGGGCGCTCCGCCAGGTGGCGCGGCTCCTCTCGTCGGTGCATTCGACCGAAGAGACCGAGCACCTGATCCTCGATTTCATGGCGGAGGTCTTCTTTGCCTGGTGGGCCTGTCTCTACCGCCCCGAGCATGGGATGTACAAGCCGAAGCGGTACCGCGCCCTCGACCAGACCGGGGTGCCGGGGCCGATCCCCATGGCTCTGGTCGAGGCGGCGCTTCCGGGAGGGAGCGCGGCAACGGATGCGAGCGACGTGGCGCTGGCCGCCATCATGCCGCCGGGAACGGAGTTGATCATCCCCCTCGACGCCGGGAACGAGCGGCTGGCGCTCCTGGCACTCGGACCTCGGCTCAACAACTTGGTCTACGGACGGGCGGAACGGGATCTCGCCGGCACCCTCTCCTTCGCCGCGGCCATCGCGCTCAAGAACTCGGAACTCGTCGAACGGCTCCATAGCGCCGCCACCACCGACGAGCTGACCCAGTTGCTCAACCGGCGGGCGCTCGAGGAACGGGTCGAAGCGGAGATTTCCCGGAGCCTTCGTCACCAGATCAAGACCTCCTTCGTCTTGATGGATGTGGACCGGTTCAAGCTCATCAACGACACGCTGGGCCATGCGGCCGGGGATCGCTTTCTGACCCTCCTGGGAGAGGTGCTGACCAACAAGGCGCGGAGCCTCGACGTCGTCGGGCGTCTTGGAGGGGATGAGTTTCTGGTGATTCTC
Source organism: Gemmatimonadales bacterium (assembly GCA_013140635.1). Lineage (GTDB taxonomy): Bacteria > Gemmatimonadota > Gemmatimonadetes > Gemmatimonadales > GWC2-71-9 > JABFSM01. The sequence continues at coordinate 14,142 of JABFSM010000018.1, forward strand.
CCGATGACCAGCGCCCCGGAGGCGCTGACCTTCATCGAGCGTCTGCACGAGGGGCTCTGCGAGCTTGCCGGCGCGCATCCCGAGTTTGCCATGGCCACGCTGAGCTTCGGGATCTCCGAAGTGCCCCGCCATGGCCGGAACGCCTCGACGATCCTCGCGGCGGCCGATTCGGCGCTCTACGCGGCCAAGCATGGCGGCCGCAACCTCGTGGAAATCGCGCGGGACCCGTGACCGGCATCGACCCCTCCGAGATCTTCGGCGCCACGCAGGCCGCCCTTGGCAAGCGCTACCAGCTCGAGCGGATTGTCGCGGCCAATACGGAGCGAGTGCTCTTTGCGGGCCGCGACCTCATGCTCGACCGGCGGATCTCGCTCCGGGTCAATTTCTATACCAGCGAACCGCTGCGGACCTGGTTTCTCCGCGAAGCGGAGGCGCTGGCGCGGCTCGACCACCCTGCCATCCGCCATGTGTACGATGTCGGCGTCGTGGGCAACATCGCCTACCGCATCGGCAACTGGATCGAGGGAGAGGGGCTGCACGAGGCGGTGGCGCGGGGGCCCCGGCCGATTCCCGACGTCCACAACTTTGCCCGCTTCCTGCTCAACGGGCTGGAGCATGCCCACGCCCGGGGGATCATCGTCAGGCGCATCGTGCCGGCGGGGCTCCTGGTGAGCCCGGGGGGGCGCGGCACGCTGACCGACCTCCGGTTTTGCAGCCACACCTTGTCCGCGATTCCCGCGGAGCAGCAGCCATCGGGGGTGCCGTACATCGCACCCGAGGTGCGCGCCGGGGCCGCCGGCGATTCGACCAGCGACGTCTACGGCGCGGGCGCGGTGCTCTACTACGCTATTACGGGGGTCGAACCGGCGGCCAACCCGTCGGAGATCGTTCCGCCCACCAAGTACCGCGCCGCCTGCCCTCATGCGTTAGAGCGGGTGCTGCTCCGGGCCCTACATGAGATTCCGGGGCGGCGCTTCCTCACCGCCACCGAAATGCTGGAAGACTTCGCCTCCGAGGCGGGCGATCATTCGACCGCGATGCTCCTCGAAGAGACCGTGGCGCCGGTCACGACGAGCGATTCCGCCCGGCACTGGGAAAAGCGGCTCCGCCGCGCGCTGGGCGACGACTACGAGCTCCTCAACGAACTCGGGTCGGGGGGCTTCGGGCGGGTGTACCGGGTGCGGGATCTTCACCTCGAACGGATCGTGGCGCTCAAGGTGCTGCATCCGCTGCTCATTCAAGATCCGGCGGTCGTGGAGCGGTTCCGCCGTGAGGCGCAGCTCGCGGCTCGGCTCAGCCATCCGAACCTCGTCAACATCTACGATATCGGCGGGCGCGCGGGGCTCCTCTGGTACACGATGGAGTTCGTCGAAGGGCCGAATGTGGCGCAATTGGTGGAGCAGGATGGGCCGATGCCGATCGACAAGGTGCTCCGGCTCCTCCGCGAAGGGCTTTCGGCGCTCTCCCACGCCCACGGCACCGGGCTCGTGCACCGGGACGTCAAGCCGGAAAATCTGCTGGTCGAGCGCGACGGAACGCTCCGGATCACCGACTTCGGCCTGGCCATCGCCATCCGCGGCATGGGGAAGTTCGGGGGCGCCACCAGCCAGAGCGGCACGCCACGGTTCGCGAGCCCGGAGCAACTGCTCGGAGAGCGGGTCGACGGGCGCTCCGATCTCTACAGCTTGGCGGCGGTGGCGTACTTCGCGCTGCTGGGCGAGGCGCCGTTCGAGGGAATCACCCCGGTGCAGGTCTTGGCCAAACAGACCTCGGATACCCTCCCCGATCTTCGCGCCGCCCGGCTCGATGTGGGGGAGGAGGTGGAGAAGGTGCTGCGGCGTGCACTGCGGGCGGACGTGAACGCGCGGTATCCGACGGCGGGGGAATTCCTGGCGGCGCTCAACCGGGGGGTCAAGCGGGACTTGGGGGCGAGCCCGCGGAGCTTCGGGCAGACGATTTCCAGGATCTTCCGGCATAAGTGATTCGACGTTATAGTTGGGGACGACTTACCGGTCTCTAACGTCCAGGGGTTCGATGCGAGCCGCCCTCGCCCTTGTCGCTGCGCTCACTTTCCCGAACATGGTTCCGGCTCAAGACCGCGACAAAAAGTGCACCGGCGCCCCTCCCGATTCGCTCGCGCTGGCGGCGGGGCCGGTCTATCGCGATTGCGAGGTCGACAAGAAAGCGGACCTGCGGAGCCGGAATCTCGTAATCAATTAC
>JABFSM010000135.1 GCA_013140635.1 Gemmatimonadales bacterium
CCGCCACGTTCACCATCTTCGGGATCTCGTTCGTGGCCATTCTCCCAGTGTACGCGCGCGACGTGCTCCAGACCGGCGCCGCCGGTTTTGGCGCGCTGACCTCGGCGTTCGGCGTCGGCGCGGCGGCGGGGGCCATCGGCGTGGCGGCGCTGGGGCATCGGTTTCGCCGCGAGCCGGTGTTGCTGGCGGCGGGGATCGGCTTTGCGGGAAGCGTCGTGCTGCTCGGCGTGGTGCGCCAGTTCGCGCTGGCTATGCCCGTTATGCTGATCGCGGGGCTCTCCGCGGCGCTCAACGCCATTCTCACCAATACCATGCTGCAGACCGAAGCACCCGACGATCTTCGCGGGCAGGTGGTCGGCTTCTACAGTTTCATCGTCGTGGGGATGGCCCCCTTCGGGTCGCTGCAGGCGGGATGGCTCGCGGAGCATTTCGGCGCCGGACGAGCGGTGCTGGCCGGCGGCCTCGTCTGCCTGGCGATGACCCTGTGGGCCCGAGCCACATTGCGGAGGTCGTCATGATCGTCACAGTCTCCCGGCAGTTCGGCGCCGGCGGCGGGGAGGTGGCCGGCCTGACCGCAGCGGCCCTCGGCTTCCGGGTGGTAGACAACGAGCTCATCGACCGGGTGGCGCTCCGGACCGGCGTGCCGCCGGAGGAGGTCGCCGAGAGGGAAGAGAAGGCCCCCGGCTTCATCGAGCGGTTGTCCCGCGCCCTCTCGCGCTCCGCCCCGGAGCTCTTTTCGCCTGCGCCGGGCAGACCCCCGGAACCGGAGGAGAAGACGCTGGTCCAGGTCACCGAGCGGGTCGTGGCGGAAATCGCGGCCGAGGGCAGGGTGGTGCTGGTCGGAAGGGCGGCGTCGGCGGTCCTCTCCGGTGCGCACGACGCGATCCATGTGAAGCTTGTCGCCCCGGTTCCGGCCCGTATCGAGCGGATCATCGCGCGCTTCGGCGTGGACGCCAAGGAGGCGGAGCGGCGCCTCCGGGAAACCGACGCGAACCGGGCGCGATACCACATGCATCATTACGGCCGCGACTGGAACGATGCCGCGCACTATCACATGGTGCTCAACACCGGCGTTCTGGGCACCGAGGGGGCCATGGAGCTGATCGTGGCCCGGGCCAAGCGGGTATGGCCGGCCCCCAATCCTTGAATGGGGGAAGCGCTCCGCCGCGCGGCTCGTCCCTACCGCAGGCCGAGGAGCCGCACCACGGCCCGCCGCCCACGCGCGGTGTTGGCGTCGTACCAGAACTCGACGCTGCGAATCACGCGGTCGGTGCCGGGGAGGTCGATCGCTCGGGTCTCGCCGCCGGCGGCGATCGTATGCCGCATCTCGACCTCCTGCTTCGTGTCGTCTCCGAAGTGGATCACCACTTTGTGGAAGTCCACCGAAGCGCGCTGAACGGTGAGCTTGATGCGCCGAAAATCACCTTTGGCCGCGGTCACGAGAATCACGTCATGATCCACTCGGTCGGTGACGGCGCGCTGACCGAGAAGCACCCATTTCGGGGCCTGACGCGTCGCACCGGCCGCGGCGCCAACCAGGGTGACGATCATCACCAGCCCGATACCGGTCATCGTGCGCAATCTCATTGTGACCTCCTGAGAGTGGGGGTTCCCGGCAGGGCGGTCTCGGCCGCTCTGCACCGGCGCTACTGACTCTGATGCCCGGGATGGCGAGGGGCCCGCGCCCGCACCCATCCCGCTTCTTCGGTTCTGCTGATCCGCTTTGCCGCCGCCAGCGCCTCGAGGACGAGCTCGCACGCGGTAACCTCGAACGCCGGATCGCCCTTGGGAGCGAGGCCAAGCCCGTGCACGAGATCGAGAAGGCCCGGCACCAGCGCGAAGGCCTTGTGCGCCGCTGCGGCGCGTTCGTCGCCGCCGACTTTGAGCGCCGATCCCTGGTCGAACCAGGCCACGATGACATCGAGCCGCTCGTCGACGTCGTCTCCCACTCGGTCGGTGAAAGTCCGCAGCGCGGCGCGACGAATCAACTCCTTGGCGATGGCCTCCGCGCCCTGGAGCTCGCCTTCGTATTCAAGCTCGATCTTCCCGGTGATCGAGGGCAGCGCGGCATAGAGGTCGGCAATCCGGGGGACGACGTCGCGCTCTCCATGCGCCAGCGCTCGGCGCTCCGCATTCGAGACCACGTTTTCGAGCAGGCTGATCGGAAGGCGCTGGCTGACGCCGGAGCGCCGGTCGATTCGTTTGTCGCCGCGCGCTTCGAAGGCGACGCGTTCGACCACTTCCCGAATCAGCTCGGGGACGCGCGCCGGCACGGTGGCGCCGTCGCGGGCAATCCACGCCTCCTGCGCGGTGATCTCCATGCCGAGATCGACGCTTCTCGGATAGTGCGTGATGATCTCGGAGCCGATCCGGTCCTTGAGCGGCGTGATGATCTTACCGCGCGCGGTGTAGTCTTCGGGATTGGCGGTGAAGCAGAGCAAGACGTCGAGCTTGAGGCGGACGGGATAGCCCTTCAGCTGGACGTCGCCCTCTTGCATGACGTTGAAGAGCCCGACCTGGATCTTGCCGGCGAGGTCGGGAAGCTCGTTCAGGGCGAAGATGCCTCGGTTGGCGCGCGGAAGGAGCCCGAAATGCATCGTCAACTCGTCCGAAAGGAGGTGCCCGCCGCGCGCCGCTTTGATCGGATCGAGGTCTCCGATGAGGTCGGCTACGGTCACATCGGGTGTCGCCAGCTTCTCGACGTAGCGGTCGTCTCGGTGCACCCAGGCGATCGGCGTTGCGTCGCCGGCCGAGGCGATCAGATCTCGGGCGAACTTGCTGATCGGCGCGAAGGGATCGTCGTTGACTTCACTTCCGGCCACGACCGGCATCCACTCGTCGAGATAGCGCGTGAGCATCCGGAGTATTCGGCTCTTTGCCTGACCTCTCAGGCCCAGGAGGATGAACGCATGGCGAGCCAGGAGTGCGTTGACGAGCTGCGGGATGACGGTGTCGTCGAACCCTCTTACTCCGGGGAAGAGATCGGCCCGCGAGTGTAGCGACGCCAAGAGATTGCCGCGCACCTCGTCCCGAACGGAACGACCGCGGAGAGGTGGCTCCCCCCACCGGCCTTGCCTGAGCGTCCCAAGAACGGACGGTAAGCCACCTGGTGTTTGCCCATAACTCATTTCAGGTCATTGTGTTAGAGTGTTTGTATCACTATGCGCCGCCGTATCCTGTCATGATCTCGGTCTTAGCCAGCCCAGATGGCCTAAGTCTATGCCAGTCTTGACAAAAGACCCCGTCTCGGTAGGTTTCTTGGCTGTACTGATCGGCGTCCACCCGAGGCGCTCCATCCGAATTCTCAAGAACTCACCCGAACGCGCAAGGAGTACCAATGAAGAAGTATCTCGTGGCAGCCGCCGTCCTGGCTTTGGCGGCCTGCGGCAGCAAGGAAGCGGCTCCGGCCGCAGATACGTCTGCCGTCGTCACCCCGGCCCCTGCCGCCACCGATACGACCAAGGCGGACACCACCAAGATGGCGGGCGACACCGCGAAGACCGCGCAGTAAGCTCTTCGCACCGTGGTGCAGATCGGACCCCGGATCGTTGCCGGGGTCCGCTCGTTTTCTACTCGTTCGGTATCACGGATGCGAAGGGGAGCGCCACCACCTCACCCTCGCGCTCGCCGGCCGAAATCCGCGCCCCGTCGCTCACTTCTCTTCGAAGTGTTGCCAAGGCGAGGGTGGCTCCTCCGACCGCGAGCGCGCTCCGCACCACGCCAATCTCTTTTCCGCCGAACATGGCTCGCCGTTCGATAAGAGGCGCCTCTCCGGGAAAGACCACGCCGCGCAGCAGGCGGTTGACATGTCCGCGGTGGTGGATGCGGACAACGGTCTCCTGGCCGGTGTAACACCCCTTCGTAAACGAAATCCCGCCGATCTGATCCAGCCGCGCCTCCTGCGGAATCATCCGATCGTCGATCTCCCGCCCGAGCGTGGGCCACCCGGCGAGAACCCTCTGAGCGGCCACGTCGGAGGGGTCTCCAATCGTTCCGCCCGCGGCTTCGAATCGGATGGCCATGCCGGCGATCTCCGCCGTCTCTCCCACCATCAACGCCGCGAAAGGGGCGCCGGTCGGGCCGGTGCCGATGAGGGTCGTGCCTACCGCACCTGCCTGTCCCGGCGGGGGCGGCGCGCTGCCGGTCGCCGCCGGGACAGGCA
>JABFSM010000063.1 GCA_013140635.1 Gemmatimonadales bacterium
TAACGACCACGCCCGCCACGGCGCCTGGGCCACCCCCGCCGGCCCCGCGCGGGCGGCGGGTTCCCTCCTGCGAGCGGCATATCCGGACGACACCTATTCGATCGGGTTGTTCATGGGGAGCGGATCGATCGCCGACAATTCCCGGCAGATCCGCCAGATGATTCCGGCGCCGGAGGGGGGACTCGAACATGCCCTGGCCGGCGCCGGAACGGCGGCGGGGTATCTCCTGCTCGACGGCGGCCGCGCGGCCCGCGCATGGGCGGAGCGCCGCTTTCCTTACCTGCGGGCCGGGCTCGCAATCGATACACTCGCTCCCGGGAGAGAGTTCGACGCGCTGATCTACGCGGATCGCGTCTCGCCCGCGGCCTATCGCCTGCCGTAGGCTACTCGCCGCCTCCCAACAGCAGTCCACCGGCGCGGACGACGAGCGCGCGCATCCGTTCCGTCTCCGCGTTCGCCACCCGGCGGCCGAATCCGGTCAGCCGATAGTATTTCCGGGGCGGCCCGTCCGATTCCTCCACCGGCCCCTCCGTTTCGGCGATGAGCCCCTCCTCCTCCATCTCCTTGAGCGTTCGATAGAGCGTCGCCGGCCCGAGCAACCACCGCTCCGCCGGCGTTTCCTGCAGCTCGCGCATCAACCCATAACCGTGCCGCGGACCCTCCGCCAGCGAGAGGAGGATGGCAAAAACGCGCGGGCGAACCGGGAGCCGGCCTGCCGGATCGCGGTCAGACATTCCGCAGCACCTCGAGAGGCTCGGTGCGGACCGCGCGCCGGGCCGGAAGACTGCACGCGAGCATCGCCACGCCGATCAGCAGACCGGCAATCGTGCCGTAGGTCAGCGGATCGAGCGGGCTCAAGCCGAAGAGCAGGCTTCGCAGCAGCTGTGTCACCAGCCCCGCCGTGACGAAGCCTACCAGGAGCCCGAGGCCGGTCAGCCGCAGGCCGTCGCGCAGCACCATCGCGCGCACCTCGCGGCTCCCAGCGCCAAGCGCGATGCGAATGCCGATTTCCCGCCGGCGGCGATTCACCATGTAGGACAGCACGCCGTACAGGCCAACCGCCGCAAGGACGAGTCCGGTCACGCCGAAGAGCCCCGCCAGGGCCAGCGCGACTCGGTTCGGAATGAGAGAGACACCGATGATTTCGGCGTACGGCGAATTGACGGCGATCGGAATGGAGGGGTCGAGCTCCCGGAGCAGGCTCTTGAGCGCCACGGCCGGATTCGCGGCGCCGGGGGCGCTCCGCAGAAGCAGGGAAAAGCCGCGCGAGGGATCCTGCGCCAGCGGCCGGTACACCATGGAGACCTCGCGATCCGACAAGCCGCGGTACTTGGCGTCGCGCGCCACACCGACGACTTCGGTGAGCGGAGCGTCCGGCGAGAAGCTCCCGAAGCGGAAGCGCTTCCCGATCGGATCTTCGCCGGGCCAGATGCGGCGGGCGAGTGTCTCGTTGATGATCGCCACCTCCGGCGCGCCGGCCCGGTCGGCGGCGCCGAACTCCCGCCCGCGCGCCAGCGGAAGGGTGAGCGTATGGAAGTACCCCGGCGTCACCCTCGCGAAGTCGGTTCCGAACTGTCCGACATCGGGCTGCGCATCGCGGCCGTCGACCGCCACGACGGTCGTCTGGTTGCCGAGATTGATCGGGAGGAAGTCGGTCGCCGCGACCTGGGTCACTCCCGGCAGCACCGCGGTCCGTTCGATGAGCCGCTCGGCGAAGGCCATGATCTGTTCGTTCGACTGGCTTCCCACCTGCAGCTCGAGATTCAGCACATGCACCGGCGCCGGATCGAAGCCGAGGTCGATGGAGCCGGCGCGTCCCATAGCGCGGGTAAAGAGCCCCGCCGTCACCAGTAAGAGCGCCGTTCCCGCCACCTGTGCCACGACGAAGGCGCCCCGCAGCCGGAAGCGTCCGATGCGGGCGGAGCCGGGCTCGTCCTTGAGGGCGCGAATCAAATCGAGCCGGGTGGACTGCAACGCCGGCGCGAGGCCGAAGACGAGGCCGGTGAAGAGCGTTATGCCGAGCGCCGCCGCGAGCACCGTCAGATCGATGTGAAAGTCGAGCGCGACCGGGAGGGGCACCGGTGGCCGGAGCGCGCCGAGCCCGCGGGTGGCGGCAACGGCGAGCAACGTGCCGCCGATACCGCCCAAGAGAAAGAGCAGGAGACTTTCGGTGACGAGCTGGCGAATCAGCCGGCCCCGTCCCGCGCCCACCGCCAGGCGCACCGCCATCTCTCGGCTCCGCGCCGAAGCGCGGGCGAGCAGCACGTTGGCCACGTTGGCGCCGGCGATCAGCAGCACGAGTGCCGCCAGCACCAGAAGCAGGCCGAGGAAGCCGAGCACCGGGAGAAACACCTGTCCCGGCACGGCCGTGAACGCGCGGAGCTCGAGACGCCGGTCACGGCCGAGCCGTTCGTCGCCGGCTCCTGCGTCGGCGTAGGCCCGGTTGAGCGCGGAGGCCGCCCGTTCACGCGGCGTGTCCGGCCCGAGCCGAGCGACCACTTCGAGAAAGGTGTTCTGCCGGTTGGTCAGGATCTGCCGGTTCGAAACGATGGAGTCGAGCACCAGCGGCACCCAGAGCGAGAAGTCCATCGCGGCCGTGTGACCGTGGAACCCCGCCTCCGTCACTCCGACCACCGTCAGCGGCTGCCCGTTGACCGTCACGACGCGGCCGAGGATGCCGCTGTCCGCGGCGAAGCGCCGCTGCCAGAACGCGTGGCTCAGCACCATGACGCGGGGGCCGCCCGGGCCCCGGTCCTCGTCGGCGGTGAAGAAGCGGCCCAGCGCGGGGCGGGTCCCTAACGTTGAAAAATAGTTGCCGGTCACCAGCATGCCCAGCCGTAGCTCGGGGTCTTCTCCGGTCTTGACGCTCGCCGGAAGCACCGTATAGCCGGCCAGATCGGAGAGCCCGCCGGCGGCCCGCTGCAGGTCGCGCAGGTCGAGATAGGAAAAGGCGTGGAAGCTGGAACCGTCCCGGCTCAACGCGTGGGCGGTGACGAGGGTTCCCGTGCCCCGCACTCCCGCCGGCGCGCGGAGCAGCAGCGCGTTTGCCACGCTCGCGATCGTGGTCGTGGCCCCGATTCCGATGGCGATCGTCAGCGCCGCCACCACGGTGACCATCGGCGCCGAGCGGAACGAGCGCAACGCGTATCGCAGGTCCTGAAAAAAGGTGTCCACTCTGGTGGCTCCACGTGGGGTAGAAGGATCGGGCCGGCCGGCGGCCCACCATTCCGGAGGAATGGTGCGAAGGAGGTCGAGGGCGAGCGCCAGGCCGAAACGGAGCCGAGCTGCACGGCTGCGGGACCGCGCTTCGGCTCGGCCCTGCCGAAAGAGCTCGACCAACTCCTCCTCTGCTGCTTCCCGAAAACGTCGGGGATAGCAGGTGAGGAGCAACCGGTACGCGCGTTCGGAAATCGGGGCGAGGGGGCTTGGGACTATATCCACAAATGGATATACGTCCAAAACCCCTTGATGTTTCAATGCGAACCACCGGTCTCATTTGACGCGGAACGGAAAAGGGGATACTCTATACCGAAGAAACGCCGAACCTATGAAATCCATCCTCTTCATCGACCCCCCCGCCTTCTGTGCCACCGTCGAGCGACTCGTCGCCCCGGGGCTCCGAAGCCGTCCCATCGCGGTTGCCCCTCCCGGCGCCGCACGAGCGACCATTCTGGCGCTGTCGGCCGAAGCGGCGGAGGCCGGCATCAGCCGCGGCATGTTGGTGCAGCGGGCCAAGAAGCTCTGCCCCGATCTCGTCTGCATGCCCCCCAATCCGGCGCTCTATGCCCGCGCATCTCGCGCGCTGCACGCGATCCTCCGGATCTACGCGCCGGTCATCGAGCCGCGCGGCTACGGCCATGCCTATCTCGATCTCACCGGCACCGCCCGGCTCTTCGGCCCGCCGGTCGACGTGGCGGAGCGGATTCGCCGTGAGGCGCTGGCGCGGCTTCGGTTGCCGCTCACCGTCGGCGTGGCGGGGAACAAGCTGGTTTCGGAGGCGGCGACGCGCGTCGGACGACTCGACGCGCGCCACGCCACCGCCGCCCGGGAGCGGTCCGACCGCTGGCCGCTCCTGGTACCCAACGGCACCGAGGCGCCGTTCCTCGCGCCGCACCCGCTGCTCGTCCTCCCGGGCGTGCCGGACGATATTCTGGTCCGGCTCGACGAGTATCAGCTCGAGCGGGTCGGGCAGGTCGCCTCGATCGACGAGAGCGAGTTGTGCGCGGTCTTTGGAAGGCGCGGGCGGAGTCTCAGAGCCCAATCGCGCGGCATCGACGCGCGGCCGGTGCTCTCTCCCGAGGCCAAGGCGGAGTTCCGGGCGGCGCACACCTTTGCCACCGACACCAACGACCTCGGCGTGCTGCACCCCCTGCTTCGCCGGCTCACCGAATCGATCGGCCGGCGGCTCCGGCAACGGGGACTCGTGGCTCGGCGAGTGACGGTGCGGGTGGAGTACGCCGACTATACCGCGTCGGCGCGCTCCGTGCCGCTCCCGGCGGCGATGCTCGATGCGGAGATGGGAGCCGCGGCACGGCGCGCCCTTGGGCTCGCGATGACACGCCGGGTGGCGGTGCGGACGGTCACCGCGATGGCGGAGGAACTTCGCGAAGTGGAGCTGCAGTTGGCGCTCTGGAGCGACGCGGCTCCTATCCCCGCTCCCCTCGATGCGGTGCTCGACGAGATCCGGCACCGCTTTGGGGTGCGGGCGCTGCAACCGCTGTCGGGAATGAGAAGGCTAGGCCCGCCGGCGCAGCGTTTCGAACACCGAGCGAAAGCGGGCGTCGGTGGAACGCTCCAGCTCGTCGAGTTTGCGCGCGAGGTCCACGTGAGAGGCCAGCAGGCCGCGAAGTCGCACGAACACCCGGACGATCTCGATGTTGACCGCTACCGCGCGTGGACTCCGAAGGACACTGGCGAGCATGGCGATGCCATGTTCGGTGAAGGCGGAGGGGAGATACCGTGGGCCGCCCCAGTCGGCGCCGGCACTTGAGGTCACAGATTGTGACCTCAAGATGTCCCACTCGGATGCCGTGAGGGAAAACATGAAATCCTCCGGGAAGCGCGCAGCATTGCGGCGAACGGCCTGATTCAGCGCCTTGGTTGAGACACCGTAAAGCATCGCCAGATCGTGGTCCAGCATAACGCGGCTTCCACGCAAGAGGATGATCCGCCGCTCGATGCGATGCACGAGCGCCGACCGTCTGACAGGAAGGTGAGTGGTGAGCGATCTGGCACGAGCCATGAGAACCTCGAAGGCGGGATACCTCCGAAGTGAATCGATCGTGGGGAAAACGAGGTATCGAAACCGCGCCGGGTGGGGCCGATCCGCGCGCTACCAGGCCAGCACGATCTTGCCGACTCCCTCGTTGCGCTCCATCGCCTCGTGAGCGGCCCGCGCGTCGGTCATGGGAAAGATGGCATGCACCACCGGCTTGAGGGTGGGGTCGCTCCGCACCGGCGTGCCCATGCTCTGCATCGGCAAATCGGTGCGGACATGCGCGCCGAAGCGGGGGAGCACCCGGTCGCGAAACTCGGCGGCCAGCGCGGCGCGCTCCTCGGGGCCGCGCGTCCGCATCACCGTCCCGATCACTTCGAGCCGCTTGCGGAGAATCACGTCGAGATTCGCGTCGGGCGCGACCGGGCCCTGCAGGAAGCCGAGCAGCACCAGCCGGCCGCGGGGCGAGAGCACCGCCAGATTGTCGGCGAACGCCGGACCGCCGAGCACATCGAGGATCACATGCACCGGGAGCACGATCTGGTCGCGGAAGGGACGCTTCGAGGTGTCGATGCCGGCGTCGAGTCCGAGTTCGTGGAGTTGCTCCAGCTTGGCCTTGGTGCGCGAGGTCCCGGTCACCGTCGCCCCCATGACCTTGGCCAGCTGGATCGCGGCGGTGCCGACGCCGCTCGCTGCGGCGTGGATGAGCACCCCCTCCCCACCGGCCACGCGGGCGCGGGTCGAAAGAGCGTCATACGCGGTAAAAAACGCTTCGGGAATCGCGGCGGCGTCGCGCCAGATCATCCCTGGCGGCACTGGGACCGCCTCCTGCTCGCCCACTACCACGAATTCTGCGTGGGCGCCGCCGCCGACCAGCCCCATGACGCCTTCGCCCACCCGCCAACGGGTGACGCCGGTACCCAGGGCTTCGATGGCGCCGGCGTATTCGAGGCCGGGAATGTCGGTCGGCCACCCGGAGGGCGCGGGATAGGCGCCTTTGCGCTGCAGGATGTCGGCTCGATTGAGAGCGGAGGCGCCGACCCGAACGCGGATCTGCCCCGGACCGGGCTCGGGGGTGGGCACCTCGCGAAGCGCAATGACTTCGGGACCGCCCGCGGCGGTGTAGACAATGGCGCGCATGCAGAAGGGTCAACACGGAACGGTCAACAGTCAACACTACACTAGCGAGAGGTTCTCATGCTGACGCAACTCACCCCCGTGCTCGTGGTCGACCAGGTCGAACCTGGCCTGGCATTCTGGGTCGACCGGTTCGGATTCAAGCAGGTGCACGCCGTGCCGGGGCCGGACGGGAAGCTGGTCTTCGGGAGTGTCGAGAAAGACGGGATCGAGGTGATGTATCAGACCAAGGCGAGCGTCATCGCCGATCATCCGGCCATGGAGAAGGAGTTGGACGGCCGCTCGATCGTGCTCTTCATCACCGTGGACGACATCAACGCGGTCGAGAAGGCGGTGGCGGGCGCGCCGGTCGTGAAGCCGAAGCACGACACCTTCTACGGCGCCACCGAGATCTACGTTCGCGAGCCGGGCGGCCACACCGTGGGCTTTGCCCAGATGGGAACCGGTTCCTGAGCGGCTACTGCGACGTGGCGCCCGGGCACGAGTGGCACGGGCCCTACCACGATACCGAATACGGCTTCCCGCTCCGGAGCGACGACGAGCTGTTCGAACGGCTCATCCTGGAAATCAACCAGGCGGGATTGAGCTGGCTCACGATCCTCAAGAAGCGGGCGGCCTTTCGCGCCGCGTATCATGGCTTCGAGGTCGGGCGGGTGGCGCGCTACGGTGCGCGCGACGTAAGGCGGCTGCTCGGTGACGCGGGGATCATCCGGAACCGGCTCAAAGTCGAGGCGGCCATTGCCAACGCCAAGACGGTGCTGGCGCTCCGGGCATCCCACGGCTCCTTCGCGGCGTGGCTCGACGCCCACCACCCCCGGAGCAAAGAGGAGTGGGTGAAGCTGTTCAAGAAGACGTTCCGCTTTACCGGCGGGGAAATCGTCGGTGAGTTCCTGATGAGCACCGGGTATCTGTCCGGTGCCCATCGGGAGAGTTGTCCGGTTTACGCCAAGATCGTGAGGCGGAAGCCGGCGTGGCTCCAGCAGTAGCCTAGAGCGGGGTCACGTCCACGTCGGCGAGTTGCCTGATTCGCTCCAGCACCGGCGCGAATCCCACAAGGGATACGGCGTGTCCCGGTTCTTTTCGCGGGCGGGCCTGCATGCCTAGCTCATCCCGCGCAGGCCGTCGCTTCGATTTCGACCAGCCATTGGGAAGAGACGAGGCCGGCGACGAATAGCGTCGTGACCGCCGGCCTCACCCCCTCGAGGTGCTCCTTGCGCACTTCGACCAGAGTGCTCATGTCCTCTCGACGCACCAGATAGAACGACATCTTTACAATGTCCTTGAGCCCCATGCCGGCGCCGGCCAGGACCGATGCGAGGTTTAGGAGAGCCTGATGGCACTGGCCCCGAAAATCGGCGGGTAGATCGCCCTCGGGACTCTCTCCGACCTGGCCGGAGATGTGGAGCATCCTGGCGCCGGCGCGAGTCTCGACGCCATGCGCATAGATCCCGTGGTATGGCGCCTTCACGGGGAAAGGATCGTGCCGAATCGATATGGACATGGTGCTCCTCTTCTGAATCGAGATGATGCCCGGACTTAGCAGTTAGGCGGCGGCGGCTCGAATCCTACCACAGCTCGCTTTTCTCTGCTCGCCCTTTGATTTTCGGGTTTTCTTCGGTATTCTGGAAGATGTTCACCCACCTCCACGCTCACTCCTGGTTCTCGATGGGCCAGGGTCCCTCCAGTCCCGAGGCCCTGCTGGCCGCGCTCCCGGAAGAAGATTCCGATGGGACCCCGACCCTCGCCTGCACCGACACCAACGGGGTCTACGGCGCGGTCGAGTTCCAGCGCGCCGCCGAAGAGGTAGGGGTCCGCCCCATTTTGGGGGCGCACCTCGTGCTCGGGGATGAAGCCTGTGTGGCGCTCGCCATGGACGAGCGCGGGTGGGGCGCGATCTGCCGAGCCATTACGGCCATTCATTGGCGCCAGAGCGCGCCGCTGTCCGGCCTCGCGGCGCTGCTGGCGGCGGACCGCAACGGAGCGCTGATCCTTTCCTCTTCTCCCGTTTTTCTCGATCGGCTCGTCCGCCTCTCCGGCCCGGAGGAGGTCTACGCCGAGCTCACCCCCGGCCCCGCCCGTCACGCGGTGCTGGCCGCGGCTGCACGGTTAGGTATCCCCCCGGTCGTCACCAACGCGGCGATGTTCGCCGCTCCCGGCGACTGGGAGCGCCACCGGCTCCTCCGCGCCATCAGCGGCAACACCACACTCTCCGCGCTGCCGGCGGAGTCGGTGTCGTCCCGCGAGGCTTGGCTCAAGCCCCGTCGAGAGCTCGCGCGCCATTTTCCCGACGTGCCCGAGGCGCTGGACCGCGCGGGAGAGCTGGCGGAGCGGTGCCGGTATCGGATTCCCATCGGCCGCCGGACCGTGGCCCCGCGTCATGCGGAGGACGCCTTCCGGCGGCTTCGGGAGCTGGCGTTCGAGGGCGCCCGGCAACGGTACGACTACACCATTCCCTATGCGGTGCGCCTTCGGCTGGAGCACGAGCTCGACATCATCGGGAAGAAAGACTTCGCCGACTACTTCCTCGTGGTGCACGAGATCGTCCGGCACGCCCGCACTCATTGCGGCCGCGGCTCCGTCGCCCACTCGATCGTGTCCTACTGCCTCGGCATAACGCATGTCGACCCGCTGCCCTCGAACCTGGTCTTCGAACGATTTCTCAATCCCGATCGCAAAGACCCTCCCGACATCGACCTCGATTTTCCCTGGGACGAACGGGATACGATCCTGCAATGGATTCTTCACACGAGTTATCCGGCGCCGCGCGCCGCGATGGTCGCCAACTACAACACCTTCAAGCTGCGCGGCGCCCTGCGCGAAGTAGCCAAGGTGCTGGGCCGCCCGCCCGCCGAAATCCGCGAAGTCACCCGCCGCGTGCCCTGGTTCAGTGAGAGCACCCCGCTCGACCGCCTTCTGGCGGAGCATCCGAATTTCATGGGGCTCGACCTCCCGGCCGGGTGGATCGAGCTCGCCAGACACGCCGCGCCGCTGATCGGCACGCCGCGGCATCTCTCGCTGCACCCCGGCGGCGTCGTGATCGTTCCCGATGCCCTCACCAAGTACGTGCCGATGGAACCGGCCGCCAAACGGCTCGAGGGCACGCCGGACCGCCCCGTGCCGGTCATCCAGTTCGACAAGGACAGCACTGAAGACGCCGGCCTCGTGAAAATCGACATCCTGGGGAACCGCTCGCTAGCGGTCATTCGCGATGGGATCAGGATGGTACAGGCCAATACGGGCCGCCAGCTCGACTATACGAGCCAAGAGGCCGGCGCCGACCCCGCAACGCAGGAGCTCTTTCGAACCGGGCGGACGATGGGGGTATTCTACACCGAGTCGCCCGCCTCACGGCTCCTCTGCATCAAGAGCCGCACGGCGAAGTTCGAGTTACTTGTACTCAACACCAGCATCATCCGCCCCGCGTCCATTCGATACGTCCGCCTATACCTGGAACGGCTGCACGGCGCTCCCTGGCAGCCGATCGACTCGAGCCTGACGGCGACTCTCGGCACCACATTCGGCATCATGGTGTATCAGGAGGATGTCGCCAACGTCTGCGCCGCTTTTGCCGGTATGTCGCTCACCGAGGCGGACGGGGTGCGCAAGGCGCTCTCGAAGAAACGGCCGGTCAAGGAGCTGGCCGCCTATCGAAGAGAGTTTTTCGAGGGGGCCGCCCGGCAGGGCCGCAGCACGGCTGTTACGGAGGAGGTATGGAAGATGGTGATGAGCTTTGCCGGCTACAGCTTCTGCAAAGGCCACTCCTGCTCCTATATCCAAGTGGCGCAGCAGTCGGCCTATCTCCGGGCGCATTATCCGGCGGAGTTTTTCGCGGCGGTCCTGGCCAACGGCGGCGGCTTCTATGCGCCGTTTGCCTATGTGGCCGAAGCGCGCCGGGCGGGCGTGACCGTCCGGCCCCCCGACGTCAATCTGAGCGAGATGAACACCGGCGGACGGGGCGCCGAGATCCGGCTCGGCTTTCAGTTCATCAAGGGGCTCTCCGCCGGCGCGCAGGCCCGGATCCTTGCCGCGCGGTCGGAACGGCCCTTCGAGAACCTGGCCGACCTGCGCGCCCGCGCCGAGCTCCGGCCCGACGACCTCCGCCTGCTGATCAAGGTCGGCGCCCTGGACGGCATTGCCCGCGGCGCCACCCGTCCGATGATGCTCTGGGAGCTGGACCGGCACGCCGGCGTGTCTCGGCAGCGCGCGCATGGACCGGAGCTGCTCGCCAACCCGCCGGGGAGCCGCACGCCGCCGCTTCCCGAATACACCGCCGAGCGGCGCCGAGACGAAGAGCTCGACCTGCTCGACGTCAGCACCGAGCGGCATCCGATGAGCGTCCATGACGCGGCGACCCGCCGGCTGCGGACGGTATCCGCCACCGACCTTCACCGCTATGCGGGGCAGTATGTGCTCTGTGCCGGCATGCTCACCACCGCCAAGCCGGTGCATACCGCCAAGGACGAGCCGATGCAGTTCGCCACCTTCGACGATGGCCATGGACTCATCGAAACGGTGCTCTTTCCCGACATCCATGCCCGGCGGGCGCACGTTCTCTTCGACCGAGGGCCCTTTCTATTTCGGGGCAAAGTGGAAGAGGATTTTGGTGCGATAACGGTGACGGTGACGGAGCTCGACCGGTTGGAGCGGGTGCTCAGGAGAAGGGAAGAGGGAGGAGGGAAGAGGGAAGCGGGTATGCCTTCTCTTCCCTCTTCCCTCCTCCCTCTTCCCTAGCCGGTCACTCCTGCCGCCTCCCGATCTGCTCCAGCAACGTCTTGACCGCCTGATCGAGCTGCGAATCGCGCCCGCTGTAGAATTCGCCCACCGGCCGGACCACCGTCACATCGACCGGGCGAGGATGCAACTCCATGTCTTTGCCGTCGCTTCCCCGGATTCGAATGAACGGCATCCGCATGACGGTGCCGTCGAGCAGCCCCAGGTTCGACGTGAAGATGATCCATCCCGCCGTCGGCTCGCCGACCACCGTCCCGAGGCCCAGCGTGCGGTACCCCTCGGTGAAATCCTCGGCATCCGAGAGTGAATGCTGATTGGTCACCAGCACCGTCGGACGCTCGAAGGCGCGCTGGCCGAGCTGGCTGCGCGCCGGCGCCACGACCCCGCCCCGCGGCTGCATCGACAGATAGGGCCGCCGCGTGAAGATGTCGAGCGCGTACGCGTTGACGAAACCGCCGTTGTTGTTGCGAATGTCGATGACGACCCCGTCTCGGCTCTGGTTCTCGGTGTCGAGGTCGACGACGAGCTGGTCGAGCGACCCTTGGCCCATATCGAGAATGTGCACGTAGCCAAGGCGCCCATTGCTGGCGCGCGCCACGTACGCGCGCCGGTCCTCGACCCAGCTGCGGTACAGGAGCCCTTTCTCGGTGCCGGTGTTCACCGGCCGGACAATCACGTCGCGGCCCGAATCAGGCGCCGCACCGGCCACGCGAAGGGTGACTCGGCGGCCGACCTTTCCGTTCAGGAGCTGGTCCAGGTTCGCGCCGGGCCCAGTGCGCTCGCCGTCGACCGCCAAGAGCCGCTCGCCGGCCCGAATCCCGGCGATCGCCGCCGGCCCGAGGGGGATGACCTCGAACACGGTCAGCTGGCCGCTCGCCTCGAGGGCCGCGGGGTCGAAGCGGAGCCCGAGCCGGCCGGTAGGCGCCGCGGCGGGCCCTCCGCCGGGTGGATTGATACCGGAATGCGAGGCGTTGAGCTCCCCCACCATGAAACCGAGAATCCGCCGCAGCTCGTCAGGTGAGCGCGCCCCCATCACGCGGGGTTCGTAGGTGCGCCGCACCGCCTCCCAGTCGGCGCCGTGGTACTCTGGATCGTAGAAATTGTCGCGCTGCAGAGTCCACGCCTGCCGAAACACCTCCATCTTCTCGCGATCGAAGTCGACCTCCATCTCCGCGGTCACCGCGATAGGGCGAGTCTGTCGCGTATCGAGGTGGTAGGCCTGGAGCCGCCCCCCCTCCATGTAGTAGACCTCTTTGCTGTCAGGCGAAAAGGTCACGCTGGTCTTGAACGCCGACGTCGAGGTGAGCTGCCGGGCGACCAACTCTTCGGTGGAGAGCTCATCGAGCGGCCAGATGTAGAGATTCGACCGGCCTTCGGCCCCTCCCACCATCACCACCCACTTGCCGTCGGGGCTCACAACCTGGTCGTTCACGTCCACGCCGACGGGAATGAGCGTCAGGCGCCTGCGCACGTCGTTGAATTCGAACGCGGGCGTGGCGGACACCGGCGCGGGAGCCGAATCTCGCGGGGGCGCCGCCGCGGGCGGCGTCTGCGGCGCCGGCCGTCCCGGCCGCGGAGCCTCTTGGGTGAAGAGGTCGCGGAAGAGATCCTCGCGGAACCGCGGTGTCCGGGGCACGAGATCGACCCGGGCAAGCGCCGCCGACTCGGTGCGCTGATTGGTGTTCACCAGCAGATAGGCGCCCGACGGAGCCCACGATACGGCGCCCGCGTTCGAGTTGGCGAGGAACGTCACCTGCTTGGAGTCGCCGCCGGCCGCCGGCACCAGGAAGACGCTGGTGAACCCGCGCACGCCGGTGCTGAGGTAGGCGAGCCACTTACCGTCGGGAGACCACGCTACGCTTCGCGGGCTGGTGAACGGTTCGCGGTCCATCACCCCGGTGGCGAGCAGACGCTCCTGTCGCGAGGCCATGTCGAGCACCCGGAGCTCGCGGCCGTCGCGCACGAAGGCGATCTGTTTGCCGTCGGGAGAGAAATGCGGCGTCACGTCATTCTGCGGCTGATCGGTGAGCCGAGTTTCCGCTCCGGTGGTGAAGTCATAGAGGAAGAGGTTGAGAGCGCCACTCCGGCCCGAGGCGTACGCCAGCCGCCGGCTATCGGGCGCCCAGCTCATCTGGCCTTCCATGGCGGGGCTCCGCGTCACCCGCGCCGCGTTGCCGCCGTCGCGCGCCGAAACGGCGAAGATTTCACCCCGGACCACGAACGCGATCTTCCGCGCGTCGGGGGAGAGCGCCATCTCCTGAAGCTGGCTCGTGGCGGTGATCCGCTCCACCACCGGTTCGCTCCCCGCGCCGCGCAGAGTGATCGGCACCGGCGCCGCACGCCCACTCGCCGTTTCGAGGGTCCACACCCCGAAATCCCGCTCGAACGCGATCCGCTTTCCGTCGCGTGTGATGCTGGGCCAGAGCACTCGACCGTCGCGGAAGGTCGTCACTTGGCGGGCGGTGCCGCCGGCCGCCGCAGGACGGGTCCAGAGATTCTGGGGCCCCCCGCGATCGGAGATGTACCAGAGCGCCTGACCGTCGGCGGTCCACATCGGCCACCCTTCGCGAGCGCCCCCGTCGGTCACCGGCTGATACGACGGCGGCGCGCCGGGACGTACGATCAGAATCTGGCTCTGATCGATGTGGCTGCTTCCCTTCCGCCACCATTGGCCCGAGCTGCTGCCCCGGGCGGTGATCGCGACGTTCCGCCCGTCCGGCGAGGGCATCGCCCAATACTCGCTGGCGTATCGGTCCGCGCTCACCGCCATCGGCGTTCCCCCGCTGGCCCGCACTTTGTACACGTCGTTCATCCCCGCGATGTCGCGGCTCGAGCTCGAGTAGTAGAGCCACTGCCCATCGGGCGACCAGCTGTCGAGTTGCTCCGCCCCGTCCTCGAAGGTCAGGCGGCGGAGAGCGCCGGTCGCCAAGTTGAGGGTCCAGACGTCGACGCTTCCGGCTCGTGTCGAGGTAAAGGCAAGGGTCTTACCGTCGGGCGCGTAGAGCGGCCGGGCCTCGATGGCGGGGTGTGACACGAGCAGTCGCGCTTCACCACCGGATGCCGGCACGGTCCAGATATCGCCGCCGCTGACGAAGGCGATTTCGGCGCCGTCGGGAGAGATCCCCGGCGTGGCAAATGAGGGAAGGGCGCCCGGTCCCTGAACCGCAGCCGGGCTCGAAGCTATGAGGAGCGCAAGCAGAGTCTTCATGGACATCCTTGCTGAGGAAACGGGGCCAACAACATTACCGCCAACGGGGCGTGCTGGGGAGGAACTCGACGGACGTCGTCTGAGTAACGCCGTTCATCGGGAGAGGGCCGCATGGTGGCGCAATACTCTGCGGGGCGAGGCGCCCTGCTGCTGGCGCTCGGATACTTCGGTTGCAGCGGCGACGACCTGATCGTGCCAGCGCCGCCGCTGGACAATTCGGTGCGCCTGCAAGAGATCGCCTCCGGGCTCGACATGCCGGTGTTCTTGACGTCACCTCCCGGTGACCACACCAGGCTCTTCGTGGTGGAACAGGGAGGCCGCATCCGGATAGTCCGCAACGGAGCCCTCCTTACCACTCCTTTTCTGGACATCAGCGCCAAGGTATCGAACGGAGGAGAACAGGGGCTACTCGGCCTCGCCTTTCACCCCGACTACGCCGCCAACGGCCGCTTCATCGTGAACTACACCGACGGCGCCGGAGACACCCGGGTTTCGGTCTATCGGGTGAGCAGCAATCCTGAGGTAGCCGATCCAGCCAGCGAGCAGGTGATCCTGGCGATCGATCAGCCCTTCTCCAACCACAACGGGGGAATGGTGGTCTTCGGACCGGACGGCAAACTCTACATCGGTACAGGAGACGGGGGCTCCGGGGGCGATCCGCAAAACCACGGACAGAATCGCAATAGCCTTCTCGGCAAGCTGCTCCGCGTCACGGTCGATGGAAACGGCGCCATGACCGTTCCAGCGGACAACCCCTTCGTCGGCCAGGCCGGCATCCGCCCCGAAATCTGGAGTTACGGGCTCCGCAACCCTTGGCGGTTCAGTTTCGACCGGCAAACGGGCGATCTCTACATCGGTGACGTGGGACAAAACCAACGGGAAGAGATCGACGTGAGCACCCAGGCCGCCCAGTTCGGCAAGGGGCTCAACTACGGCTGGCGGACGATGGAGGGGAACTCCTGCTTCAGCCCGTCGATCGGCTGTGCGCGAACTGGGCTCGTTCTCCCGGTGCTCGAGTACACCCACAACGATGGCTGCTCCGTTGCCGGCGGGTACGTCTATCGAGGCAGCGCGCTCACCGCGCTGGCCGGCACCTATTTCTATGCCGACTACTGCGGCGGATGGGTCCGGAGTTTCCGGTTGGCCGCCGGACAGGTCACCGACCAGTTCGATTGGACCTCGCTCTGGCCAGGAGGCCAGGTCTTGAGCTTCGGCGAAGACGGCGCCGGCGAGCTCTACCTCCTTACGTCAGCCGGGAAGGTCCACAAGATCGTTCCGGCGCCGTAGCTCCGGGGGTCTTTGCGAGGCCGCGAAGCGGCCAAGGCAATCTCGGCGCCCGCCGGGCAGCGGAGAGCCAGCCGGCGATGTAATTTGGCTGGTGGAGGCACCGCCCCGGTATGGATCAGAGCCCTGCCCCAAGTGCCGCGACCGGCGCAACCTGGCGCCAGCGGAACTGGGACGAGCTTCTCGCGAACATCGAATCCAAGCAGGTCATTCCGATCGTCGGCCCCGATCTTCTGGTCGTCGAACGGGAGGGCCGTGTGCTGCCCCTCGACCGCTACGTCGCGCTCGAACTGGCGGCGCGCCTGGAGCTCGACCCCGCCGCGATCGACGGCGGGGCAACGCCGTCGCTGAACGACGTGATGTGCGCCTACCTCCGCAACATCCCGCCGGGCGAGACCCGCGCCACGCCGTACACCTTCGTGCCGGATATCCTGAAGCAGGCGCGGTTTGCACCGCCTCGGCCGTTGCAGCAGTTGGCGGAGATCACCGACTTCACCCTCTTCGTCACCACCACCTTCGACGACCTCCTGGCCCAGGCGCTCGATCAGACGCGCTACGGCGGGGCCAAGGGCACCACGAGCATCGCCTATCGGTACAACCGGCGGGAGGATCTTCCCGGCACACTCGACGAGCTGGCCCGCCAGAATCGGGCGACGGTCTTCCACCTCCTTGGCCGGCACGGAACGTCACCCAACTACGTGCTGACCGAGGAGGACCTCCTCGAATTCGTCTGCGCCCTCCAGTCGGGCGAGTACCGGCCCACCGAGCTCTTGGCGGAACTGGCCACTCATCACTTGCTGATCCTCGGGGAGAACTTCTCCGACTGGCTCGCCCGGCTCTTCATTCGAACCACCCGGGGCCGTAAGCTCTCCACCTACCAGGATTCGACTGAGGTCGTGGCGGACAGCCGCACCCCGGGCGAGCGCGGCCTGGTGGCGTTCCTCACGCACTTCAGCGGGCACACCCGCATCTATCCGGGCGGGGCGGTCGAGTTCGTGGAGGAGCTGCACCGCCGCTGGCGGGAGCGCAACCCCGAAGCCGCGGCGCCGGCGGCGTCCACCGTGCCGTTCGTGGCGCCGCCCCGGGAGATCCCGCGTGACGCAATCTTCTTGAGCTATGCCCGGGAAGACCTCGAGGCGGTCATCCGTCTCAAGGCCATCCTCGATCGGGCCGGCCTGCCCCTCTGGTTCGACATGGACCAGATCATGGGAGGCCAGGACTGGGACCGCCGCATCAACGACAACATCAAGAGCTGCATCCTCTTCCTGCCGGTGATGTCCCGTACCACCCAGCGGCTCACCCGCAAGCAGTACTTCCGCTCCGAGTGGAACGCGGCGCTCCATCAGAAGAGCCGTTATGCGCCGGGCGAAGTGTTCATCGTGCCGCTGGTGGTGGACGACCTCGAGCGGCGGGCGGCGGAGGAAGAATTCCCCGGCACCCACGTCGAACGGGCGCCGGGCGGCGACATCGAGGCGCGGGTGGTCGACCACCTCTGGGAGGTCTACACCCGGGCGACCGGGACCGCCCGAGGGACCCCGCGATGACCGGGGGACCGGTCCGGACCGGGGAGCACGAGGCCTCGGTGGTGGACCAGGAGAATCCCTGGCCCGGGCTCGCGCCGTTTGCCGAAGAGCATGCGCGGTTTTTCCACGGCCGCCAGCGCGAAGTCGAAGAGCTGCTCCGGCGGGTGCGTCTCAATGCACTCACCGTGCTCTACGGCCAGTCGGGGCTCGGAAAGACCTCGCTCGTTCAGGCGGCCCTCTATCCGAAGCTCCGCGCCGCCGGACTCCTCCCGGTCCCGATCAGGATCACCTACACGGCGGCCACCGACTCGCCCCGCGAGCAGATCTGGCGCTGCTGCACCGCCGCTTTCACGGCCGAAGGGATCACCCCTCCGCCCTTGCCGGAGGGTGAATCGCTGTGGGAGTACTTTCACCGCCATACGGTCCGCTTCGTCACCAAGAGCGGCCACCCCGTCGTTCCGGTCTTGGCGTTCGACCAATTCGAGGAACTGTTCACCATCGGGAGCGAACGCTCCGCGGACCGTTCGTTCGCCCGCGACTTGGTGGACGAACTGGCGGCGCTGGTCGAGAACCGGCCGTCGGAGGTGGTGGAAGGCCGCTTCGAGCGCGACCCGAAACTCGTCGCCCAATTCGATTTCGACCGCCAGGACTACCGGGTCCTGATCAGCCTGCGCGAAGACTACCTCGCGCACCTGCATTGGCTCTCGCGCAAGATGCCTTCGGTCACCCAGAACAACATGCGCCTAACGCCCCTGGACGGCGTGCGGGCGCTCGACGCGGTGATCAAGCCGGGGGGGCGGCTGGTGACGCGGGAGGCCGCCGCCGCGATCGTACGCTACGTGGCCGGCACCAGCGACGAACGCCGGGAACAGGGGCTCGCCGGGCTTCCCGACCCCGATACCGGAGACTTCCGCTCCCACAACGATGCGACCTCGATCGAGTCGCTGACCGTCGACCCGTCCTTGCTGAGCCTCTTCTGCAGCGAGCTCAACAACAAGCGGAAAGACGAGGCCCTCCCCGCGATCACCCCCGAGTTGGTCGAGTCGAATCGCGAAGACATCCTGCGAAACTTCTACGCGCGCGCCCTGGCCAAGTTGCCTGAAGGCGTACGGCATTTCATCGAAGAGAGTCTCCTCACCGAGTCGGGGTTCCGGGAAACGCTGGCTCTCGACACCGCCCAGTCGCAACTTCGGCGGCGGGGCGTCGATCCCGCGGTGCTGACCACCCTCGTCAATCGCCGCCTCCTCCACCTCGAGGAACGGGGGGGAATGAAGCGGGTGGAGCTCACGCACGATGTGCTGGCGCCGGTGGTGCGGCAGAGCCGAACCGAACGGCAGCAACGGGAGCGGGTGGCCGCCGAGCAGGGCAGGCGGGAGCTGGAGCTCGAAGAAGCCAGGCGCCTGGCCCAGGCGGCCCAGGAAGAGGCGGAGCGGCGGCAGGCGGAGCAAGCGCGGGAGCTCGCGCACGTCCAGCGGCAGCGCAAGCAGGTCCTGTTCTTCGGCATCGCGATGGCGGTGGTGGCGGGCTTCGCCATCTACCAGACTATTCAGGCCGGCCGCCAGAGCGCCGAAGCGGAACGACAGCGGCAAGAAGCGGTGAGTGGCCGGCAGGAGGCCGATCGCGAACGCGATAGGGCGCGGCTTCTTGCCGACTCGGTGAGCCTCCAAAACGGCCTGCTCGCGACCAACCAGACCGCGCTCGAGCGGCAGACCGTCAGCGCCGAAACGGCCCGCGACCAGGCCACCCTGGCGCAACGCGCGGCCGACAGCACGCGCCGGATCGTTACCGAGCAGCTCGCGGACATGTGCCGCTACAGCAAGGAGCTCGGCTCCAAACTGGCCGACACCGCCAGCGCCAACCAGGCCACGGAGCGGCTCTACGCGGCGCTCGTGACCACGTCGGATACTTACATCAAGGAAATGCGCCGAAAGGATCCCGGCGCGCTCTGCCCGCTGCAGCTCGAGACCAGGTTCGAGACCATCGGCGCCCGGCAGCTATACAATCAGGCCCGCGCCCTCCCCGCCCGCGATTCGATCGCCGCGCTGGCGTTGGCCCGGGAACATGCGATGGATGGCGTCCGGTCGCTGGCGGAGCTCGCGGCGCGGCCCGATAGCGAGTCGCGGGAGATCGCCGTCGCGGCACACCTCGAATACGTCTCGCTCCTCCCGTTATTGGTCGCGACCGATTCGGCGCGGCTCTATCGCACCTACCTGGATACCGCCGAGCGGGTGGCGCGGCACGGTCTGGCGCTCCTCGAGGAGCGCGACCCCGCCCGGGACCGGATGGCCTACTATCGCCGCGCGCGGATGCACATGCTGCGCGCCGCGGTGTTCCGTCCGGAAACCGGAGGCGAGGACTCGGCCCGGGCGTCGCTCGGGCGCGGCCTAGCGGTCGTCGCGGAGGGGATGCGGCACCCGAACCAGAACAAGGAATTCCTTTACTACGCCGCCGGCGAATTGCATTCTCGGCTGGCGCGGCAGGATAGCGCCTCGGGACGGGGGCGCCAGGCCATCGCGCACGCGCGCGAACTGCTCGACGCGGCGGTGGGGCAGTTCCGCGAAGTGCGCTCCGGGTTCAACTACGACTACCTGGGCTGGTCCTACGAGCGCCTCGGCAATCTGCTCCGGGCCGAGGGGGACAGCGCCGGCGCCCGAGTGGCTTACGACAGCTCGGAGGTGGTGCGCGCCCGGCTCGCCGGCGAGGAGCGGCCAAGCCCCGCCACCCCGGACGATGCGGAGAGCGCGCGCCTCACGCTCTATCAGTTCCGCACCCGGCTGATCGACGCGGAGCGGCGGGCCGGCGGTGACCCCGCCCGCATTCTCACCAGAAGCCAGGGGCTGGTGACGACCGCCGAACGGATGGCGCTGCCCACCACCGCCACGACCCGGCAGCGCAACCGCCTGGGCGTCGCGTACAATGTGCTGAGCCGGGCCCTCCTCGCCACCGGAGATTACTACGGTTACCTGGCGC
The DNA here is from genome assembly GCA_013140635.1 of Gemmatimonadales bacterium. Lineage (GTDB taxonomy): Bacteria > Gemmatimonadota > Gemmatimonadetes > Gemmatimonadales > GWC2-71-9 > JABFSM01. The sequence continues at coordinate 20,069 of JABFSM010000063.1, forward strand.
AGCAGCGCCGCCGTATCGAGATCGATTCCGCGTTCGTCGTCCAGTCGCGGCACCACCCCGATACCCTCGAGATCCTCGCCAGGGCATATGAAGAGGTGGCGACGGTGTCGGACTCGTTGGCCCAGCGCGCCGACGCGGTGCGCTTTCAGCAGCTCGGGGCGAACCGATGGCAGCAGGTGGTCGATACCCTCACCCTGCGCCGCGGCGTCTCGGCGGCCGCGCTGCGCGCGGCCAGGCGCTCCTTGGCGGGCGCCCATGGCAACCTGAGCTGGTATCATCTGTTCAACCGGGAGCCGGCGCTCGCCGTGAGCCGCGCGCGCGACGGGATCGCGGCCGATTCGACTCAGACCTTCATCTACACCAATCTCGTTTCCGGGTTGCTGCTGAGCGGGCGGGCCGATTCCGCGGAGGTCTATTTCCGCCGCATGCGCGACGTCGTCTACGGCACGAGGCCGCGGCGCTTCGGCGACCAGGTCATCATCGATCTGGGCGACTTGGCCAAGGCCGGCGTGGCCAAACAGGCCGATGTCGACCGGGTGCGGGGTTGGGCCCGGCCCTGACCGCGGCATGGACGCACCTAACGCCACCGGCACCGCCGAGCTGATCCGGCTCCGCGCGGCGATCCCCGAGGGCGTCCATCTCGGCACCACGACATGGAACTACCCCGGCTGGCGCGGGATCGTGTACAGCCGCGACTATCCCGCCAAAGGGGCGGGAGCGGAGATGCTCGCCGAATACGCCCGGCACCCCCTCTTCGGCACCGTCGGCATCGATTCGAGCTTCTACGCCCCGCTCACCGAAAAGACGCTCAAGAGCTATGCGGACGCCTTACCGCCCGGTTTTCGCTGCATCAGCAAGGTCTGGGACCGCATTACGGTCAAGACCTTCGCGAAGCCGCGCGACCAGGCGCGGGCGGGAGAGCCGAATCCCGACTTCCTGAACGCCGACCTCTTCGTTCGAGAGGTGTGGGATCCGTGCCGGAAGCATTTCGCCGAGCATCTCGGTCCCTTCGTTTTCGAATTCCAGACCATTGCCGGACGCGAGAAGATCGGCCCCCGGGAGTTTGCCGAGCGGCTCGACATGTTTTTCGGCAAGCTGCCGACCGAAGGGCGATACGCCGTCGAGGCGCGCAACGCGGAATTCCTCACGCCCGCCTATTTTGCCGTCCTTCGCGGGCACGACGTCGCCCACGTGTTCAACTCGTGGACCCGGATGCCCTCGATCGGGATGCAACTCGACCTCCCCGGCTCCGTCTCGGCGGGGTTTCTGGTTGCGCGCGCGCTGCTGACTCCAGGACGGTCCTACGAAGCGGCGCTCAACGCGTTCAAGCCCTACGATCGGATTCGGGAGCCGAATCCGGCACTGCGGCGAGATCTGGTCCGGGTGATCGAAACCGCGAAGCGCCTGCGCATTCCGGCCTACGTACTGGTGGGCAACAGGGCCGAGGGAAACTCGCCGCTTACGATCCGAGCGGTTGTGGAGCAGCTCGCCGGTGGGCCGCCCGGCGAAAGCGCCGCTTAGCCGGCTTCCGCCCCCGGCCGGCGGCGGCATGCGCCGCCTGGGCCAGCCGCGCCAGGTGGGCAAGCTCGCTTCCGTAGGGCACCTCGACCCAGCCATGGGTGAGCGCGAGGTGCTCCGAGAGAAACGGGCGAGCACCACCCGCCGTGAGCGTGTCGGTGCGGAGCGGCTCGGGCAGGCGAAGAATCAGCGCATCACCACCGAGCACGGCAAACATCCGCTCGCCATGAAAGAACGCGGAGGTGCCGAAGAGCTTTCGGATACGGATGGGCACCAGAGTGGCGAGTGAATCCCGCACCAGTGCCGCCCGGGGAGCGACCGTCATGCTGAGATGCTACCGCCGATCCGGGACCGCCGCCAGATGGCGGGCTTTTGGGGGGGGGCCGCTACTGTGGCGGCCGCTCGCTCGACGGCGGGACGATCCCCTTGAGGCGGAGATAGACCGCCAGATAGCCGTACATCTCGTTGTTGTGCGCAATGAGATTGGCCACCGTTCCCCCGTGCGCGACCGGGATCGTCATCGCCACGCCGTTGGGCGGCGTCAGGGTCACCATCCGATTCTCGGTCAGCCGCTCCGCGGTGAGAGAACCGATGAATTCCCCGCAGAACGCGAACGAATCGGCGAGCGCCTTGACCAGCACCTCTTTGCCGGTTCCCGGCGCGGAAAGGTCTGTCCCGCTCTGCGGGTGCTTTCGTCCGAGCAGATTGGAGCAGATGTTGAAGTTGCTCGCGGCGGCATGCCAGACTCCGCCGCCGAAGGTGCGCATGCCCGCCGCCGGCTCGAAGCCGTAGGCGTCCGCGGGCATCTTATCCGCCATGCGCGTCAGGAGGGATTGAACGCGGGCAAACTGGGATTGAAGCTGTTTCTCCGTTGGCTGCGGGCCCACGGGTGCCTGGGCATGGCCGAGTGTCGGGCCGGCGAGCAGAGAGGCGGCCGTCGCGGCAGAGAGAAGCAATGCTCTCACGATGATTCCAAGAGTCGGGGATGCTGTCCCTACGCGAACCCTTGGCCGGGGTTTCGCGTCACCGAAGCGCCGTCAGCAGCTCATCGCTTACCCCGGCGATCGCGGCAACCCGCGCGATCGTCTCCCCGATCTTGTTGTTCGGCGTCGACGCACCGGCGGTAATGCCGATCGAGCGCACCCCCTCGAGCCATCCCACTTCGGAGCGCTCCGCCTTGGCGCCGATCGGGCGGAATCGCAGCGCGCCGCTCGCGGGGTCGATGCAGTCCGAGTCCTCGATGTGGTAGGTCCGAATCCCGTGGTTCGCGCAGAGCTCGGCCAGGTGCGCCGTGTTGCTCGAGTTGTAGCCGCCGACCACGATCATCACCTCCGGGTGCCGCTCCAGCAGCTTGATCACCGCGTCCTGGCGCTCCTGGGTGGCGGAACAGATCGTATCGAAGGTCCGCACATGCGCCTCCACGTCCGCCGGCCCGTACTTCCGCAGCATCGCCCGGCGCACTTCGTCCGCAATGGCCAGCGACTCGCTCGAGAGCATTGTGGTCTGATTGGCGAGCCCGATCCGTTCCAAGTCGCGCACGAAATCGAAGCCGGGCGACATCGCCTCCGCAAACCGCTCGGCCAGCGCGCCGGCATCGCCGCCCCGCTCGACGAAGTCCAGGACGAGACGCGCCTCGTCCATGTCGAAGACCACGAGATACCGGCCCCCCGGGTACTTCATCACCTGGCTTGCGGTCGCTTTGGTTTCCTCGTGCCAGTACTTGCCGTGGATCAAGGCGGTAAACCCGTCCTTCGCGTAACTCTCGACCCGCTTCCAGACGTTGAGCACCGAACCGCAGGTGGTGTCGACGCGGATGCACCTCATTTGCCGGAGCCGTTCGAAGTCGTGGATGGTGACCCCGAACGCCGGCATGATCACCACGTCCTCCGGACCGAGCCGCGAGAAATCGAATTCTCCCCCGGCCTTCCGATGGAGAAAGGTGATCCCCATGCTCTCGAGCTTGGCGTTGACGTGGGGGTTGTGGATGATCTCGCCAACGAGGAAGAGGCGCCGGTCGGGAAACTTGATCCGGGTCTCGTAGGCGTAGTCGACGGCCCGGTCGACGCCGTAGCAGAACCCGAATTCGCGGGCGAGGTGGAACGTCAGCGGGCCGACCACCAGTTCGTGGTTGCGGGCCCGCAGCACCTCGATCAGGTGCGAATGGTAGTCCGCCGAAAGGAGGCCCTCGATTTCGGTCTTGAGCCCGAACCCCTTCCGGAAATACGTGGCGTCGGCCATGCGGGAATCTAGGGGGCGCCGGGCCGGTTGGCGCGCCCGCAGGGGTTGGAAGCCGGGGTGAGGCTCGCCGCGGCGAATCCGCCGGTCAAGGTGAGCGTGTCGGGGCCGACGAGGGCCTTGAGCTTGACCGACAACGTGCCGGCCACTCGGCCGGAACCCCCCTCGGTGACGGTCACCTGTCCGCTGGTGGCCTCGAACCCCTTGATCGCAAATTCGTCAACCCATCGCAGGGCGGCGCTCGCATAGGGGCGAATGGCCAGAAAATTCTTGGCCGGGTAGACGGGGTAGGCACCGATCCGCAGCGAGTCCTGCGCCACCAGCATCAGGCCCAGCACCGTATCGCCCGAGAAGGCGGTGATCTCCAGCAGCGAATCGGCCGCGCACCAGCGGGTCTCGAGCGCGGCCTCGAATTCGCCCCGGGCGGAGCCGGTCCACTGGAGGGCCAAACGGCCGCCGGAGCCGGCATCGCGGCTGCGGCCGCACGCCGCGGCGAACAGCGCGGCGAGGAGGAGGGTGCGCATGGGGGAAAGCTAGGCCCCGCCGAGCGGCGGGGCCACGGTTAGGCTACGAGGCCTGCGCCCACTTGCTGCGGCCGTCCCGGTGGAGGCCGTAGGCCCGAAGGCGCCGCCACAGGGTGGTCCGACTGATACCCAGGCTCTTGGCGGTTTCGGCCAGCCGCCATCCATGCTCATCGAGCGACCGCACGATCGCTTCGCGCTCCCGTTCGGCCAGCGTGGTGGGGCCGACACTCCCTTGAATGAACATGGCTTCGCCCAGGTCGAGGCTGCCCACTCTCAGGGGTTTGAGCCGCCCTCCAAGTTCTGCGAGCGCGGGCATCAGGTCGGAAGCGGGGCGGGATAGGTCGAGCCCCAGATCTCTCGCCTGCTGATTGGCGTAGGAGACCTTCCCTTCCTGATCGAACACAATCACTCCCTCGCTAAAGGCGTCGAGCAGGGCCTTTGCCAGGGGCGAAAAGACGGAGGGGAGTGGAGTTGGGTGGTTGTTGGCCGTCATGTCTAGGGATACGTCCCGCCGGAAAGTTTGGTTTCAGAAAGGAACTCCACTCATGGACTCCGTCGCAAGCCCATCACCTCAAAGCATTTCCAGGCATAGGGAAGGCTCTAGGGAGTGGCCGGGGCGATGCGTCGCGCGCGCCATTCCGCCACGATAACCGCGGCCACCCCGGCGAAAATACCGAGCCCAGCCAAGGCGGTCCGGGTGGTCAGGTGTTCCCCTTCCAGCACCAGCGGGGCAACCGCGGTGGTAAGGAGGGGCTGGAGGTAGATAAAGCTGGTGACCAAGGTCGGAGAGGCCCGCTTGAGCGACCAGAGGTTCAGGAAGTAGGTGACCGCGGTCGGAAAGACGACCATGTACGCAAGCCAGCCCAGCAGGGAGGAGGTCAGCCCTTCGGGGTGGATCCCCCCTGCGGCCTGCACCCCAAGTGGAATCATCCCAACCAGCCCGGCGATGGAAAGGCAAAACGCCACCGTGACAGGGGCGAAGCGCTCCAGCATTCGTTTCGACAGAAGAAAGGCGAGGGCGTTGAACGCCATCCCAAGCAAGACGAGGACATTCCCGAGCGCCACGTCGGGCGCGAGCGAGACGCGGTCCGGACCGATCAGGTAGACCGCCCCGAGTGCCGCGACTCCCACCCCGGCCCACTTGAGTGCCGAAGGCCGATCCTGACCGAAGGCCCAACCGAAGATCACGGTAAAGATCGGGATCATCGGGATGAGGATCGCGGCGTTGATGGCGGTGGTCCGGGTGAGCCCTAAGAGAATCAGGAGCTGATTGCCTGCCCCGCCAAGGACACCGAGTAGCGCAAAGCTCGCCCAGTCGCGAAAGGTCGTGGGGCCTTTGCCGCCCTGTCGGAGCGCCAGATGGGCCAGGTAGAAGGCGATCGAGGCGATGATCATCCTCAAGGTGACGATGACCGCCGCAGGAACAACGGGGAGGATAAGCTTCCCCAGGATTACCGAGCTGGCGTAGATGACCTGGACTATAAGGAGGGCTAGGACGACGAGCATTGCTCTTTGTCTTTCAATGACTTACGTTTGAATGGTCGGTCAGTCAAACAACAAAAATCGGGGCACGGCCAATGAAAGACACGATCCTCTCCGCCGCCATCGACGTCATTGCCCTCCACGGACTGAACAATTGGACAGTGGAGGAGGTCGCCAACCGGGCCCACTGCGCCAAGGGGCTCGTCAACTACCACTATCGCTCCAAACAAGATCTGCTCGCCCGTGCCGCTGAGACAATCCGAGACAACCGGTCGGCCCGGCGGCTTGCCACAGCCCAGCATCCCGGTACCCAGGCTCTCGACCGGCTCTGGAGCACCCTGACCGAGGAAGTCGATTCCGGGTGGTTCGCCGCTTGGATCAGCCTCGTCGCGGCAGAGTCTCCCTATCGTCGAGCGGCCGCCGGAATGCCCTCCGAGGCCAAGGGCTTTGCCCTGGCGCTCGGCCGGTCGTTGGAGGTCGGAGACCGGCTAGTCCCTCACGCACCACTGCTCCACGCCGTTCTCGATGGCTTGGCGCTCCGACTCCTGCAGGGAGCCCCCGCCTCCGAGACGGAGGAAGCCTACCACCAATTCTGGCTGACGGTACTACCCTGACGCGGCGGGGCCGCGGTAGGTTGCGGCCCGTACTCCAGCCGAGCTCGGTCAATATGAGGCACCTCACGCGAGCGGTCCTTTTCCTGACCATTCCCGCATTGCTGTCCGCTCAGGAGGGCCGCCCACTGCCGGCCGGCGCCGAGGCATGGTCGCTGACCGGACAACCACTCGCCCCCCCTGCGCTGGCGGCAGATGTTCGCGAGGGACATGAACGGCGCCTTGCCATCGCAAAATTGGCGTTCGATCGTGCCCCCGGCAACGCCGACAGCATCATCTGGCTAGGCCGCCGCACCGCCTACCTCGGCCGGTACCGGGAGGCGCTCGGCATCTTCACTCGGGGCATCGCGCTCCACCCGAACGACCCGCGGCTCTATCGCCATCGGGGCCATCGCTATCTCACCGTGCGCCGGCTCGACGACGCGATTGCCGACTTGGAACGGGCGGCCAGCCTCATTCGGGCCAAGCCGGATGAGGTGGAGCCCGACGGCATCCCGAATGCGCGAGGCATCCCGACGAGCACCCTTCACTCAAATATCCGCTACCACCTTGGGCTTGCCCACTATCTGAAGGGGGACTTCACTCGGGCCGCTTCGGTTTTCGCCGAGGATGTGACTGCCGCGCTGGCCACGAAAAATGTGGATATGCTGGTCGCCTCGAGTCACTGGCGGTACATGGCGCTCCGGCGTGCCGGACGCGGCGAAGAAGCTGCCCTGGTCCTGCGCCCCATCGTCCCGGAGCTTCCTGTTATCGAAAACGGGAGCTATCACCGACTGCTCCTGCTCTATAAGGGAGCGCTCTCAGCCGATTCACTCCTCGCGCCAAAGCCGGCATCGGGAACGACCGTCGAGGATGTCACCATCGGCTACGGCGTCGGGAACTGGCATTTGTACAATGGGCGGGTACCGCAGGGACGGGCCCTTTTCGCCGAGCTCCTCCGCTCGCCCCAGTGGGCCGCCTTCGGATATCTCGCCGCGGAAGCGGAGGTGGCCCGGAGCGGCGTGAAACCCTGATCGATTCCCAGTCCTGATCGATCACCAGTATTGACAATTCCCGCCGGCGACACGAGGTTCTACTAAACATATAGTAGTAAGGAGCGGTTATGGGCCTGCGGCTGAGCGAGCGCGAGCTCGATGTCATGGCCGTGCTCTGGGCACGGGGCTCGGGAACGGTAACCGAGGTGCGTGAGGCGCTCAGCGATCCGCTGGCGTACACCACCGTCCTTACCGTGCTCCGCACGCTGGAGGAGAAAGGCTTCGTGGGCCACGAGGAGGAGGGAAAGGCCCACCGGTACCGGCCTCTCGTGGCGCGGGAGCGGGCCGGAAAGAGCGCGCTCTCCCGGATGGTCGCCAAGTTGTTCGATGGATCGCCCGAACTGCTGCTGACGCAGCTCGTCAGCGACCAGCACCTCTCTCCGGCCGACCTCCGGCGGCTCCGCCGAATCCTCGATGAGCGGTTGCGCGCCGGGGGAAATTCCCGATGATCGCCTCCTGGATGCTCTACGCGGCTCTCGTCGGAGTGTTGGTCACGCTGGCGGCGCTCGCCGCGGAACGTGCCCTGACCGCGCTGGGGCGGCCGGTGCGGTGGGTCTGGGCCTTGGCGCCCGCACTCTGCCTGCTCATTCCCTGCCTATCGCATTACATCCCCCGCGGCGGGCTCGAACTCACCGCCATCGAACGGGTGGTCGTGAGCGCGCGGGCGGCGCTCGCGTCGGCAGAGGTGCCGGGATACGACACGGGGCCGCCGGGCGCCCTGCTCGAGCGGGCGCTTCTGGTGGGATGGGGCCTGCTCTCGTTCGGCATTGCCCAGCTCCTGCTCTTTTCGTCGGCGGTCTTACAGGGGCGCCGCAAGGAATGGCGGCGCCAAACGGTGGAGGGGGTCGAAATCTTGGTCGCTCCCGGCTTCGGGCCGGCCGTTGTCGGCTGGCGGCGGCTCGAAATCGTGCTCCCGGAGTGGGCGCTCGAGTTGGCCGAGGATGCGCGCGGCCTGGTGGTGCGGCACGAACGGGAGCATGTCGCGGCGCGCGATCCCCGCCTTCTCATTCACGCGTTCTGCGTGGTGCTCGCCATGCCGTGGAATCCGGCGCTCTGGTACCAGTTCCGGCGGCTTCGTCGCGCCATCGAGCTCGATTGCGACGCCCGGGTCGTTGGCGGGGGAGCGGATGTTGCACGTTATGGGGAGGTGCTGATTGCGGCGGGAGGGCTCTGCCGCAACGGCGGACTGCCGGCGCTCGCCTCTTTTGCGGAACGGAGCACCGATCTCGAGGCGCGGATTCGGGCCCTCGTGCCCAACCGAACCGGCCAGCGGGCACCGAAGGTGGCCGCGGCGATGAGCATCGCGGCAGCCCTTACGGTTGCCGCCTGCCTCCTCCCCGACCCGCTGAGTCAGCCATCCGCGGCGTTGGCGGACAATCTACCGGACGCCACGAGCTGGGCCCTCGGTCAACTCTCAAAGTCGCGGCAGAGCGTCATGGACAACGGAACGATCGCGTTCTTCCGAAGCGCGTCGGGTAAGCTGCTCGCTACCCGCCTCCTCCCCGGCAAAGGACGAGGAATGCCGGGCGGCCCGCCGGTCGATTGGCCGGAGCTTGCGGAAACCGAGATTGCCGCGGTGGAGGTCGTCAAGGGTCAAGAATTCGAAGGGCGAAACATCGGGATCATCGTCGTCACGCTCAAGCCGGGGGCGACGTTCAAGAGGCCGTAGCTACTCACGGGAGGAGTTCTCTCATGCTATTCAGACGATCGTTCGCCGGCATACTCGGCGGCCTTGCCCTAGCAACTACGCTCGCAGGAGCACAGGCTCTCCCCACCTGGACCTTTACTCAAGAGCTCCGCATCGGCGACGAGGCGGACGGGCCGACGCTCTTTGCCGATCTCCGCGGGCTGCAGATGGACGGACGAGGCCGCCTGCCCCAGCGCTCAGGCTGAGCCTGCCTCGATTTGATGGACACCCTACCCGCCCTGATATTCATGGCACGGAGGTATCCGATGCCGACGTTTCGCCGAGCATTTAGTCCCGAGTTGAAGCTGGAAGCCGTGCGCCAAGTGATTGAAGGTGGTCGCTCGGCATCGCGCCGAGTACCTGCTAACCCTGATGTGCCGCGTGCTGGGCATCGCGCGCTCGGCGTTCTACGTCTGGCAACATCGGGGCCCCAGTGCGCACGCGCAGACGGATGCGGCCCTGCGGTTGCGGATCGCCCCTCCCCACGAACGGAGCGATCGCAATTACGGCAGCCCGCGGATCGTGCGCGACCTGCGTGACGAGCAGTGCTTCGTCAGTCGGCGACGCGTCGCCCGCTTGATGGGTGAGCTCGGGCTCGATGACACGCCGCAGCCGCGCTTCGTCGTGACAACGCGGCCCGACGCGGCCCTGCCGGTCGCGCCCAATCTCCTGGACCGGCACTTCGCCGTCGACGCACCCAACCGCGTCTGGGCCGCGGACGTGACATACTGTCGCACCGGCGAGGGCTGGCTGTACCTCGCGGTGGTGCTCGACCTCTGCTCGCGGTGCGTCGTCGGTCATGAGTCGTCGCGGGGATTGTTAGGACAATGCGGTGGTGGAGAGTTTCTTCGCGACGCTCAAGCGGGAATATGTACGGCAACATCGCTGGCCCACGCCGGCGAGTCTGCTGCTCGCGCTGGCGCGCTATCTCGATGGGTGGTATAATCGCGAGCGGCGGCACTCGTCGCTCGGCTACGTCAGTCCGATCGTGTACGAACAGCAGCTCACCCAAGCTGTCTGACCCCGGTGTCCATTAATTCGAGGCAAGACCAGGCCGAAGCTACTCTGGCGGATTAGGCCACTCAAGTGCAATGCCATAGTGAAACCGCCAGGGCAGGTTCACTAGGTTTTACTGCAAGAGACCGAGCATTCATAGAAACCGGTTCCACATAGGTTGGGACTTGTGCAATGGTAGTAACTGGACCCCGAAATGGTGCATTTGCATCCGGCCTTACTTTGGGCTTCGACCTCCGCAGGCCGACCAGTTAGCGCCAAGATTCCTCCCAAGAACACGCCCAGCACACCATTGACAATCAGCAAGCGTCGAAATGAAAGGATCTGTGTCATTAAGTTCTGCCCTCCGCTTCATGAACTGGTGACCGATAGGATATCAGAACACCCATACCTAAGATACGCGCGCCGTTTCGTCAAGAGCCTTGTCAAGGCCCCGTGAGGTAAGACAAATGGCACCCGTGTGAAACTGAGGCAAAAGTGCCTCTACGGTCGGACAGGGGAGGCCCGCAAGGGCTAGTTTTCTCACGCACCTAGCGGCCCAAGACTGAGGAGGGCCGCCCTCACATCAAGCTTGAGTCTACCCCAGCAACTCCAACTGGGGCTACTTCTTAAGCCAGCGCAATCCCGCAATGGTGCTACTGGGCTCTGACATCGTAATGACATGGCTCGCTCTTCAGGTCTATTGACAGGCCATCGATAATATGTTAGGTAGGTTATGTACTATGTACAACGTCCAAAGAATCAGCCGCCCATCACTCAAAGGGGGAGGACAATGCCACAGGTTATGACGTTTCGGCGGCTAGCAATTGCCAACGGCGTACTGGGGGTTCTCCTGGGAGCAATCTTGGCACTCACTGGTCACCCGGCCGAGGCCGAGGCTCAAGGTAGCGGCGGCTGCAAGTGTACAATTTCGGGCAAGGGCGCCTACGCATGCACAGTACCAAACGGCTGCTTCGCGGGCGCCTATAACTGCTCGGTGTCGTGCAAGACTTAGGGAGTGTGAAGGTTATGGCACCTGCCAAGACCCCGGTTTGGCATATGGGCCTAACTCGGTAGCACGGGGAGATTCGTACTGCTCTCTCGCGCCACGCCAGTACGCATCTCAGAGGGTTGTTGAGCAGTGCACAGCCGACCGGTGCGAATGTGTTGGTGGCTCAATTGCAAGAGGCTCGCTTGTGACCGTATCCACCTGAAGGAGGGTAAGACAATGCGGCAAGTGCTTTCATTCAAGCGATTGGTTATTGCTAACGGCGCGCTCGGCGTACTTCTCGGAGGGATTTTGGCTTTGACCGGTCGCCCTGCGGAAGTCGAGGCCCAGGGTGGGGGGGGGTGCAAATGTACTATAACGGGCGCCAGCAAGTACTCCTGCGGCTCACCGAGTGCGTGCGCTGCCGGGTATTACCAGTGTTCAGTAACGTGTAAGACCTGATGTGGCATTGGGAATCGTGGTGAGGTGACTTGAGGCGGCTGGCTGCAGTTCGATAGCTTTCGAAGAACGCGAGGCTCAAGTGCTTACTCATTCTCGCTCCATGCATCTTGCGGAGGGTCGAGGCTTTCAGTGGCCAACTCCATTGTCATCTCCCATACGACGAGGACCGCACCTCTCGCTGCGCGGAGCCCTGATAGTTGGTTCGTGCCTTGTACTTGGTGTTCAGCTATCTGCTCAAGCGAGCGTTCGCCTGGTGCCAACCGCAAGAACATCGTCAGACAAACTCGGCATGCTGACGGAGGTCACTGACGTCACGAGTGACAACCGAGGGGTCATCATACTGCTGGATGGACATTTGTCGCGAATCGTTGCCACTGACCACCAGCTCAAGCCACTTGCATACTTCGGACGACGAGGATCAGGCCCAGGGGAGTTCCGAGAAGCAGTCTCAATCCGGATGTTGTCACGTGCGCGGTTTGCCGTGCTTGATAGGGCCCTTCGCCGAGTAACGATTGTGGTAGTGAAGGACGGAGGTCGGTCACTTGTTCTTCAGCGAACAATTCCCCTCGGGGTAGCATCGGAGGCGATGTGTATCCTTCCCAGCGACGATATTCTGATCTATGGGTATGGTGCAGGCAAACGCTTGCACCTCTTTGGCATGGATAGCGGCCAGTTGCTGCGATCATTCGGGCCGTCGGATTCCACCTCTTCACCCATGGCCCGGGACCTCGTTGCCACTGGCAGCATCTCGTGCGATGCCTCGCGTGATCAAGTTCTTGTCGCAAGTCGATTTCTCCCAGTGACTGAAGTGTTTCAAATCACTACGGGGCAGCGTGTCTGGGTGGATACGCTGCCGTTCTTTCGGCCCTTACGCGTGGAGGACGAGGGCACATCCGTTTCTCTCGTGAGCGGCCGCAGTGGCTATAGTCGAGTCTCGGGTGTGTTCGGGGTTGCGGGCTACCGCATATTTCAGACAAGGTATGACGCAAGGCAGGACCGGGCCACCATCGACACCATAGTGACTCATGTATATGCCATTCGTGAACGAGCCTGGATGCCACCAAATTTCCATGTACCACTCATTTTCCGTCTCGCTGACACACTGGCATTATCAGTAGACGATGATGAGCGTATGGAATTGACGATTCAGATTAACAGAGTCACGCTCGCGAGCGGTGCGGGCGCAAGGGTCCTCCCTCGGAAGCATGAAACACCGCTCCGCAAACCGGACTAAGGAGAACCTCTGTTATGGTGGACCATCCCCAGGCGCGGCAGACTGTCGGGCGTGCTGTGGTGCTCATCGGAGTATTGGGTGGAACCATGTTTCTCTCTTATGGCCTCATGCGAGAGACCCGTAATGCCGCCCCCGGAGTTCCTGTCATACGAGCACCTGCGGATACATCGCGTCCGGCAATTCCCTTTGCATCAGGGAAGCACCTTGTCGCTTATATGCTCCTGTCAGCCGACTGCGGGTTCTGCACGGAGAAGGTTGCCAAGCAGGCGATAAGCCGGATCCGGGACTCTCTTCGCGCATCGCAAGAGAAGGCATTTGTCCACATATCGGTCGTGGCTGTGCTATTGGATGATGACATTCGCGCCGGCATCAAATACGCCGAGAGTCTGAACAGCGGCTTTGACGAGCTGAGTATCGGTGGAAGCTGGCTAAATGAGCATGTTATCAGACTGATCTGGCGAGATGCTTTGGCGACTCCCCAGATTCCCCAAGTTCTCTTGTTTGAACGACCGGTTGACGCGAGCGCCTATCCGAGAAGTATCGACGTACAACGAGACTCACTGGTGTTGAGTGTAGCTGGACGCTCAGATCTCATCGATTGGGTGAATGCGGGCGCGCCGCTTGATTTTCGTCGCAAGAGACCTCTGGGCGTCCAGCCCTAGTGTCATGTGATATTTGCCACCATGCTGATGACACGCGGATCTGTCGGCACATCACGTGAATTCCATCACCCTCGCGATCGTGGCCAAGCCGACCGACCAACGCCTTCCGCCCAAAGGGAGCAGGCCGCTTCTCGGTACTAGGCAATGACGACTCACTCGCCCTCGGCAGTCACGATCCACCAGCCGATCCGCCTCTTGGGACGGAAACTGACGGCCGATGTGTTCCCCGATAGAGTCTACTTTGCGTTTGGTTCAGGTCGGCTCACATATGACTGCGTCAGTTGCGGCGCCAAGTGCTGCCACGGACATGGATACTTGCTCAACCAGGATGTCGAGTTGGAGCGACAGTTGGCGCGGAGTCCCTCGGTCGCGCTCTTTTTCGAGCGTGGCAAGGAGGGCGAGGGAGCGAATCAGTATCTGGTGAAGAACTGTCCCTCAGGGTGCTTCTTTCTCACTTCTTCGGGAATGTGCGGCGTTCAGATTGACCATGGATACGACGCGAAACCAGAAACATGCCGCCTCTTTCCGTTCAACAATCTTCGTTGGCTCGATGGCTACTTGATCGTGAGGCCGCATCCGAACCTGTGCCCACTGGAGATTGTTGGCGGGAAAGAAGTCAACAAGAGATCGGAGCATCATGAGTTGCTCGAGGCAATGTGTCTCAAGCCGATCCAGAACGGAATCGATCAGTGCGAAACAAGCTACGAATCGCCAGGCGCGGCTATTGCTGCCGAGCGTAGGATAGTTGCTCTTTCAGAAGAGTTCCTCGCCAAGGGCGACTACTTGAGTTTTACCGTTGCCCAAACGGCGGCGGTGGGTCAAAGCACGGTGAAGGGCATGGGGGAAAAGACAGGGGAAGACGTGCATCGGTACGCAGCCGATGTGTGTCGGCTCCTCAGGATTCCGGGCACTGTATTTGACAATGACCACGTATCACGAACCATGATCGCCATGACGCCCTATCTACGATCTCAGCTGGTGTTCAGCGATTGTGGGGCTGCGGCTTCGGGAGCGCGGATCGAGATCAGCGTTGAGCGAGTCCCGCTGGCGTTGCTGTCGCTCTACCTTATCGTGAGTACAGCCGCATCAATCGGTCCAACCGCCCCCCATTTTCAGACAGTTACGAGGCTGTATGATGATTTTCTGCCTCTGCTGATCTTATTCGCTCACCTGCATGACAGCATGGTGTGGCATGCGGAAGCCCCCGTGCCGTTCCCGGCGTGGGACAGCCCCGACCTGCAACGCCGATACATGCGCATCATTAGGGCTCTTCAGCCAGGTCCAGCAAGGAAGCGCCCGGCCCGGCTCTATGATATCCTGCACGAACATGCCATGCCGGAAGATGCGGATGGTCTCATTTTCTTGAAGGAACTTGCCAGGGGGCTCTTTGGACATCTCAAGGTACATGGCAATCACAACAAATGGACTGAACGTGTAGATGTCCGCGTTCGGATTCAATCCGCAATACACCGCTGGGCGTTGGGCCATATTGACGAAGGTGTCCTGGGTAGTCTGTATGCGCGGACAAGAAACCACCGCGGCAACAGCGCCAAGGCAAGAGATGCCGGGGCAAGCGTGGGCGGAGGGTCTTAGCGGTTCAAGCTCTCAACCCTGTTCTTCGAGTCTTCGTTCGATTTGCTGGCGGCCGCGCTGGTGTGGCAACTGAATCTGTTCACACAAAAGAAAGGCAACGATCATGGCGGGTAGTGCATCAGTTCGATTTCGGGAGAAAAACTCAGAGAGGCGGGAGCGTGCACCGACCGCCGCCGGATACGAACTGCTCCGCATTGGGATCGAACGGAACGATATCCTCGGCAGGATTTCCAGGTAAGCAATGCCCGAATAGGTAACCAATGCCGAGCGCGATGCCGCAATTGTGCAAGGCAAGGCATTCATGAAGAGCCGAGGAGGAGAAGCCTCGCTCGACTGGTCGCGTATTCCGCGCACCAAGCCGCTGATCAAGAGTGCTTTTGTCGAGGACCTGGGCCGTCTTTGGCTCAATCAGAAGTGGCTCCGCAATTCTGAACAGGTCGGATAGTTGGATTGGCGGGCGTCACGGACGATCTTTCGTCCCTCGATTCTGGAGCCCCTCCGATGTCCCGTCGTCCCCGTCGTAACCATGCCCCGGCCTTCAAGGCCAAGGTCGCCTTGGCGGCCGTCAAAGGGGAGGCCACGCTCGCCGAGCTCGCCCAACGCTTCGATGTGCATCCGCACCAGATTGGCCAGTGGCGCGAGCAATTTCTCGCCGGCGCCGCCACGGTCTTTGCGGAGGGCCGCCCCCTCGACCCGCCCGTTGACGTGAAAGCGCTCCACGCCAAGATCGGGGAGCTGACCCTGGAGAATGATTTTTTAGATCGCGCGCTCGTCAAGGCCGGGTGGCCGAGCGCCAAGCGATGATCGACCGGACCCACGCCCTGCCGATTGCCCGGCAAGCGGCGGCCTTAGGCATCAGTCGCGGGAGCGTGTACGACATCCCGCGGCCGGTGGCGGACGCCGATCTCGCCCTGATGCGCCGCCTCGACGCCCTGCACCTCGAGTTTCCGTACGCCGGCGCGCGGCTCTTGCGCCGCGTGCTGCGGCGCCAGGGCGTCCAGGTGGGACGGCGGCATGTCGCGACCCTCATGCGGCGGATGGCGATCACGGCGATCGCGCCCCAGCCGGGCACTAGCCGCCGGCACCGGGCCCACCCCGTCTTTCCCTATCTGCTGCGCGGGCGGACGATCACGCAGCCCAACCACGTCTGGGCGATGGACATCACGTACATCCCCATGGCACGCGGTTTCGTCTACCTCGCCGCTGTGATGGACTGGGCGTCCCGGCGCGTGCTGAGCTGGCGCGTGTCGATCACGCTGGACCCGGCCTTCTGCCTCGACGCCGTCGAGGAAGCGGTCGCGAAGCATGGCTGCCCCACGATCCTCAACACCGATCAAGGCGCGCAGTTTACCAGCGCGGCCTTCACCGGGCTGCTGCAGGCCCGCGGCATCGCGATCAGCATGGACGGCCAGGGCTGCTGGCGCGACAACATCTTCGTCGAGCGCCTCTGGCGTTCCATCAAGTACGAGGAGGTCTACCTGCACGCCTACACCTCGGTGTCCGAGGCCAAGGCCAGCATCGGGCGGTATCTGCTCCAATACAACTCGGCCCGGCCGCACTCGAGTCTCGCCGACCAGACGCCCGATGAAGCGTACTTCACTCCGCGGTCACTTCGGGCCGCGGCCTAATGCTCGCCGATCCAGTTAACCGACCCGGTTTGGCTGTACAGAGAAGCGGGACCACTTCTATCGGTCCACGAACGATTCCACCGCCATCTTCGACCTCCACGCCCGCGACGGAAAGCCGGTGGCGACGGTGCGCATTCCCCACCCGGTTTTCACCTACATCCCGCCGGTGCTTCGGGGCAACACGATCTATTTCGTCGCCAGTTCTGAGGGTGAGGTACCCTACGTCGTTCGCGGGAGGCTTACACCGGCGCGTTGAAGCAACCAAAGTCGGGTGCGGGGCATCGAATCGGGTATCCTTCGATCAGCGTTCGTCATCGTTTTCCGGGAGCCCCTGATGCACCGCATACTTCTTGTCGCCCTGGCCATTTCGGCTTGTGGCGGCGGAGGGTCGCGTTCCAACCTTGCCCGCGCCGTTATCGATACCCTTCCCGGCGGCATCCTGCGCGTCACCAGCCCGAGCCCGACCGGTTGGGCCGACAGCTCGGGCGCCCGCCTCGTCGAAGAACTTCGCTTTCAGGGAGAAGAGGGCTCGCCGGGGGAGCTCGGTGACCCACGCAGCATGGCGGTCGACGAGGCGGGCACGATCTACATTGCCGACACCAAGCCCGCGGTCATCAAGGTCTTTGGCCCAGACGGCAAGTTTGTCCGTACCTTCAGCCGGGAGGGCGAAGGGCCCGGCGAGTTCCGGATCGGCTTTCTTGCCGCGAGGAATGGGCGCCTTGCCCTCCACGATCCGATGGTGGCTCGCACCACGCTTTTCGACTCCGCCGGCACGTACCTGACCAGCTGGCGGGCCTCCTGCTGCTATTGGAGCGACATTCAGCTCGACCGGGCGGGCCGTATCTATGTGCCCAGCATGTCGTCGCCGAAGCCGGGCGATCCGCCGCGGGGGACCCCGTACGTCCGGTGGTCGCAGGAGGGGGTGGCCCTCGACACCGTCTGGACGCCGCCGGGTCCCACCACCAAGAGTTGGACCGTGCGGGTGGGGGAGGGGAACAATAGGTCGATGATGAGCATGTCGGTGCCGTTCAGTCCCGTCTCCCAATCGACCTTGCATCCGGACGGCGGGTTCGTCTTCGGCTGGAACGGCGCCTATACGCTGGTCCGGAGCGGCACCGGAGCCGACTCGATGCTGGTCTTCGGCCGGAGCTGGGCCCCCGACCCGATCGGCGACGGGCGCCGTCAGGCGGAGGTGGAGTCCCGCGTCCGAGCCTCGAAGGACTCATACGGAGAAGCGAACCTGCGCGCGGTCTTCAAGGTGGAGGATATCCCGGCGACCTTCCCCGCCTTCCAGAGCCTGCACGTCGACGAAAGCGGCCGCGTCTGGGCGCGCCGTTATGCGGTGTCCGATTCGACCCGCACCACCTTCGACCTCTTTGCCGGGACGGGCGCCTGGCTCGGCACGGTCACCGCGCCGTTCCGAGTGCGGGACTACGGCTTGCAGGTGTACACCAAGAGCGGCTTCGTCGCGATCATCGAGGATGAAGAGGGGCGCCCGACGGTGGTCCGCGTGCGGCTCGACATCCGCCCGTCGGACGACTAGGGAAAGAGCGCCGGCAGCGGCGCCCGCCCCACATACTCGAGGTCATCCTCGTCCCGGCGAACCAGATACATGGCCCCGCGCCCGAATCCGGCCAGGCGGGTGCGCGGCGGACAGGCCACCCTGGCCACGAGCCGGCCCGACAGGTCAAGTACGTCGTACCGGAAGACGGAATCGGTGGCCGCCATAGTCCGCTGAATCCAGACATAGCCGTTAGGTGACGGCCGAGTCGATGGGCCGGAGAAGGGCGGCTTCTGGGCGGGGATCGCGAGGTCGCCGGGAAGTCCCGCGCGATCCAAGGCGGTCGTCTTGATCGGCACGTATGGAAGCCTTGGACCGCTCGTGCGCTTCCCGTCCGGACCGACGACCTCGAGGTGATAGTCGCCGGTGCGCAGGACCAGCACCCGCCCATCGGGGAGCACGGCCCAGTCGTCGTGGGGCACGAAGGGAACCAGACGGATCTCGACCGCCTTGAGTACCCCGCCGGCGCTGGTGGTCTGAATATCGCGCCGAGCCACCAAGATCCTAGCCAGGGTATCGAGCCGCCCGGCGGCCCGGTCTAGGCGGAGGATAGGCACCGAGTCGGCGATCTTGAGTGGCTCGTTTGGGTCAAGCGCCGAGCCCGCAAAGTAGAGCCGCCCGGCGGCGTCTCCAGCCGCCGGAGTCCGCGCCGCGTCTGGAAGGGACCCCTCGTTCGTCCCGATCCGGAACGTGGCCCCGAGCGCTCCCATCGGCGAAACCAGCAGGCTCCGGCGCTGGCGCGGGTCGGTTAGGAGAACGGAATCTCGGCCAAAGATCACGAAGCGACCGGGGGCGCGGTATTCCCCTGGACCACCACCCTGGCGCCCCACCGGTACCGTGGTGCCGCCGGCAAAATCGACCAGCCGAACCGCCGCGTCCTTTGAATCCACCACGAGGAGCCGTCCGTCGGGAAGTTCGTGGATGGCACCGACCACGGTGAAGGGCTCCGGGTGCTCGACGGTGGGGCGTGGCATCGGGCGTTCGGGAAGCGCTTGGGCCAGCAGGGCCAAGACCACCAACGACATGGCGTCCTCCATTTCGTACCGCAGAAGTCGGCTGCTACTATATTTATAGTAGACAATACCCCGCTCCAGCCTGCCGGTCAATCCGATCCGCGGGCGGGCGAACACCGTCCCAGAGAACGCTGCGTCCCTGCCCGGGGGTCGTGCATCTATAAGCTCGGCTCCCCCAGGGACCATCCTTGGTCCTAGGCTCCCGGCGGTATCTTCCGGGCTTCGCTCGACCCCGACGTGAGGATTCTGTGCGACGATTGACATTCGTCTTGGCCGCCTGCGTCCTGACGGCGGCCCCCAAGAGCGCTCATGGGCAGCAGCGGAGCGTCACCCTGGCTGAGGCAATCCAGCTCGCCGAGAAGGCGGCACCGAACGTGGTGCAGGCGCTGGGCACCGTGCGCGCCACCGGCGCCGGCGTTCGAGCCGCCTGGGGGGAGTACCTGCCTCGGCTCTCGACCAATGCCAGCTATGGAAGCAGTTTCTCCGACGGCCCTTCGCGCACCGATCCGATTACCGGTGAGGTCATTCCCGGCGGGTCCTCGTCGAGCTCGCTGACCGTCGGGGCGAGCGGGTCGATCGACATCTTCACCGGCTTTCGGCGGGGGGCCTCGATGTCGTCGGCCAAGGCCAACCGGACCGATGCGGAGGCGGCTCTGGCCTTCGAGCGGGCCCAATCGGCGCTGACGACCACCAACCAGTTCCTGCAAGCGCTGCAGGGGGCCGACCTCGTCCGGGTTCGCCAGGACGCGATCCGCCGGGCTCAGGAAAAGCTCGCGATCGCGAACGCGAGGCTCTCGACCCGTGGGGTGACGATCGCCGATTCGCTGCAGGCCGTCGTCGACCTGACCGGCACGCGGCTTCAGCTCCTCAACGACGAGCGCGCCCTCACCGAGGCCGAGGCGAATCTGGCCCGGTATCTCGGCCTCGACGGCCGGGTGGCCGCGGTGACGGACTCTTCGCTCTTCCGCACGGTCACGATCGCCGATGCGAACGAACTCATGGCGGAAGCGATGGAACGGTCGCCGCAGGTGATCCGCGCCGTGGCGGCGGTGCGGCTGGCCCGGGCCAATCTCGGGCTCACCCGATCGGCCTACTTCCCCGCCATTACGCTTTCCGGCAGCACCTCGTACGGCGGCAGCGACCGCAACAGCTACAACCTCTTCAACAACCGCAGCGTCAATCTCGGGGTGCAGTGGCAGCTCTTCAACGGCTTCGCGCGGGAGCGGGACATGACGACCCGGCGCGCATCGCTCGAGGCGGCGGAGGCCCGTGAGGCGGACGCGCGGCGGCAGATCGGGGCGTCGCTCACCACGTACCTGGCGGCGCTGCGCACGGCGCAGGAGCGCACGACGCTCACGCAGCAGAACCTCGAATCGGCCCGCGCCAGCGCACAGGTGCAGACCGAGCGGTACCGGCTCGGCTCGATCGGGATCGTCGAGCTGAACGCCGCGCAGGATGCCCTGTCACGGGCGGAGACCGACGCGGTCAGCGCACGGTACGACTACCTCCGCGCCAAAACTCAGATCGAAGCGACTCTCGGGAGGACGCTGTGAGCTTTGCACCCCGCATGCTGTCTCGCGCGGCCCTAACGGCCTCGTTCCTCGCCGGCGCCTTGGCCGGCTGCGACAAGACCAAGACCGACGCCGCCGCGCCCGGGGCGCCGGGCAGCCCGGCGAGCGACACCTCCGCGGTCTCCGGACCCGCCATCGCCCTCCCGGTCGTGGGCCAGGAGGTCCGCAAAGGAGACCTTGTGCTCTCGGTGGTGACCACCGGGCAGGTCCGCTCCGAGGCGATGTCGATGCTCAAGAGCGAAACCCAAGGACAAATCGTGGCGGTGCTGGTCCGGCCCGGCGACCGGGTGAGAAAGGGCCAGCCGCTGGTTCAGGTCGATCCGCGGCCGCTCGACCTGGCGGTCCAAGACGCCACCGCCAAACTCGAAGAATCCCGGCTCCGGCTGCTCGACAATACCGTTCCCGATTCGATCGTCACGGGGAAGGCGCTGACGGGGGAGCGGCTCCGCAACGCCGAGATCCGCTCCGGCATCGACGCGGCGAGAGTCGCGCTGGAGCAGCGCAAACTCGAGCGGGAGCGGGCCACGATCCTCGCCCCGTTCGACGGCGTGATGGATGAGGTGAAGGTGGCGGTGGGGGAACGGCTCACCAACGGGCAGGAGATCGGGCGCGTCGTGGATATCGACCATCTCCGCATCGAAGCGGCCGTCTTGGAACATGACCTGCCGCTCATTCGCGTCGGCGGCCAAGCCATCATCACCACGGCCTCGGCGCCCGACGCGCCGGTGTCCGGCGTGATTGCGGCGGTGCTGCCGCTGGTGGACAGCGCCACCCGAGCCGGCCGCGCGGTCATCCGCACCGGCGGCAGCCGAGTGCTCCGCCCCGGGATGTATGCCGACGTCCGGCTCGAAGCCAACCGGCTTCCCGACCGCATCATCGTGCCGGCGCGCGCGGTGATCGAGCGCGACGGCCGCCCCCTCGTTTTCGTGGTGAAGGACGGCCGCGCCCAGTGGGTCTACATCTTCCCCGGCCGAAGCAACGGCGTCGAAACCGAAGTGCTCCCGGACAGTTCCACCGGCCAGATTCCGCTGAACCCCGGTGACATGGTGCTCGTCGAGGGCCACTTGACGCTGACCCACGATGCGCCGGTGCGGGTCACTCCGAAGGCGGAACGGGGGACGCGGCCGTAATGTCTCTCGCGTCCGCGGCCCTCAAGCGGCCGGTCACGACGATCGCGATGACCCTTGGCGTCATGCTCTTGGGGGCGGTGTCGCTCGGGCGGCTGCCGGTGTCGCTGTTGCCCGACGTTTCGCTGCCGGTGCTCACGATTCGGACGGCGTACACCGGCGCCGCGGCCACGGAAGTCTCCCGGTTCATCGCGGAACCGATCGAGCAGGCGGTGGCCGCCACCCCCGGCCTGGTGGACTTGCGCTCGGTGAGCCGGAACGGCGAGGCGGTGACGACGATGCGATTCACCTGGGGCACCGATATGGCCACGACGGTGCTTCAGGTGCGGGAACGGCTGGATAACGCGCGGGCCAATCTCCCCGAGCGGGCCGACCGGCCCACCCTCTTGACCAGCGACCCGGGCGAACGGCCGATCGCGGTGCTGGGGCTGACCGGCCCCGGCGACCTCCGCTCGATTGCCCGGACGGCATCGGACGTGCACGCCCGCCGGCTCGAGCAGCTGGCCGGCGTGGCCAGCGTGGCGGTGGTCGGCGATCCGAAGGATGACATTCGGGTCGACGTCGACCCCGAAAAGGCGCGCGCCTTGGGGATCACGCCGGAGAATGTCGGCAGCGCCATCCGGGAAGCCAATGCCGGCGCGCCCGGCGGCACGGTGCGGCGCGGCCAATTCCGTTTTGCCCTCCGCGCGCTCACCGAGTTCCAGGATGTCGAGGAGGTGGCGCGCACCCCGGTCGGGCCGGCGCGGAGCGGCATTACGCTGGCCGACGTCGCCACCGTCAAGCTGGGAAGCGCCGACCCGAAGACGATGACCCGGCTCGACGGCGCACCGGCGGTCGGCCTCGTGGTGTACAAGGACGCGGGCGCGAATACGGTGGGCGTCACCAACAACATGTACGAGACGATCGCGGTTCTGGCCAAGGAGTTTCCGGACGTCAGGATCAAGGTGGTGGCGGCACAGGCGCAGTTCGTGACCGACGCCTTGAGCAACCTGGGTCAGGAAATCGTCATCGGCGGCATTCTCTCGCTCATCGTGATCGTGATCTTCCTGCGCGACCTGCGGGGCTCGGTCGCCATCGCGCTGATCATTCCGCTCTCGATTCTGACGTCGCTCACCATTCTGCAGGTCCTCGACGTCACCATCAACATCCTCTCGCTCGGCGGCCTGGCGCTCGGCATCGGCCTCCTGATCGACAATGCGATCGTGGTCGCGGACGCCACCAACCGCTACAAAGAGGCCGGGCTCGGGGATCACGAAGCCGCCGAGCGCGCCACCGAGGAGGTCACCGCGCCCCTCGTGGCGGGGACCCTCACCACGTTGCTGGTCTTCGGCCCGATCGTGTTCGTCCAGGGCCTTGCGGCGGCGCTCTTTCGCGACCTGTCCCTCAGCGTGGTCGTCACCCTCACGACGGCGCTCGTGCTGGCCCTGACGTTGATGCCGGTGATGATGGTGCGTTGGCGCCCCCACGCGCCGGCGGCCCGGCCGGACAGCACCGGTGAGGACACCCGACTGCTCAGCCGGTGGGGGCATGCGGTCGCGGAGCTCTACGAGCGGGGCATGTACTGGAGCCTGGCGCACCACCGCACGGTCTTCGGCCTCGCGGTGGTCGTGACGCTGGTCACGGTGGCCATCACGATACGGCTGCCGCGAGAAATCCTTCCGCAGGTCGACGAAGGGACCGCGGTGGCGCAGCTCAATCTCCCGCAAGGCACGGCGATCGAGGAAACGGCGATCCAAGCGGGCCGCCTGGAGGCGGCGGCAAAGGCCATGGGAAGCGCCGGGATCTACAGCCGGATCGGGCTCGCCACCAACGAAGAGGTGCTGGCGGGGGCGGACCCCGGCACGAGCGCCACGGCCCAGCTCATCATTCCGGTGCCTGACGGGCAAGACGCGCAGCGCTTTGCCGACCGGCTCCGCGCGGCGGTGCCCGATCTGGCGCAGGGCGCGCTGGCGATCGACCTCGCCGGCCAGTCGGAGTTCGGGAGCCTCATCGGCCGAGAGGGGCGTCTGGTGCGGGTCGAAGTGACGGCGCCGAAGCTCGACGAAGCCGACCGGTGGGCCGACTCGGTGCGCCGCCGCATCAAGCCGCTCACGACCCTCGCCGACGTGCGGGACGCCTTCAGCGGCACCCAGCCGACGATCGAAGTGACGCTCGAGCGGCAGCGCATTGCGGAGTATGGGCTGTCGGTCGGCGCCGTGGCCAGCGCGCTCGCCGGCGGGCTCGGCGGCGTCGCCTCGGGGGAATACCGCGAGACGGACCGCCGCACCCCGATTACGGTGCGCTTCGCGGGGAATGCCAACGAAGACTTGGCGACCGCGCTGGCCACCCAGGTGCGCGGTATCCCGGTTGGGCAACTGGTGACCGTCCGGGAAGTCCGCGCACCGGTGGAGGTCGTGCGCATCAATCAGCGGCCGGTGAGCGTGGTGGAAGCGGTGGTCGAGCGGGGTGGAACCGCCCGGGCCACGGAAGATGTGACCAACGCGCTCGCCAGCATCAAGCCGCCGCCGGGGCTCTCCTGGCAGCTTGCCGGGGCCGATGCGGAGCAGCAGCGGACCACGCGCGAGTTGAGCCTGGTCGCGGTCCTCTCGGTAGCGCTGGTGTTCCTGGTGCTGGCCGGCGAGTTCGCGTCGTTCACCACGCCGCTCCTCGTCATGCTCACCGTGCCGTTGGCCGCGGCGGGCGGGCTGATCTTTCTCTGGCTTACCGGCCAGAGCCTCAACGCCGTCTCCCTCATCGGCCTCGTCGTCATGATCGGCATGGCGGATAACGAGGCGGTGGTCAAGCTCGATGCGATCCGCCGCTTCCGGGAACAGGGCCATTCGATCGACGAGGCGGTCGTGTTAGGCGGCCGCCAGCGGCTCCGCGCCATTGCGATGACCTCGATCACCACGATCACCGGCGTGCTGCCCCTGGTCTTCGGATGGGGCAGCGGCGGCGCGCTCTACCAGCCGCTGGCCGCCGGGGTGATCGGCGGCAGCGTCTCGGCGCTGGCGGTGACGTTCTTCTTGCTCCCGACCGCGTACGCTTGGCTCGAACGGAAGAAGGAGGCAAGGCGCGTATGATTCGATGGGCCACCACCCGCCCCGCCGTCATTTGGGCGTTCGGCGTTGCGCTTATCTTGGCCGGCGGACTCGCGTTCGGCCGCCTGCCGCTCGCCACCAAGACCAGCGTCGAGTTGCCTCGGCTGACCGTCAGCGCCAGTTGGTCGGGCGCTTCCGCGGAACTGCTGGAGACCTACCTCACCTCGCCGATCGAGGCCGCCATTCAGGGGGTTCGCGGCGTCCGGAAGACCACCAGCACCTCGAGCGACCGCGGCACCAGCATCCGGGTCGACCTCGAAGCCAACGCCGACGTCCAGCTCACCCGCCTCGCGATTCACGAGCGACTGCAACTGCTCCGATCCGATTCGGTCTTTCCCCAGGGCGCGTCGATGCCCTCGGTGTCGAACTACGTGCCCGAGGAACTCGACGAGCCGTCGCTGCTGCAGTACCGCTTGTCGGGTCCGTACACGCCGGGCACGCTGAGCCGCCTGGCGCGCGAGCAGCTGAGCCCGCGGCTCACCTCGGTCGAGGGGGTCTCGAACGTCACGTCGTTCGGCGTGGCGGAGCTCGGCGTGGCGGTCTCGTATGACGTCCAGCGGCTCCGGCAGCTCGATATCTCCCCCGCCCTCCTCTCCGCCGCCCTCGCCGGCGCGCGTATGGTGCAAGCGCTGGGCGAAGAGCGGCTCGGCTCCACGGTGCGGACGGTGGTGCTGCGCGACCAGCCGAAGGCCTACCAGGATCTCGAAGCGCTGCCGATCCGGGCGCCGAACGGCCGCATCTTTCGGTTAGGCGAACTCGCCTCGGTCCGCCCTGAGGAAGACGCGCAGGGGCGGTTCGCCCGGCTCAACGGCACGACCGCGGTCGGACTCGACATCACCCGTCTCCCCGGCGCGGACGTCATCCACACCGCGCGCAAGGTAAAGGCCGCGGTCCAGGAGCTGAGTTCCGTGCTTCCGCCCGGCGTCACGATGCGGTTGGAAAACGACGAGAGCGTCGATCTATCCAAGCAGCTCAACGACCTGATCCTCCGGGGCAGCATCGCGTTCGCGGCGGTCACCCTCGTGCTGCTGATCGGGATGCGGCGAATTCGGCCGGTGGCGCTGGTCATGGGAAGCGCGGCGATCGCGATCGCGGGAACGGCGCTCGGGCTCTATCTCTTCAAGATCCCGGCCAATCTCCTGACGCTGGCCGGCCTCGGGATGGGCATCGGCATTCTGGTGCAGGACGGGGTGGTGGTGGTAGACCGGCTCCGCCGCGTCCCCAACACGCCGGCGGCGCGCGCCGCCGCCGGCAACCGGATTTCGCGCGCGGTGATCGGATCGACCCTCACGACGATCGTCGTGCTGTTCCCCTTCCTTTATCTCCAAGGGAACGCGCGCGCCGCCTTCGTTCCGTTCGCGGCGGCTTTCGCCCTCGGCCTCGTCTGGTCGGTCTTCTCATCGGTCGTCATGATTCCCTCGGTGGGCACGGGGGGAAGCGAGAAGGCACCCTGGCCCAAGCTGCAGTCGTTCTACCTCAAGACCCTCTCTCCGCTTCTCCGGTGGCGCAAGACGACGCTGGCGTTCACGATCCTGCTGCTCGGCGTCGTCACCTGGGGCTTCGTCAAACGGGTGCCGCGTTCCTCGTTCGGCAACTGGTACGGCCAGCGCACGACGCTCGGCGTCACGCTCAGCTTCCCGCGCGGCTCCGACCCGGAGAGCCTCGACCGGAGCATCGCGGAGTTTGAGCGGATCGCGGTCGGGCGTGAGGGAGTCGAGCGGGTCGAGGCGCGGGGCGGCGGATCATCCGCCCGGCTCGAGGTCACCTTCAAGGACGAGTATGCGCTGAGCCCGATCCCGCTCCAGATGCAGGAGGAAATGACTCAGCGGGCGGTGCTGGTCGGCGGCGCATCCGTCTACGTGTCGGGACGCGGCCCCGGCTTTGCCAACGGCGGCGGCAGTTCGTCGGTGACCTTTCGTATCAAGCTGCTCGGTTATTCGTTCGGCGGGGTCGAACGGCTTGCGAAGGATCTGCGGGACCGCCTGGAGAGGATTCCCCGGGTCCGCAGCGTCAACATCAATGCGGGGAGTTTCTGGGGCGCCGAACGGGCGGTGAGCGTTGTCTTGACCCCCGATCGGGGGGCGCTGGCCCGCGCCGGCGTTTCCGCCCGGGACTTTGCCGGCACCCTGGCCCGGGAAATCCGCGGGGCGGTCGGTGGGCAGCGACTCGAGTTCGACGGCGAGGAGACGTCGGTCTCGCTCAAGGCGGCGGGGGCGCGGGAGCGGTCGCTCGACGAATTGCGCTCGGTGCTGGTGCCGAACGGCACTCGGTCTCCGGTCCGCGTGGGCGACCTTGCGGAGGTGGGAGAGCGCGAGGGCCTCGGCACCATCAGCCGCGAAGACCAGCAGTACGTGCGGATCGTCGCGTACGATTTCCGCGGCCCCCAGAAGCTGGCGAACCGGACCCACGAAGCGTTCATGAAGTCGATCAGCGCGCCGGCGGGGTATTCGATCAGCGACCAGCGATTCACCTGGGAAGAAGACAACAGCGCCAAGGGACTCTGGTTCGTCTTCGCCGCCGGGGTCATTCTCGTGGTGCTTTCGGTGGCGATGGTCTTCGATTCGGTATGGGCGGCGGCGATGGTGTTCTTGTCGCTTCCGGTGGCGGTGGCCGGAGTTGCCGCGGTCTTCTGGGCCACCAAGACGTCATTCACGCGCGAGGCGGCGGTGGGGGTGATCCTGGTGGTCGGGCTCGCGGTCCACCAGGCCATTCTCCTGGTCGACGCGGCGTTGGAGCGGCGCCGCGAGCTCGGCCGGCTGGCGGGTGAGGCGTCGGCGGGGGGAATAACCGGATTCGAGCGGCCCAGCGGCAAGCTCACGGTGGACGATGTACTGCATGCCGCCGCCGACCGGGCGGGGATGATCGTGCTGGTCACGCTGACCACGCTCGCGAGTCTGATTCCGCTGGCGGTCGGCGCCGACGGCGACAGCCTTTTCAGCGCCATCGCCCTCGCAACGGCGGGGGGAACTGTGGCCGGCACGATCGGCGCCCTCTGGATCGTCCCGACCTATTTGGTGAGCTGGAAGAAGCGCCGGTCAGCGGCCGCGGCCGCTCGGCCCGAAGGTAGTGAGGTCAGCGCCACCTGACGCGACGGTGCTCGCGGCTTGGGTCCGGCCGCCAAGCTTCTGGCGGTACATCGCGGCGTCGGCGGCGTTCACGATCGTGTTGATGTCGCGGCCGTCCTCGGGATAGAGCGCGAGGCCCGCGCTCAACGCGATGGGGCACGGCTTGCCGTCGAGGGTGAAGGGCGCGGTGACCGCGTCCACCATGAGCCCCGCGACGGTGAGCGCCACCTCGCGGCTGGCCACCCGTTCGAACAGGACCACGAACTCGTCTCCCGCCAGCCGCGCCAAGCTGTCGCTTTGCCGGACCACCCCGCCCAGTCGCCCCGCCACCTCGACCAGCACGCGATCGCCCGCCGCGTGGCCGAAGGTATCGTTGATTTCCTTGAATCCGTCGAGGTCGACAAAGAGCACGGCAAACCGTTCCCGGTAGCGCTGGGCCCGCGCCAGCGCGTGCTGGAGCCGGTCGAAGAAGAGCGCTCGGTTGGGAAGCCCGGTGAGGGCGTCGTGCGTGGCCCGGTACGCTTCGCGATCGCGGGCCCGTTCCAGATGGGCCAGGAGCCGGTGCCGCTCCATGGCCTGCCGGAGGGTCCGCCCGAGCTGACGAGGGTCGATCGAGCCCTTGACGAGGTAGTCCTGCGCGCCGGCCTGAACCGCCAGGACGGCGAGCTCTTCGTCGTCGGTGCCGGTCATCACGACGAGCGGAGTTCCCGACCCCGCGGCCAGCAGACGCTCGACGGTGTGCAGGCCCGAGGAATCGGGAAGGGAGAGGTCGGAGAGAATCAGGTCGATGGGACGGGATGCGAGCGCCTCGAGGGCCGCCCCGAGGGTCGGGACATGGATCACCTCGAACCGCGGCTGAGACACGCGTGAGAGAATCCCCGACGCAAGCCTCGCATCGTCGGGATTGTCCTCCACCAGGAGTACGGCGAGCGGGCTGGCCTCGATCTGGTGCAACGCCATTCTGTCCCCCAGGAAGCCACGAGAGTCCCCCACGGGAGCTCCCTTGGCACCCTCTATGACAGGCAAATGCCGCGCCTCTTTGGCGGGAACGGCGGCGCGTCCAATGCTACTTTCTAACCCGTTGCTGGACATAGATTTGGACGCACGCCCCAGACTTGTGGAGTAACCGGCCACCGGCCTATATTCTGACTTCTTCCGGTGCTGCCGGGCCTGCCCCGGCGTTCCGCGCCTCATCTCTCAACAGGCCTCAATCGCAATGACCGCGCCGAACTCCAGAGAACGGATTCTGCCCCGTCCCATTGAAGAGGAGATGAAGCAGAGCTTCATCAACTATTCGATGAGCGTCATCGTGTCCCGGGCGCTTCCGGATGTGCGCGATGGATTGAAGCCGGTTCACCGCCGGATTCTCTACGCCATGAACGAGCTCGGCCTGGTGCCGGGGCGTCCGTACAAGAAGTCGGCAACGGTGGTGGGCGACGTCCTCGGCAAGTACCACCCGCATGGCGATGCCTCGGTGTACGACGCGCTCGTCCGCATGGTGCAGGACTTCTCGCTCCGGTATCCGCTGGTCGACGGGCAGGGCAACTTCGGCTCGGTCGACGGCGACCCCGCCGCCGCGTACCGATATACGGAGGCGCGGCTCACCCGCATCGCCGTGGCGATGCTGGAAGACATCGACAAGCGCACCGTCGACCTTCAGAAGAACTTCGACGACCGGCTCGACGAGCCGACCGTGCTCCCTTCGAAGATCCCGAACCTCCTGGTCAACGGATCGAGCGGGATCGCGGTCGGGATGGCCACCAACATCCCGCCCCACAACCTCCGGGAAGTGGCCAAGGCGGTCGAACATCTGGTCGACCATCCCGAGGCACCGCCCGAGGAGCTTCTCAAGTTCATCAAGGGCCCTGATTTCCCGACCGGCGGCTACATCTACGGCGTTCAGGGGCTCCGCGAGGCCTACGCCACCGGGCGCGGCAAGGTCATTATGCGCGCCCGGGCGCGGGTCGAGGAGAAGCCCTCCAGCGGCAAGAACTCGATCGTGGTCACCGAGCTCCCGTACCAGGTCAACAAGGCCTCGCTGCACCGGGATATCGCCGGGCTCGTCAACGAGAAGAAGATCGAGGGCATCAGTGACGTCCGGGATGAGTCGGACCGGGACGGGATGCGCCTCGTCATCGATCTCAAACGGGATGCGAATCCCGCCGTCGTGCTGAACCAGCTCTACAAACACACCGCCATGCAGTCGACCTTTGGCGTGATCAACCTGGCGCTGGTGAAGGGCCAGCCGAAGGTCATGCCGCTACGCGAATTGCTCGTGCACTTCATCGCGCACCGGCACGACATCATCATCCGCCGGACCCAGTTCGACCTCGATGCGGCGGAGGCGCGCGAGCATATCCTCGACGGCCTCAAAATCGCCGTCGACAACATCGACGAGGTCATCAAGATCATCCGCGGCTCGGGCGACACCGAAGAAGCGGACACCAAGCTCCGGAAGCGATTCGGGTTTTCCGAGAAGCAGAGCGAAGCGATCCTCAACATGCGACTCGCCAAGCTCACCGGACTGGAAATCGACAAGCTCGAGGCGGAGCTCAAGGAAGTCCGGGCCACGATCGCCGAGCTCCGGGGAATCCTCAAGAGCAAGGACAAGCGGGAGCGGATCCTCAAGGAAGAGATGGCCGAAGTCGCCAAGGACTACGGCGACGACCGCCGCACCGAGATCATTCCCGACCAGGACGATTTCTCGGTCGAGGATCTGATTGCCGAAGAGGACATGGTCATCACCATCTCCCACTCCGGCTACATCAAGCGGATCCCGGTCTCGACCTACCGGAAACAGCGCCGCGGCGGCCGCGGGCTCACCGGAGCCACCGCCAAGGAAGACGACTGGATCGAGCATCTCTTCATCGCGTCGACCCACGATTACGTGATGTTCTTCACCGACAAGGGCCAGGTGTATTGGCTCAAGGTGCATGAGATCCCGCAGGGGGGGCGAGCGGCTCGGGGCAAACCGGTCATCCAGTGCATTGCGATTCGGCCCGAGGAGCGAATCACGGCGCTGGTGCCGGTCAAGCAATTCGTCGACACCAAGTGGCTGATCTTCGCGACCCGCAACGGCACCGTGAAGAAGACCGTTCTCTCGGCGTACGGAAACCCGCGGAGCAACGGAATCAACGCGATCAACATCGAAGAGGGCGACGAACTGATCGACGTCCAGGTCACCGACGGCAACAACGACATCGTGCTGGCCACTCGCGGGGGGATGAGCATCCGCTTCCACGAGAGCGACGCCCGCGAAATGGGCCGAGCCACCACCGGCGTGAAGGGAATCGAGCTGGACAAAGACGACGCCCTGATCGGCATGGTGGTGATCCAGCGCGATTCGACGCTGCTCGTGGTGGCCGAGAACGGCTTCGGGAAGCGTTCCGAGCTGGCCGACTACCGGGTGCAGAAGCGCGGCGGGAAAGGGATCATCACGCTCCACAACACCGAGAAGACCGGCGGGCTGGTGGCGCTCAAGGAAGTGCTCCCTGACGACGAGCTGATGATGATCACCAAGAAGGGGATCATCATCCGCGTTCCGGTCGAGGGGATCCGGGTTATCGGGCGCAACACGCAAGGGGTTCGCGTTATGCACCTCGACGAAGGAGACCTCCTCGTGGATGTGGCTCGGGTGGTGAAGGAAGACGAAGGCGGCGCCGAGGATCCAACCGGCGACGAGGCGTCGGCCTCCACGGACGCGGTGGAATAGTCTCTATGCGCGACGGGGCCCCGACCGAGGCGGCCCTCCGCGCCGCGGCCGCCGCCCTTGCCGGGGTGGCGGTCCGCACCCCTCTCGTCGAAGCGCCCGGCCTTTCCCGCCGCCTCGGCGTCCCCGTCTGGCTCAAGTGTGAAATGTGGCAGCCGATCGGCGCCTTCAAGGTGCGGGGGGCGTGGACCGCGGTGACGCGCATGCCCGAAGCGCTCCGCGCCCGGGGCGTCATTGCCCACTCGAGTGGGAATCATGGCCGCGCGGTGGCGTGGGTGGCGCGACGACTGGGCGTGCGGGCCCTGATCGTGATGAACGACAACGCCCCGCCGCTCAAGGTGGAGGCGGTACGAGCCGAAGGAGCCGAGGTGGTCCTCGTCGACCGCTACAAGCGTCTGGCCACGGCCAACGAGCTTGCCGCACGGGAAAGCCTCTCCATGGTTCCCCCGTTCGAGCACGAAGATGTGATCCTAGGCCAGGGAACCTGTGCGCTCGAAATCCTCGACGACATTCCCGATCTCTCGGCCCTCATCTCGCCGGTGGGCGGCGGCGGCCTGATCGCCGGCTGTTGTCTGGCCGCGGAGGCGCTTGGCCATCCGGTCGAGGTCGTCGGCGCCGAGCCGGTGGGCGCCGCCAAGCTCACGGCGGCCCTTGCCGCAGGGCGTCCCACCGCCCTTGCCTCGACGGCCAGCATCGCGGACGGATTGCTCCCCGTGTCGGTCGGCGAGATCCCATGGTCCCGGATCGGCCAACGGGTGCAGCGAGCGGTACGTATCTCGGAGGATGGCATCGCGCGCGCGGTGCGCTTCCTTTTCCACGATATGGGACTGCGGGTCGAGCCTTCGGGCGCCGTCTCAGTTGCGGCCCTTCTCGAAGGGGGATTCCGGCCCACCGGTCCCGTAGCGGCCATTCTCAGCGGGGGTAACGTGGATCCCGACCTCTTTGCGCGGCTCATCGCCTGAGATATGTGGAGCCTCGCGCCCCACGTTCTGATTCTGGACCAGGATCGGACCTTTGCGCGGACCGTATCCCGACTCCTGAGTGAAAACGGCTACGACCCCGGCGGCCTCTCCGAGCCGACCGGACTCGACGAATACCTGGCCACCCGCACCGTCGATCTCCTCCTCCTCGACCTCTCCCTCCCCGGCGAGGAGGGGTTCACGATCCTCGAACGGCTTCGCCGGGACCGCGCCTATCGGGATCTCCCGGTGCTCGGCGTCGCATCGAGCGCGGTGGAGGAGGCCTCGGTTCGGGCTCTCGGTCTCGGCGCCTCCGACGTCATCGCCAAACCGATACGCGTTCGTGAACTCCTCGCGCGAATCCGGACCCATCTTCGGGCCGGCCGGGCGCTGAATCAGGCGCGGGCGGAGGCGCGCTCGCAGGCCGCGCTGGTGGAACTCCTCCGCGAGATCAACACGAACCTGCCGCCCAGAGAGTTGTTCCAGGTCCTGGTCCGGCAGGTGGCGGCCGGGCTCCGGATTCCCCGGTGTTCGATCCTCTTTGGACGGCCGGGGGCGGAGCGGATCACCGTGGCGGCGGCGTCGGAGAATCCGATGTTGCACGACCTGTCGGTCGACGTGGGGCGCTACCCGGAAATCCGGCGGGCGCTCGATTCGGGCGAGGTGCTGCTGGTGAGCGATGCCGCCTCCGAGCCGATGTACCAGGGGATGCATGCCCAGGAAACGACCTCCTCGCTGGTCCTCCCCTTCTCCCTTCGGGGAGAGCGGGCCGGGGTCTTCTTTCTCAGGACCGGCGCCGGCGATCCCCCGCTCGACGACGCCGACATCCGCTTTGCGGAAAAGGTGATCGAGTCCGCCGCCTCGGCGATGGAGAAGGCGCTCGACCACGAGAGCCAGTCCCGTCGCGAAGATGAGATGCGCCAGCTTGCGGAGACCGACCCGCTGACCGGCCTGCTGAATCGGCGCGCCCTCGACGACAAGCTTCGCCAGGAAGTGGAGCGGGCGTCCCGGTACGGTACCGTTCTCACCTGCGTGATGATCGACGTCGATCACTTCAAGCAGACCAACGATACGTACGGCCACCAGGCCGGCGATCGGATCCTCACCCAGTTTGCCGAGTTGCTGCGCCGGGAACAGCGATCGGTCGACGTGGTGGCCCGTTATGGCGGTGAGGAATTCGTGGTGCTCCTCCCGGAAACCGGCAACGCCGGGGCGCGGCTCTTCGCCGAACGCATCCTTCGGCGAGTCAGCAACGCGGCGTTCGGCGAGCCGGACACGCCGATTCCCATTACCATCAGCCTGGGGCTGGGCACCTATCCCGACGAGCGCGCCGTCGACGGGGAATCGCTGCTCCGGCTCGCCGATCGCAATCTCCTCCGGGCCAAGTCCGACGGGCGCAACCGGTACCGCGATTGAGCACGCTCCGCTGCCCTCGCTGCGGGACGACCTTCGATCCGCCGGCCCGGTTCTGCACCAAAGACGGGTTCTCCCTCGTGCCCGGGGGGGCGCCTCCTCCCACGACCACCCGGGCCTTCGGACTCCATCGTACCGGTGAGGTGCGCCAACCCCCGGCCCGCCGGGGCGATCCCGCGTCCGGGCTCTCCGGGCGGGTGCTCGACGGCCGGTACCAGATGGAGATGCGGGTGGGCGAGGGGGGGATGGCGTACGTCTATCGGGCGAAAGACCGGGAAAACGGAAAGACCGTCGCGGTGAAGGTCCTGATGTCCCGGCTCACCGGCGACCACGAGGCGGTGGCCCGGCTCCGGCGAGAAGCGCAGGTCGCGATGCGGCTCGACCATCCGAACGTGTGCGGTATCCAGGCCTTCGGCGAAGCGGCGGGCATGCCGTATCTGGTCATGCCCTTTCTCGAAGGAGAGACCCTCTCTCGCCGAGAAACGCGACATGGTCCGATGCCGGCGCCCCTCGCGGTGCCGCTGCTCCGGCAGCTCTGCCGCGGGCTGCAGCACGCCCATGACGCGGGAGTGCTCCATCGCGACCTCAAGCCGGAAAACGTTATGCTCGTGGCCGACGGCGGCGTCGAGCACGCGGTCGTGATGGATTTCGGGCTGGCCAAGGAGAGCGTGGCCGGCGCGGAGGTGGTCAAGCTCACCGCCACCGGCATCGTGCTCGGCACGCCGGAGTTCATGAGCCCGGAGCAGATTCGGGGGAAGCCGCTCGACGCGCGGAGCGACGTTTTCGCGCTGGGGGTGCTGGCCTTCGAACTCTTGACCGGACGGCTGCCCTTCGAGGGCAATACGGCGCAGGAGACGATGCTCGCCCACCTTACCGGCCAGCCGCTCCGGCTCCGGCAAGCCAACGCGGCGCTCCCGGAGTCGCTCGAACGGGTGATCGCGGAGAGCATCGCGCACAAGCCGAACGACCGATTTCAGCGAATGAGCGATTTCGAAGAGGCGCTGGGGGATTGCGTCGGCGGCTCCGCCGCCTCGCAATGACCCGTCCACCA
This sequence comes from Gemmatimonadales bacterium, assembly GCA_013140635.1. GTDB lineage: Bacteria > Gemmatimonadota > Gemmatimonadetes > Gemmatimonadales > GWC2-71-9 > JABFSM01. Next base: position 55,269 of record JABFSM010000063.1, read on the forward strand.
GTCATCGCGAGGGGCCAAAGGCCCCGCGGCGATCTAACCAGGAGACCCACCGATGAGCGACCGTAAGGGCTTTGCCACCCATCTGATCGTTGCCGCGCTGGCGTTCAGCGCCGGGGCGCTCGGCACCTATCTGACGCGGCATCAACCGGCCGCGACGGCGGAGCACGTGCACGATCAGACTACCACCCACGGCGAGTACATCTGGGTCAAGAAGCCGACCGGCGACTCGGTACGCGCCTATGTGGCCTATCCCGAACGGCGCGACAAGGCGCCGGCGGTCATCGTCATCCACGAAAACCAGGGTCTCACGACCTGGGAGCCGACGGTGGCCGACAAGCTGGCCGGGAACGGCTATGTGGCCGCCGCGGTCGATCTGCCATCCTCGATGTTCGGGCTCTATCCCGCCGACTCCGGCCGCGCCTACATCCCTCGCCTCACGCCTGACGGCGTGACGGCGGACCTCAACGCCGTCTACGAATACCTGAACGGCCTGGGCGCGGTGCGGAAGGATCAGATCGGGGTGATCGGCTTCTGCTGGGGCGGCGGACAGACCTTCCGCTATGCCACCAACAACCCGAAGCTCAAGGCGGCGGTCGTTTGCTACGGGCCGGCCCCCGACACCCTGGCCATGCCGCGCATCGGCGCGAAGATTCTCGGCGTCTACGGCGAAGCGGATGCGCGTATCAACAGCCAGCTGCCGACGGTGGCCGACGTCATGAAACGGTTGGGTAAGTCCTTCGCGCCCGACAGCTACCCCGGCACCGGGCATGGTTTCCTCAAACCGGGCCGGCGCGGTAACGACACCGATCAGCCCGACAAGGCGTGGGCCAAGATCCTCGCCTTCTTCCAGGAAAATCTCGCCAAGTGATTCGGCTTCGGGCGCTCGGCGCCCTCGCAATGACTGCCGCCGCCTGCGCCGTCACGCCCCTCACCAACCGGATCGATGTCGGCGAAGAGCCGTTCGTGGTGGGAGTGGGAAATGGTCCCGACGGCTTCACCGATTTGTATGCGGCGCCCGCCGGAGGTGGGAATTTTGTCCGGCTCAGCTTCAATCGCGCCCGGGAGGAGGGACCGAAGATCTCTCCCGACGGCGGCCGAGTAGCGTTTTTTCGGCGCGCGGAGGCGGGAGGGGGAACTTGGTCGCTCGTGGTGATGGACCTTCTCACCACCGGCGAGCGAAGCACCCTGCTGCCAAACGGTGCCGGCACGCCGGTGCGGCTCGGCTGGAGCCACGACGGCCGGCGTATCGGCCTGTGGGCCGGCCCGCTCTATCTCGTGGACGAAGCGAATCCGGCAGAGACGATTCACCCGATCGCGGGGGACTCGGTGCCGATAGTAGACTCGCTCACCCGGGAGTTCGTCGGCTCCCCGCCGATTGGGGCCATCGAAGCCTGCCGGGACGGAGGCGAGTGCATTCTTACCAGAGAGGGTCAACTCACCCTCCTTGGCCCGGCCACCTCGGGAGCGATCCGCTGGACCAGCGACTCGGTCGCCTATTTCATCGGCGATGATTTCGAGATCCGCCCACTGGGCGGAGGCCGGTCCCGCAGGCCAAGTTGGACCACCCGGCCGGACAGCCTCCGGTCCCTTTCGTTCCACTCTGGTGCATCAAGCTCGGTTTCCAGCCCACCGCTCCGCCCCTGATACGGAAGGCCGCGACGGTCAATCGGCCTCGGTCATCCTTCTTTCGGCAATCAAACAACATCGCCGCGTGCTTGGGCATCGCTCACCCGAGCGCCCGACGGCGACCACATCGACCCTGGGGGCCCGATGCATCCGATTCTCGTCGCCAGCCTGGCTGCCCTCGGCGCGGCCGCCACACTTTCCGCGCAACAGGATCCGAAGCCCAGACCCCTCGGCGCGATGATCGGGGAGTTTCCCCAGACCTTCTCCAATGTGCGCGGGTTCGCGAGCGTGGGTGACGGGCGCCTGGTGGTGTCCGACCGGGGGGAGCAGCGCCTTTCGCTCATCGAGTTCGCCAGCGGCACGGCAAAGTCGCTCAGCCGCAAGGGTGGCGGCCCGCTCGAGTACACCGAACTCGGGGGGCTCTACCATACCAAGGGCGGAGGCGTTGCGCTCTACGACCAGAATCGGGTTCGCCTGCTCGGGATCACGCCAACCGGCGAATTGGTCGAGCTCCCACCGATTCCCACGCGGCCGGGGGGGCGGGCCTACAGCGTCTCCGACCGGGGCCCCGACCTATACACGCCCGATTCGCTTGGCCAGTTTTACTGGTCCTCTCGATCGTTCGGGATGCCTCCGAACCGCGCCAACGGTGAGATTCAGCCGAGCCCAGGCCTCCCCGTCCTTCGGATTCGCTCGCCGGCGGAGGTGGACACGGTCGCGATGTTGCGGCAGCCCCCGTCGCGAACGGTCTCCACCGGCCCGGGGATGACGTCGAGTCAGACGGTGCTCTATTCACCGGTCGACCTCTGGGCGCTCTCCCCCGATGGCTGGCTGGCTGTCGTCCGAAGCGTTCCCTACCGAGTCGAGTGGCACCCACCGCGCGGCGCCGTGGTTCAGGGTCCCGTCATTCCGTACACCGCACTCCGCGTCACCGACGCCGATCGCGCCATCTTCGAGAAGCCCGCCGGAGGCCCCCCGCAGATCATGGGTGCGCGAACGACGGGTGAGGGCGTCAGGATGGCCCCGGTCGGCGGTGGAGGACAGGCGCTCTTTGCGGACGCCAAGCCGGCATTCCCCAACGAGCAAGTGCCCTTGATAGACCATAACGGTCGTCTCTGGGTGGAGCGGTACACGGCGAACCAGAAGGAGGGGCGGGTGTACGACGTCTTCGACCGCGCCGGCGCCCTGGCCGACCGCGTACTGATGCCGGCCGGCGTGCGGCTCGTGGGGTTCGACCGAAACTCGGTGTACGGCGTCAGAGCCGACGACGACGACCTGCTCCACCTGCAGCGGTTTCGGCTTCGGTAGGCACTGCCTCACGCGGAATGACGTAGTAATCCGGATCGACCGCGAAGTCCCGCGCACGCGTAAGGGGAACCGACTGCCACGACTCCGTGGGCCGGAGGCGGGTGTATCCGGCACTGGAAAGCCTCACCTCCACCGGCATGTCGAAGCCCGGCACCACCTCGGCCCAGCGATAGGCCAACGTGGTGCCTTCGATCCGGTATTCGAAGACCGGGATCTTGACGGTCCGGAGATACTGGTCGAAGACTTTCGAGAGATCCCGCCCCGCGCGCCGGGAGAGGTAGGCTTCGACCTCGCTGCCGGTCACGGTGCGGTGCCGGAAGGTTTCGTTGAGCCCGCGCAGGGTGCTCCGCCACGTCTCGTCGTTTCCGACAATCTGGCGAATCGTGTGCAACATCGATCCGCCTTTGGGGTACATGTCGCCGGAGCCCTGGGCGTTCACCCCATATGCGTCCGGAACGACGGGGCGGTCGTTCCGGATCCCTCGCCGAGTCCCGATGATGTAGCGGGCACCTTCCGCCTTCCCAAACAGACACTCGGTGTAGAGCCCCTCCGAATAGTTGGCGAAGCTCTCGTGCACCCACATATCGGCGAGGTCCTTGGTGGTGATGTTGTTGCCGAACCACTCGTGGGCGCTCTCGTGGACGATTATGAAGTCCCACCGGAGGCCGAGCCCGGTGCCGGAGTCGTCCCGCCGCCGGTATCCATTCGCGTAGCCGTTGCCATAGGCGATTGCGCTTTGATGCTCCATGCCGGCATTGGGTACCTCGACGAGCTTGAATCCGTCTTCGTACCAGGGATACGGACCGAACCAATGCTCGAAGCATCGTAGCATGGTCCTGGTCTGGACGAACTGCCGCTTTGCCGCGGCGAGGTGATAGTCGAGCGGCCAGAAATCGAGAGTGAGCCTTCCCCGCTCTCCCAGATACTCCTCCGAGTAGTGCGCGTAGTTCCCGGCGGCCACCGCGATCGCGTAGTTGTTGATCGGCTTGGTGACGAACCACTCGTACGTGGTCGTCCCGTCACCGTTGGGTGTGGTCCGGCGCAGCCGCCCGTTGGAGACGTCGATCAGCGGATCGGGCACGGTGAGCGCCACTCGCTGACTGTCGGGTTCGTCGGCCTGCGTGTCCTTGTTCGGCCACCAGACGCTTGCTCCCATCCCCTGGTCGGTCGTCACCACCCAGGGACGGCCGAGGCTGTCGACCTGCCAGGAGAAGCCGCCGTCCCAAGGCGGCCGCCGAGCCGGGTGTGGCTTGCCGTGGTAGTAGACCGTTATAGTACGTTCCGCCCCCGTTGGAGGCGCCTGCGGCAGGATGGCGAAGAAGGCGTTGCCCTCCCGCCGGAACGACAGGGCTTGGCCTTCCTGGACCATGCTATCGACCTCGAGCGGCACCATCAGGTCGATCTGCAATTCCCGGCCCGGCGCCAGGACCCGATAGGTGATCCCGTTCCGCCCGCGGATGCTGCTATCGGCGGGGTGAATGGCCACTCGGAGATCGTAGAACATCACATCCCACCACGCGCGGGCTGGTGATGTGAAGCTGCCGCGGAGGGTGTCGGCGCGAGTGTACGAGCGCGGGGTCTGCGCCGAGGCGGCGCCGGCCAGGGCGGCGAGCAGCAGCAGAGGCCATGTGTTGGCGATAGGCGCGCGATTGCCCTTGACGGTCACCCGAGAGCCTCGTCTTCGACGGTCCGCGGTACCCGAAGATGCTTCCCTGAAAGGAAAGTGAATGGCCGCCGTTGCGCCACCCTCCACGGTCTTGACAGCCCGCTCAAATGGTGGCCGCGATCTCCTTCTTCACCGCCCGGATTCGGGTTTCGTCCCGCTTGTAGAAGGTCCACTGCTTGATGCGGGTCGGGCGGAGGAGCCCGGCCTGCGAGAGCACCTTGAGGTGCTCGCTCGCGGTCGGCTGGCTCACGCCCAACTTCTCGGCGATGAAGATGCCGCATACCCCATCCTTGACCAGATCGCCGTCGGCCTGCGGCGGAAAATGGGCCTCGGGGTCCTGGAGCCACTCGAGAATCTGGAGCCGCCGCTCGTTGGCCAGCGCACGCATCGCGGTCACTATTGACATATTGGGAATTTGCCATTTAACTAAGTAATGTCAAGCCCTCTAACGACCACCTCCGAAGCGAGCGCCGCGACCATCGCGCCCGAACGGATTGCCGCGACCCACACGCTGATCCGGCCCTATATCCGGCGCACCCCGGTGGTGGAGCTGAACGGCGCGGACATCGGCCTGGCGGGAGTGCACCTGACGCTGAAGCTCGAGCTCCTGCAACACGCCGGTTCCTTCAAGGTCCGCGGCGCGTTCGCCAATCTGCTCTCGCGCCAGGTTCCGGCGGCCGGCGTGGTCGCGGCGTCGGGCGGCAACCATGGCGCCGCGGTGGCCTACGCCGCCATGACGCTCGGCATCCCGGCTGCGATCTTCGTGCCGAGCATCGCGTCCCCAGCCAAGATAGCCCAAATCCGGAGCTATGGCGCCGCGCTTGTCGTCGGCGGAGATCGCTACGCCGACGCCCTGGAGGCAAGCGAGACGCACGCCGCGCGTTCCGGGGCAATGACGGTGCACGCCTTCGATCAGGATGAGACGCTGCTCGGCCAGGGAACCACGGGCCTCGAGCTCGAGCAGCAGGCACCCGACCTCGACACGGTGCTGGTGGCCGTCGGCGGGGGCGGATTTCTCGGGGGAATCGCGGCCTGGTATGGCGGACGGGTGA
>JABFSM010000307.1 GCA_013140635.1 Gemmatimonadales bacterium
GTCGTCGCGGAGTCGGGGATCGCCTATCGCGGCGGCGTCGAGTCGCTGGGGCAACATGCCGACGCGTTCCTGGTGGGAAGCGCCGTGATGCGGGATGCCGACCTCGACCGCGCGGTGCGCCACCTCGTCTATGGGCGCACCAAGGTCTGCGGCTTGACCCGCCCCGAAGATGCCCGCGCCGCCTACGCATCTGGCGCCACCCATGGTGGGCTCCTCTTTGCCAAGGATTCGCCGAGGCTCGTGATGCCGGAGCAGGCATACGCCGTCCGCTCGGCGGCGCCCCTTGCCTGGGTTGGGGTCTTTGCCGACCAACCCGCCAAGGAGATCGCCGAGCTCGCGAAGGCGCTCGAGCTCCAGGCGGTGCAACTGCATGGGAGCGAGAGCCGGGAGGAGGTGGAGCGCGTTCGCGCCCTGCTGCCGAGCGGTTGCGAGGTCTGGAAGGCGGTCCGGGTCAGAGGCAAGCTCCCGCTCCGGGAAGAAACCGGCGCCGACCGCCTCCTCCTCGACGGCTGGAGTGCCGGGAGGCTTGGCGGCGCGGGGGTATCGTTCGACTGGTCGCGGCTCTTACACCATGCCGAGCGGCGAGAGGTCATCGTGGCAGGCGGCCTCACACCGGACAACGTGCCGCGCGCCGCGGCGCTCGAACCATGGGCCCTCGACGTGAGCTCGGGGGTGGAAGCCACCCCCGGCCGTAAGGACGCCGAGCGCCTCCGCACTTTCTTTGCCGCCCGGCGCCGCCTGCCGGAGCGAGGAGTTCACCGATGAGACTGTCCGGCCGGTTCGGCCGCTTCGGCGGGGCCTATGTCCCCGAGATCCTCATGCCGGCGCTCGAGCAGCTCGAGGCGGCTTTCCTCGACACGAAGGAAGACCACGCCTTCCAGAAGGAACTCGGCGAGTTGCTCACCCACTACGCCGGGCGCCCGACCCCGCTCTACCGCTGCCGCAATCTCCTGGACGCGGGCGAGGCCGAAATCTGGCTCAAGCGCGAGGATCTGCTCCACGGCGGGGCGCACAAGACCAACCAGGCGTTAGGTCAAGGGCTCCTGGCCAAGCGAATGGGGAAGCGCCGCTTGATCGCCGAGACCGGCGCCGGGCAGCATGGGGTGGCCACCGCCTTGACCGGCGCGGTGCTCGGGCTTAAGACCCGCGTCTACATGGGCGCGGTCGACATGGCGCGGCAGGAGCAGAACGTCTTTCGCATGCGGCTGATGGGCGCCGAGGTGGTGCCGGTCACCACCGGCTCCCAGACGCTCAAGGACGCGATCAACGAGGCGCTCCGCGACTGGTCCGCCAGCTACGAAACGACCCACTATCTCCTCGGCACCGTGGCGGGCCCCCACCCCTTCCCGACCATGGTGCGCGATTTCCAGCGGATCATCGGCGACGAGGCGCGGGCTCAGCTACTCGAGGCGCGGGGCACCCTGCCGAATCTCGTCGTCGCCTCGGTGGGCGGCGGGTCGAACGCGATCGGGATCTTCACCGCCTTCATCCCCGACCCCGAGGTGCGGCTCCTCGGCGTCGAGGCGGGGGGGGACGGACTCGAGACCGGCCGCCATGGCGCCACGCTCAATCGGGGACGCCCCGGCGTGCTGCACGGCGCCTACAGCTTCGTTATGCAGGACGAGGAGGGCCAGATCGTCGAGAGCCATTCCATTTCCGCGGGGCTCGACTACCCCGGCGTCGGCCCCGAGCACTCCTTCCTGCGGGAGAGCGGCCGCGCCGCCTATACCACCTGTACCGACGATGAGGCGCTCGACGCGTTCGGGCTCCTGGCCCGGCGGGAGGGGATCATCCCGGCGCTCGAATCGTCGCATGCCCTCGCCGCCGCGCTCGTCGAGGCGCGGAAGGCGGCGGGGCCGCTCACGATCCTGGTCAATCTCTCCGGCCGGGGTGACAAGGACCTTGGGACGGTCCTGCAGCGGATGGGCAGTCCGGAGGGCGCCTCATGAGCCGCTATGCGCGCCTGTTCGAGCGGCTCGCGGCCAAGCGAGAAGCGGCCTTCATTCCGTTCGTGATGGTGGGAGACCCCGATCCCGCCGGGAGCCTTGCGGTCATTCGGACCCTCGCCTTGGCGGGCGCCGATGCGCTCGAGCTGGGGCTCCCCTTTTCCGATCCCGTTGCCGACGGCCCTGTCATCCAGGCCGCCGCCACCCGGGCCTTGGACGCCGGCGTGACTCGGCGCCAATGCTGGGAGATCATCGCCGCGGTGCGCGCCGAATTCCCCGACTTGCCCGTGGGGCTCCTGGTCTACGCCAACCTGGTATGCCACCGGGAGCCGGCGGCCTTCTACGCCGACGCCGCCCGGGCGGGAGTCGACTCGGTGCTGGTGGCCGATCTTCCGGTGCTCGAGGCCGGCCCGGTGGCGGCCGCCGCGCGCGCCCACGGCGTGGCGCCGGTGTTCATCGCGCCGCCTAACGCCGATGCCGATCGCCTCCGCGCCATCGCCGAGGCGGGGGAGGGGTACACCTACGTCACCTCACGCGAGGGAGTCACCGGCGCCGATAGCATGCTCCGGCGGGATCAATCGGCGCTGATCGCGCAGCTCGTCGAGTTCGGCGCCCCGCCCCCCGTGCTGGGCTTCGGGATCTCCACCCCGGACCAGGTTCGCGCCGCCCGCGCGATGGGGGCCGCGGGCGTGATCAGCGGCTCGGCGGTGGTGCGTTTGGCGGCGGAGGGGGGGGATCTGGCGGGGTTTGTCAGAGAGATGAAAGAGGCGACATATTGAGCGCTATTCGCTATGCGCTATTCGCCTAAGAGCCTTTGACGAGTAGCGAATAGCGCATAGCGAATAGCGAGTAGCGAATAGCAGGCAACTACCTCGGCCATCCACTCGGTCTTTCTTCCATCAACAACAGAATCGGCGCCTTGAGATCCCCCGCGAAGATCGTCGACTCCAGGGGCATCGTGCGGTCATGATCTTCGGTTGTGGTGCCGATCGAGCAGAGCAAGGAGAGGTGGAGCACCGGCTGGTCGAGGAGCGCCACCGGCGGTGTGCGCGACGGGCCGAGGGCGGTGCCGTCGCGAACCCAGGCAGCGACTCGCCCCGACACCGATACCGGATGGCCCCGGAGGTTCTGGAGCATCCGATAGGTAAGGGTTGTTGACTCCCCGCCACGAGTGACGACGCCGAACACCGGGGCCTCGAAACGCCCCGCCCGGGGAAAAAGCGCGATCCCGTAGCTCAGACTCGATCCTGTATCTTCCGCTACCGCAACAGCTTCGGTGAGCAGGTCGTGAACCGCGATCAGGTTTTTCGGAATCGGGTCTACGTTCATGTCCTTACCCTGTGGTGGCGTCTCCCTTCTCCAAAGAGGCAGGGGGCGGGCCACCTTCCCGAGCTGCCAAGAGATGCAGCAGGACCGCAGTTCCTTTCCCTTCCTCGCTGGAGACCTCCACCGTCCCCCCCCACCCTTCGACCAACCGCTTGACGATCGGAAGCCCGAGCCCGGACCCGCTCGTCGACGTGGAGAACCGGGGTTCGAAGATCATCGGCAGCAGCTCGGCGGAGATACCGCATCCGTTGTCGACCACCGACACCGTCGTCCCCTCGATACCGATCTTTACGACGGTGGCGTCGGCGTTGCGGGCGTTCTCGAGCAGATTGAGAAGCGCCTCCTTCACCTCGTCGGCGCGCGCCTCCACCCGAACTTCGACCGGGGCCTCGACCAGCACTCCGGACCCGTCGGTCCCAAGACGATAGAGATCGGCCACCTCCCGCGCCACCTGGACCAGCGAGACCGGTTCCAGCGGTCCCCGCTCCGAGGTGGGGGTGCCGAATCGGCTGAACGAGCGGGCGATCCGGTCGAGCCGGTCGATTTCCGAGAGGATCCGGGCGGTCGTGTCCTCCAGGACGGGGCCGATCGGGGTGCGTCCGTCGTGGTGCACCCGCCGCAGGTGCTGGACGCCGAGGCGCATCGGGGTGAGGGGATTCTTGATTTCATGCGCCACCTGATTGGCCATCTGCCCCCACGCCACGATGCGGGCCGCCTGCTCCTTTGCCTCACGGGCGCGCTCCACATCCTCGGTCATCTTGTCGAACGCGGCAAAGACCGGCGCGAACTCGAGCGGCGGGCGCTGCGTCGGCGCACCGACCGCCTGGCCTCGCCCGAAGGCGAGCGCCGCCCGGCGCAGATCCGCCACCGGCCGGGCCAGCAC
>JABFSM010000321.1 GCA_013140635.1 Gemmatimonadales bacterium
GGCGGAAGGCATAGACCTGGCCGCCTATACGACGCTCGAAAGCGCGGCCGATCTCGACGACCTCCGGGCCGCGCTCGGTGTGGCGCAACTCGATCTCTGGGGAATCAGCTACGGCACCCACCTCGCGTTGGCGGCTCTGAAGCATTTCCCGACAAGTTTCCGGCGCGCGGTGTTGGTCAGCCCGGAGGGACTCGATCATTCCGTCAAATCACCGCTGGCCACCGATGCCTTTTTCCAACGGGTCCAGGCGTCCATCAACAGCGATTCCGCCGCGCGGCGCCTGTACCCCGACGTGCCGGCCATGATTCGCCGGGTCGTCGCCCGGGCAGCGGCGGCGCCGGTGACAGTGCGCGTGGCCATCGGCGCCGACAGCACCGATATCGTTATGGGTCCCTTTGAGCTGCAGCGGATTGCCGCCGACCGGTTGGCGGATCCTCCCGCTATCGCCGGTGTCCTGGCGCTCTTTGCCCGGGCCGATCGGGGGGACCTCAGCGGATTTGGCGAACGGGCCCAGCGGCGCACCGGCGAGCCGATCTTTCTCGATCCGATGCCTCTCGGGATGGATGCCGCGTCGGGGGTTTCTGCGAGCCGGCGGGCGAGGGTGCTGGCGGAGGCACCGGCCGCGCTATTGGGAGATGCGCTGGGATGGCCCGTGCTGCATTCGGGAGAGGCGCTGGCCGATCTCGATCTGGGGGAGGCGTTCCGGGCTCCCTTTCGGAGCGATCATCGCGTTATGATCGTGTCCGGCACGCTCGATGGCCGGACATATCCCGAGGAGCATGAGGACATCGCGTCGAGCTTTCGCGCGCCGGTCTTCCTCCGCGTGGTGAACGGCGGCCACAACACCGTCCTCTCCTCGCCTGACGTTCAGGCTCGGCTCAAAGCCTTCTTCGCGACGGGCAATGCCTCCGACGCACCGGTGTCGCTGCCGGCGCCGCGTTGGGTCAGCCCCTGAACCACGGATCGACGCACCGGCGGTCGATTCCCTTCCCCGCACTTCCCCCTTACTGCTTCACGCCCCGAAAGCGCGGTGGCCCGATCTGTCCGCTCATTCCGGTAACGCGACCCGCCGCGTCGCGCTCGAAGTCGATGCGCACGCCGGGCAGCGCGCGAATCGTAAACGACGATCGAGTAGTGCCGAACAGTTCTGCCTCGCCCTGGCCGGGAAAATTGCCGAACAGGCGTCCGGCGAACTCGAACAGGCGCACGATGGTGTTGGGAGCGATCTCGTAGCGGCCCGAGAGCTCCGCCCTGAGCGGCGCGTCCAATGCGATGAACACCGGCTCCGGCACCGCCGGAAGCTGGCTCGCGAAAGGCGCGGGGGTGAGAGGGATGCGCGCGGCGGCGCCGGATGCGGTTCCGGTGCGCGCGGATAGGATCAGTTCCACGATCCGCCACGCATCTCGACCGGAGATGTAGCGGTTGTTGTCGGTGTCGCCACGGTGGACGATGACCAGCTCGTCGGATGGGATCACCAGCACCAGCTGCCCCCCGGTGCCGCTCCCGTAGTAGAGTGCGCGCTTGTCCGCTTCGGGATAGGTGGCGCCCATCGACCCCGGTGCGCGGGTCCACCACATATAGCCGTAGCCCTGGCCGGGGCCGCCGACCGTGGATTTCGGTGCCGTGCTTTCGGCAACCCACTCGCGCGGAATCAGGCGCCGGCCGTTCCAGGCTCCGCCCTGCAGATACAATTGGCCGAATCGCGCCAGATCGCGCGCCGACATGCGGAAGGTGTGCGCCGGATGGAGGGAATTGGTCGGCTCGTAGACCAGGTAGCCGTCCGCGAGCTGGTAATCCTCCATGCCGATCGGGCCTGCCACACGCGTATCGAATGACGCGTAGAGGGACGAATCGACGAACCGCTCGTAAATGACGCCGAGGGTGTTGAAGTCCCAGTTGTTGTAGAACCAGAAGGTGTTCGGCGCGTGGCTCCCCCGTGCCGGGCGTTCGGTGTCCTGCGATGCATCGGCGTACGCGGCGGGGAGATACACCCCGGAGCGCGCGGCGAGCAGATCGCGAATACGGGCGCCCTGTTCAGCGGCGGTGAGCGGCGCATTATCGGCAATGCCGAGGCTGCCTAGCGTGCGATCGAGCGAAATCTGTTTGCGGTCGGCGGCGATCCCGAACAGCGCGCTGACGAGGCTCTTGCGCACCGAGCGGAGGTCGAGCTTCCGCGACACGTCCCCCCACGCGCCGACCACCGAGCCGCGATAGACGATCATCACCGCGCCGGAGCGGACCGAGTCGGCATACCGGAACGCCTTGGCCAGCCCTTCGGAAGAGAAGCCGGCCGCTTCGGGCGTGGCGTACTGCCGCCATGCGCCGGTGGGGCCGGCGCCCGACTGCGCGGAGGAAGGGGTCACACTCGTCAACGTGGCGGTCAAGGTGGAGAGGACGGATAAGTGGAATGGGCGCATGGGTGACGGAATGGGTGAGAAGTGGCCTGCCGGAAACCAATCTCACTTGGGCAGCCCCGCCGCGCCTTGACGTAGATCAAGTCGTGGAATCCGAACGAATGCGGGCACGAATCCGGCTCAACGTTTCCGGGGTAATCTGCAGAAAGCTGGCGAGCTGGTTCAGCGGCACCCGGTCGATGAGCGGCGAGCGTCGGGCAATGAGGACCCGGTAGTGCTCTTCAGGGCTGTGAACCCGGAAACGCCGCTCCTTGTCCGACTGGCGCACCCATTGGGATTCGAGAATGCGCCGCCCGACCCGATCCCAACATGGATGCCGAGCATACAGCGCGAAGAGCAACTCGCCGGAAAAAGAGAGGGTCTGGGTGGGCTCGAGCGCCTGCACGCTGTACAGCGCCGGTTCGCCGGTCAAGACCGACTCATACGCGGTAACCCAGCGCCCCTCGAAGTCGAAGCCCTGCACCTGCTCTCGACCCTCATGATTGTAGTAGATCCGCACCAGACCGGAGACGACGTAATGAATGGTGGATGCCTTGCGCCCTTCGTGGATCAGGTGTTCGCGGTCGGCGAACCGCTTCTCGCGCACGTGAGACCAGAAATGGATCCACTCCGTTTGTGGGATGTCGGCTTGCTCGGCGAACACCGCGCGTAAGAGGTCGTGCAGTGCGGCGGCTATCATGCCGGAGTGGCCTGCCGGAGTGAGGGGTCATGTCCTGCCGCATGGTAGTACGAGTCTGAGCCGCGCGTGGATTCAGAGCTTCCCTAGAGCCCATTCTTCCTCTGCACCACCCAGACGGAGGTCGTGCACAGCGCGCAATTGGCGCCGGTGAATACCCCGCCGGCGCTGTTGTCGAGCATGAGGTGGTACCGGAACCAGGCGGTCACCGGCCGGCGGTAGAGCGGAGCATCGAGGAGCGGGTCGTTATGCCCGGAACCGAGCCGGTGTCCCCAGAAGATGGGCGTATTGGCGGCGGCGAAGACCCCCTGCGGATGGCTGAACGGGATTTCGGTGTCCAGCTCGCCGCTGGCCAGAAGCATCGGCCCGTTCTGCTGGCCGGCGGCCCCGGCAACGTAGCCGTGGGTTGCACCGACCCATGGCTGAAGGGGCGCGGTCGCCGTAATGCGTGGATCGCGGCCCGCCATGATCACCCCCGCGCCGCCGGCCGAGTGCCCCGCCACACCGATACGATAGAGATTGAGCCGGTTCTCATAGATACCGCCGGGCGCGGAGTTCTGCTGCTCCATATGTTGGAGGCAATCCAGCAGGTTCTGACCGTTGCCGGCCGACCCGACGCGGGAGGTGTCCGCGGCGGCCACAACGAAGCCATGGGTGGCGAGGTGCCGGAGGAGCCCCCGATAGGAAGTGGGCGAAAGGGTGATCCCGTTCGCCCATAGGATGACCGGGTGCCTTCGGCCCCCCTCACCGAGAACGGTCGGCCGGTGGATCGTACACCTCGGTCCCTCGATCTGCTCCACCGTCGTGAAGGGGCCGGCATTGAAGTAGTCCGGGTGGGGCGCGAAGATGTCGCCGAAGTTGTGCGGGCAGGCGAGCTGCCCCGTGTTGATCGCGGTGGCTCGGCCGCCCCCCGCGCCGTCCGCCTCGCAGACCTTCACGTCGACAGTGACCGTCGGACCCTCCACCTGTCCGAGTTCCACGACGAACTGCGCGCCGGTGGAGCCGGAGCGGTGCTTCGGCGTGCACGAGAAGCGCAACTTGCTCGACGTCGTGGTCTGGCGCGCGTGAACATCTCCGGTGGCGCGGCCGGGCCAGGGCTCCGCAAAGACACGGCTGAGGATGAGTCGTTCGAGCTGGCGAATCACGTAGTACGAGTCGGCCGCATCCGCGAGCGGAGTCGCCTTACACGCAGCCTCCACCTCGGCGGCAGTCACTCCCACAACCTGACCTTCGAACAGGGTCTGGAGAGGAGGTGGCGGCGGAGGGGGCGTCGGAGCGGAGGGCGCACCGCTGCCGCAGGCGATCGAATACAAGGCAACGGCGGTGGCGACTATTGCGCGCATGGGCATCTCTGCCGGGATTGGGGTCGCCCGGGTAGGCGACGGATCCCGATGTCGGGGCTCATGAGCCGCGGCCGCCGGGCTTGTCGCCTTCCGGCAGTGGCGGGTGCACGGTAATTTTGGCAATGGATGTTCCCGCCGGCGACGACATCACCCAGCTGCTCGACCAAGTTCGTCAGGGACAGGATGGCGCCGCCGATCGGCTGGCGTCCCGGGTCTATGGCGAGTTGCACCGGATCGCGGTCAACGCGATGCGCCGGGAGGATCCTGGTCACACGCTGCAGCCCACCGAGCTGGTGGATGAAGCATTTCTACGGCTGATCGGCCACCGGAGCCTGACATGGCAGAACCGCAATCAGTTCTACGCTCTGGCCGCGACCACGATCCGGCGGATCCTCCTCGACCATGCCCGCGCCCGGCGCCGGATCAAGCGGGACCACGGCATCCGGGTAACGTTCGACGAATCGGCGGGCCATGTCGCTCCCGATTCCCTCGACCTGGTTGCGCTCGACGACGCCCTCGAGCGGCTCGGCACCGCGTCACCCCGCCAGGCCAAGGTGGTGGAGCTCCGATTCTTCGGCGGGCTGGAAGTCGAGGAAATCGCCGAGGTCTTGGCCATCTCCCCCGCCACGGTCAAGCGCGACTGGACCTTTGCGCGAGCATTCCTGCTGCAATCCCTGGAGTCCTTTTCCTGAAACCATGACGACCGAACCGGAGTTGACCCCCGCCCGGCTCGAAGAGATGCAGGAGTGCTTCGAACGGGCGCTCGAGCTCGACTCGGACAACCGGGAGGAGTTTCTCCGGACGCTCGAGGGCCGGGACACCCGCCTTGCGGCCACCGTTCGCGGGTTGCTGCGGGCGCACCTGAGCACCAGCCGGGACCTCAAGAGCCCGGTGGCCGAGGCGGCGATTCGCGCCGCCGATCAGGATGACGGGTGGATCGGCGCCCGGGTCGGGGTGTACCGGGTGGTGCGCCGCATCGGCGCCGGCGGCATGGGCACCGTCTACGAGGCCTCGCGCGAGGACGACCAGTTCCGCCACCGCGTCGCCATCAAGTTCCTGCACCGGCATGCCGGCAGCGAGGCGGCGCACCGGCGGTTTCGCGATGAGCGGCAGATCCTCGCCAGCCTCCAGCACCCCCACATCGCCGCGCTGCTCGACGGCGGCGTCACCGCCGACCACCAGCCCTACTTCGTGATGGAGTACCTGGAGGGAGAGCCGATCACCCGATGGTGCGACGAGCGACAGCGGTCCGTGGCCGCGCGGCTCGAGCTCTTCCTCCAGGTCTGCTCCGCGGTCCAGTATGCCCACCAGAGCCTGGTGGTGCACCGAGACCTCAAGCCCGGCAACATCCTGGTGACTCCCGACGGCGTCGTGAAGCTGCTCGACTTCGGCATCGCGAAGCTGCTGCGCGACGACGGCGAAGATGCCACGGCCACCCAGGCCGGCGCGCGGGCCTACACTCCCAATTACGCCTCCCCCGAGCAGCTCCTTGGCCTGCCGGTGGGCACCCGTTCCGACGTCTACGCCCTCGGCGTGGTCCTCTACGAGTTGCTGACGGGAACCAGGCCCTTCGAGCTGGCCGGCAAATCGGTCATCGAGCTGGAAAGGCTGGTGAGTTCGGCGACCCCGGCAAAGCCGAGCGCCGCGATCGTCGACGCACATGTCGCGAATCTCGGCGCCCGGTCCATCGCCCGGGCGCGAACCCGGGTGGTGGGGGACCTCGACGCAATAGTGCTCAAGGCGCTCCGCACCGAGCCGGAGCGGCGTTATGGCTCGGCGGAGGAGCTCGCCGCCGAGGTGCGGCGCCACCTCGAAGGACTGCCGGTCCAGGCAAGGCCCGAGTCGATGGGGTACCGGCTCGGCAAATTGATCCGCCGCCACCGAATGGAAACCGCCGCGATCGGGCTTGCCGTCGCGTCACTGGTCGGCGGCATCGTGGCCACCTCGATCAAGGCGAGTGAGGCGATCCGGGAACGGGAGCGGGTCTCCGAGGTCAAGGAATTCCTCACCACCATGCTGGGCGCCGCCAATCCCGCCTCCTTCGGCCGAGACGTGCAGGTCCGGGTCGTGCTCGATAGCGCGGTGGTCCGGGCCGACGCGCTCAAGCACCGCCCCGAGCTCGAAGGGGAAATTCGGGTGATCATCGGCGGCACCTATCTCGCGCTCGGCGAGTTCGAGCTGGGGGAGGCGCAATTCCGCCGCGAGCTCGCCATCCAGCGGGAGCTGTCACCGAACGGCAGCCGCGCGGTGGCGATGGCGCTGGGCCGGGTGAGCGCGGCGCTCGAGCAGCAGGGCCGTTATGCCGAGGCCGATTCGGTGCTCATCCAGGCAACCGCGCAGTTCGACCGGTTCATTCCGCTCGACGATCCTGCCCGCGCCGATCACCTGGACCTGCAGGGCCGCGTCCTGACCCGGCTCGGCCGCATGGCCGAAGCGGAACCCCTCCTGGCGGAGGCGCTCGACATCCATCTCCGCACCCTGCCGGTCAATGACTCCGCCCGAGGCTACGCCTTCGCGAACCTCGGTATGGTGCGAAGCGAGCTGGGCCGGAACGCCTCCGCCGAATCGCTGCTGATCCAGGCGGTCGCCGCGTCCAAGCGGGCCCATGGCGAGGTCCACCCGCTGGTCGCGGCGATCCTCTCTCCCCTGGCGACGGTGCAGGAGCGCGCCGGCGCCGTGGACCGGGCCGATTCCACCTTCCGGGAAGCGCTGGCGATGCGGGAAAAGCTCCTGGGACCCGAGCACCCCGACTATGCCTGGACGATGTTCAGCTACGCGGATCACCTGCTGCTGGTCGGGCGCAATGCTGAATCGGCGGCCTGGTGCCGGAAAGTGCTGGCGCTCCGGGGTAAGACATTGAGCGATGCCCATCCCGCCGTCTCCACGGCGATGAGCCTTCTGGGGCGCGCCCTGGGGCGGATGGACTCGCTCGCGGCCGGCGGCCGGTGGCTTCGCGAGAGTCTTGCCGTGCGCCAAGCCAATTTCCCCAAGGGCCATTGGCTCATCGCGTCGAGCGAGAGCATTCTGGGAGAGCACCTGGTGCTCGAGAAGCGCTATGCGGAGGCGGAACAGCGCCTACTGGCCAGCGAGCAGAAGCTGCTGGCGGCCCGCGGAGAGGAGGCTCCCGTTATGCAGGACGCGCGGAACCGGCTCGTGAGGCTCTACGAGGCGTGGGGCCGGCCGGCGCAGGCGGAGGCGTGGCGGGCGCGGCTCAGGAAGAAGGCGTCGGGCTGACGACCGGCCGTCAGCGGCGAGGGCTGGTTAGGACGCGCCGATTGTATTACATTGTACGACATGAAATCCTCCGCCCTGACCATCCGTCTTGACCCGGAGTTGGACCGCCAACTTGACCGACTGGCCGCCGCCACGGGCCGTAGCCGAAGTGAGCTCGTTCGTGACGCTCTCCGCCGACAGCTCGCCCTCACCCAGTTTGAACAACTCCGGCGCCGGCTGGTGCCCTTTGCCGAAGCGCGGGGATATCTCACGGACGAGGACGTCTTTCGTGATGTATCGTGAGAGTCTTTCTCGACACCAATGTCCTCGTCAGCGCGCTCACCGCGCGCGGTCTCTCGGCCGAAGTGCTGCAGGTGGTGCTGGCGGAGCATGACCTCGTCGTGGGAGAGCGGGTGCTCGGCGAACTCCGCCGCGTGCTCAAGCAGAAAATGCGCGTGGCGGACCGGGCGATCCGAGAAGCCGAGGCCTTCCTCCGGCTCCAGGGCGACGTGGTCGAGACGGCGACGCGACCGGCGCTCAAAATTCGGGACCCCGCCGACGCGTACGTCCTGGCCGAGGCCATCGCCGGTCGGGCCAATGTGCTCGTGACGGGGGATAAGGACTTGCTGGACATCGCCGCGAAAGCCCCCCTGCCCATCCTCACTCCTCGGGGGTTTTGGACCCTGCTACGGGCTAATCCGGAATAGTGCGCACGAAGGCGTCCCGGCGGCGCGGACCGAAGCTCCTTTCAGCGGGGCTGCGCGACTTGATCGGATTTACCCTCGACATACGCTTTGATATCCTGCAAATCCTTGTTCAAGGCCTTCTTGGTCGCTCCGACGAACATGAATCCCAAGCAAGCCCAGAACACTTTCGCGAATAGGGTGACCGGTTGTCCGTCGAATCGCATGGTCAGTTCTGTCGCCCCGCCGCTCTCTTTGAGTTCAATGCCGCAGATATAGATAGCGCCATGGCTCTCCGCCCTGGTCCTATAAAATTCCAGTTCCACCGCCTCCGTAACCCACATGATTTCCGTGGCGGTCTTTCCCATCATGGTGCGGGTCTCCTTCCATTTGAATCCTACCATGCCCCGCTCCGGCTTCTCCAGGACCTCAACGCTTTCTATGGCGCTAATTCGCTTCGCGGCATTCTCAATATCGGTAACCGCCTTCCACACGGCTTCCTTGGGCGCCTGGATGATGACCGAGGTTGTTATTTGCATAGCACTCCTTCCTTCTCTAGTGGTTTCTCGCACACGTCATTGTGGCCTGCCCCTCTACTGCGGGCCGCGGCGCCTTCAGGAAAGGGCGGGTTATGCCGCGGCAGTTGCGTGGGTCCGCGACCGAGAGGTCGAGATCGAGGTCAGGATCGTCGCGGAGTGACGCTCGGCTACCTCCAGCAGCCGGCGAGACGGGCCATCCGGCACACGCACGCCTTGCTCCCAACCCCGTACCGTGGCCACACTCACGTTGAGGACGCGCGCGAAGACGGGCTGCGAGAGACCCAGCCGCTCACGGACCCGGCGGATCCGCGACGAGCCATAGCGCGGCGGGGCGCTGACCGTGGCCTCCCGGAGGGTCAACCGGTGCCGGCGGGCCGGACGGAGACGGCCGCCCTGAATGGCGACCGCCTGCTGCATGCTTTCGACGAGCAGGACCCCCAGGCGAGAACGAGTCTTGGCACTCATGTCATTCCTCTCGTTGCAGTTGACTGGCCAAAGTGCGGAGAACCCGTTTCTCCAGAGGAGTCAGGTCGACCGCCCGGTTCTTGGCATAGCCGAGCAGGAAGTAGATCCGGCTCCGGACGGCAACATAGAAATAGATCACACGACCGCCGCCCCGCTTGCCCCGACCGGGGAGGCCCACGCGTATCTTCCGGACTCCGCCGGTGCCCGCCACGACGTTGCCCGTCTCGGGGGCCTCCAGTAAGAGGCGCTCTACCAACCGCATAGCCTCGTCGTCGAGCAGCCCCTTGATGCTGCGCTCGAAAAGTGGGGTGTAAATGAACTCCAGTTCGATACGCTTGCCCCTCATGCTATAATATACTACTCAGTAGTACGATAGCAATACAGGTGGGAGAAGACCGTGTACAAGACTGCTGCTTGACGGCCTGCAACTCAGCGGCGAGTGCGCGGTCGAAAGGTTCACTCTGTTCCGCGTGGCCGGGGATCACCAAGTCGTCTACCGGATCGCGCTCACGCTGTGGGCCGCGGACATCCCCAGTGCGCAATTCCAACCGCTGTTGACAACGCGTGCCGCTACGATTGAACTTCCTATGCGTGACGATGCTCTGCATGAGACTCCTCCTCAGCTCCGCGGCGACTCTCGTCGCCTTTGGCCAGGGCCCCGCTCCCGAGGTCGCGCTTGGCGCGCGCACCGGCGCGATCGCCGAGCCATTCAGCGATGCCCGGGGGCTGGCCGAACTGCCCGACGGCCGAGTGGTCGTTTCGGACAGGATCGAAACGGCGTTCTCGCTCGTCGACTTCAGGACCGGCACCCGCAAGGTGACCGGCCGAAATGGCTCGGGCCCCAACGAATACCAGGTGCCGCTTGGTCCGGTCCGCTGGAAGGGCGACACGTTACTCGGCTTCGACGGGTTCAACCGTCGCATGCTCCGCATCAATCCCGACGGCGCGATCGCCGGCGCGATTCCCTTTCCGCCCGCGGGAGCGACCGGCGTCCGCGGTGTCTCACCGCCACGGGCCGCCGACTCGCAGGGACGCATCTACTGGGACGCGCCGATCGTCGACCGCGTTCCGGTCGTCAAGAGATCGATGACGGCCAACGTCTTCCGATGGCTTCCGGGTACCGACTCCGTCGAGGTGGCGGTGCGGTTTGCCGACCACGCGGCATTTGAGCACGAGTTCGTCTACCGGCCGCTGCCGCAGACCGACGCGTGGGTGCTGGCGCGCGATGGTCGCATCGGCATCGTGTCGGCCGCGGAGTACCGGCTGCGATGGTATCGGGACGGCAAGCTGGTGGAGACGGGACCGCCGGTACCGTACACCCCGGTAAAGGTGACGGCCGCGGAACGCGACGCCTATCGTGCGATGAAGGCGCTGGAGCCGGCGGCCGGAGGTTCAGGGCCCGCCCGGGGCCGCGCAGGGACCGCATCCATTGGAGCGGCGGCCGCCGAACAGTTCTGGCCCGACTCGCTTTTCCCGGAACAG
The DNA here is from genome assembly GCA_013140635.1 of Gemmatimonadales bacterium. Classification (GTDB taxonomy): domain Bacteria; phylum Gemmatimonadota; class Gemmatimonadetes; order Gemmatimonadales; family GWC2-71-9; genus JABFSM01. The sequence goes on from JABFSM010000321.1 coordinate 10,816, forward strand.
CTGCCGCCGTTCGAGGTGGGCGGTGCCATGCTCGCGCCGAACGGTGACATCTGGGTGATGCGGACGGCACCGGCGAAGACGGCGGCGCGACAGGTGGACATCCTCGACGCGCATGGTTCGCTCAAGCGGATACTGCGCCTGCCGGCGCGCACGAAGCTCTTCGCGCTCGGCGCGACCTCCGTCTATCTCATCGCGAGTGATGACGACGGGTTGCAGACGCTTGAGCGGTATTCGTACCCTTCCGCGGGCGAGGGGCGTGTCCCCTGACTTTTCCTAACTCACGAAACATCCGACCCCTCCCGGATCTTATGTAGGCCCGGGGCGGGGCTGGCGGTCGTATGCGTGCGTGAGCACCTCGACGTCCGTGTCTATAGGCAATCGGGCGTCAGTTGCGGTTGCTCCAAGTTCGGTCTAGTCCGTTGGTATTTGCGGCGACATAGAAAATACGACGAGGCTGGCCGCCGACTTGGACGTGGGTTAGCGCCTCACGATGCGAGTCGGAGTGCACATCAGTTACAACTCCCAGGTAGACGGCCGTCGCAACGGCAAGAGGTCGTGTCGGTGGTCTTCAGGGGCTCCGATTCCGTAGAACAAGCCGATGCTCACTTTGCCGTCTTGCCTTGCCCCGACGACAAACGTCCACCAACCAAGCACAGGGCCTGACGACATTCGCACATCAATAATGTGAACAAATGACCCACCCTTTGTCGCGCGCCAGGCATCATAGACGAGGCCGAGGCGATCGTGATCCGGACGCCGTAACTGGAAATAGTTCTCAAAGGCGCTCGCAATCTCCGCCCAATCCGTCATTGGTCGGCCACCCTGGAGCGGCAGAAAGCTGCAGGTGAAGTCCGTCGTGTCCAACTCGGCCTTGAATGCAGGCCAATCCAGTCGATCGAGGGCCGCAAGGGCTCGGACGACTGGAGCGATGGCTCCAGACGTATCCACTGGAATGAGCGACCCGGGAAGGGCCGCCAGAGCGGGCAAGGGCAAAGGGGCGCGTGAGCAACCGCCCAGCACTAGTAACAGCACGATGGCCAACACGCGCATGAGTGGCAACTCCTGTCCGTTTAACGCTCCGCATAAGTTGCAGGGCCGCGGCTAGACCGCTGGACTATGTGCGAAAGCGACAGGCAGTGCCAGCCCCTCACAAATCGTGGGCCGCGCCCTGTCAACTTCATGCGGTTGTTAGGCTGCTGCTCATCCAGCTACAGGGAACTATCTTAGTGCCTGCGCCGCCAGACTCCAAACTTGCTCCTGAGGACCCTGAGGCGCACGGTATAGCTGCTCTTGTCGTTAGTGCTCCGGCTGACAAGGTCAAACTGGTCGAGCTGATAGTCGCCAGTTCCCGGGGTACGGTTGCGGTTCTTGGTCCGGGCCTTCTCAAACTCCTCGAGAAATACCCGCACATGCTTGCGATCGCGCGCATGAAGGCGACTTACGAACAGGTAGTAGAGCGGTACACTCCCTTGTGTAGATAGGAGGCGGTCCTGGTTTTGGAAGACGGAGGATAGGTTCTGAAGGTGCTCCTTCACCCGCTTGACGGTTTTGCCGAACTGGCGGTTGCCTGTCTCTCCGACAGCAACGACTAGGGCGTCGAGATTCTTTTTTTTGGTTTCGGCGGGTCCGCCGGCATACTCAAGAGCCAGCACCTTCGCTGCCGCATTCTTCTCTTGGCTACGATCAGTCGTAAAGTTGATGCGTCGCTTCAAGAAGTTGTTGTGGCTTATGTCCCGAATGGCGTCGACGGCCTTCCCAATCATGGCATTGCGGACCTCGGCGCCGTTGAGCGCCTTGGATGCCTTGTTCAAGCGCAAGAACACGTCATTGATCTGAGCGCGATCGTCTGTTTCGATTGACTTGACATCCAGAGCGTATCTATCGAAGAGACCCGTAATCAAAGGGTGGTCGCGCTTTAGTTCCGAGTAAACCAGACCCCCGAGGTTGATGCCGGGGACTGAGGAATGATAGAAATTCTTAGAAAGAGCGAGGCGGTCTTCACGGAAAGCTAGGATAGTAGTCAAGCGCTGCTTGCCATCAATGATGGCATAGCTCATCTCTTTTTTGTTTAGCGCCGGGATGTCATGGGTGGTAAAATCTGCTACGTACAGCTTGGGGATGTCGAAGCCGTTGAGGATTGAATCAATCAGGAAGCGCTTGTCGCGCTCAGTCCACACGCGGGCTGTCCTTTGGAAGTCAGGACTAAAGTCGATAACCGACTGTTGGCTAATCCACCATTGCAGAGAGCGCCGTGGAAAGGTGTTGATACGAAACATGCGGCTCCGCAAGAGGGTGACGGGTGTTCAAGGCTGATGCCAAGGGATATCAGTATGAAAGCGCGAGAAAGTGACTTGTCAAGCGGCGCAGCAACCCAACGCTCAGCGTTTCTGCTGCGGGGCGGCGATACGGAGGCCGTCCCTGCCCTGCCTAGATCTTAGGCGAGCAGTACCGCCGGAGCCAGCGCCGCCCGACTCAACCGCCGTCCGCGCAAGCGGCTCGGCTACCGCGCCTCGGAGGAATGTTATGCGCGATGAACCCCGCCGAAAGACCCGCTACCGGGGCGAACGTTGCACTTCACAGTTGACTCTAAACAGCGGGCATCAAGCACACTCACGCATCAGTCAAGATTGCCCTCGGCGCCTTCTTCCTCACACGCCACAATAATGACACGATCGACATGAAACGTTGGGACGGGGTCGCCGCCCTGTAGGCGGGCGCCTTCATAGGGAGCGGTAGCCAAGACCGCGACCAGGGATGGGGAGATCTCAACGCCGTCAGGATCGTCGGCCAGCGGGCGGATCAGACCTGCTTCCTTAAGCCGATCCTGATGGTTGAGCAGAAAGTCGATGGCCTCGAAGAGCCTCCACATGTGACATTGGCACGTCGAATTGTCAACCCCCTGTTCCCGCAACTGTTGAGCCAGCCAGAGGCCAAGCTGCGTCTGAATCCGATCGAGATTGAGTCCGAACTCGCGCTCAGTACCGGCTGTATCCTCGACGACGAACGCCCTCCGACGACGATCCCAGTCGTCTCTCGGGGTGTGATGCAGGGTTGCTGCGTGCGCAAGGGCATTGCCTAGTCCTTCGAGGGTCCACGGAGTATCGCCTAGCGCGCGGTAATTCTCGTGTTCACTCATCGCGACGAGGCCTCCACTTGGAATCAACAGCCGGTCGCTGCGCAACGTACTGCCCTTCTGCTGCGGGCCGCCCGTGCGGCCGCGGTCCGACCTCTCAAGAATCTAGCCCACGTACCGCGGCCGACCAGATGGCGGACCCGCCAGCAGCAAGGGCGGGTTATACAGCACACCGACTCGGATCAGGGAAGGATTGCTGGCAGTATCCGAGCCAAGACGAGAAGACAGAACCCTCCCAGCAAGAACGCATTCCGATTACGATAGCGCCGTTTGAGTATGACTACGAGCTCATCCAGGCGTTCCGACGCTGCGGTAGTACCAACTTTGTGAGAGTAGAGCTGTTCAACGAGCTGGAGTGTCGAGTAGACCCTTCCAGTACTCGTGTTTAGCATTGTGCGTCCCTGCGAGGCCGCGCTTGCGATAGCGCCTGCAGACTCCTCTTCGTACAATCGTCGATGCATTGCAGACAGGAACGACACCTGGCTTTCGAGGTGCTTGAAACCAACTATTGTCGCAGCAAGGAAGGCTCCCAAGGCACCCAGTTCCAAGGTGCTTGGGTTGAGGCCAAACCTACCAATCGTGAATGTTGCGCCGAGGAAGCCAACCAACGCCAAGGCTACCCCCGTTACGTAGTAGTCGAACTTCGCGGCTGAATCCAACCACGAGAAATAGACCCTGTCGCTTCTGTCAGTGCTCACGCATGCCCTCCGACTCTCAGTGCTGCATGACGAACACGCATAAGCAGCGGGGCCACATTCTGGGTGGGCCGCCGGCGCCCTCCGAGATCTTAGCCCGGCCGCGCCGGCACAGCTCGCGCGGCCCCGCCTGCTTCATGCGAGGGTTAGCTGCCGGCCGTCGATAGAAATGTGCTCCGTTTTTGAGCGTACTTGATGGCCGCTAGCGTGGTACTTAGGGTCGCGCAAAGACTGTAGATCAAGAGGCCAGCGAATAGTATGACACCAGAACGATGTTGTGCCCTGTAGTCCATGGCAATCTGGGCCCCGCTCCACGCATAAAGAGCGAGCGCAAGGACCAACGCGGAGAACAGACACAACAGGGTCACCTTGAATCCCCAAAGGAGGTCAGAGAAGATTCCATCTTCTTCGAGCCACTTAATGAATCTGTCGTCGGAACTAGAGATTACAATGGCCAGAGCAGCAAAGTAAACGGAGAATACAATTGACAACACAGAAGCCCCGATTCCATAGAGATCCTTCGCAAGGGGGAGGGGGACCCACCTAGGAACAACCGCCAAGAGTGCCCCGACAGCGGCGACCGCAACCAATAGATCACCGCTAACCAACATGCCGGAGCGCCTACTCACGGGTAAGCCTCTCAAAGATGCGACCAAACACAGTACTCAATTGCGCAAAGATGTCCTCGGGCTCTTTGTCTTTGATCGCGGCGTCCGCCGCTATTGGATTCTCTCGAGTGGTGATCTTGGTCACATTGCCGCGTTCGAGGCCGGTTGCCGTGGCCTCGCCGTAGCCGTCCTCTGCCATGGCCGCCTTTGCCTTAACGTCGGCATCATCCGCAATACGAAGACCGCCTTGAGCGCGTTCGGCATGGAGTTGCTCACGATACTGGCGAGCGTTCAACCTCTTTAGGCGCTCGTCGACGAGTCTGTACAACTCCGAGTAGCCTGGATTTGTGGGGTGGAGTGTAAACTCGACGTCGTAGACTTCCGTAAGCGCATTCAACCTCTCAAGAAAGCTGTAGCGATCCTTGATGTACTGGATGTCTGCGCTGACGAAGAGATTGTCGTGAGCCTCCTCAAACAAGCGCGGGAAGCGCTCGCAGAAGATCTCACTCGAAATGTGCGAGCTGACAAACTGATACGCAATGAGTCCAGTCTCAACATGAAGAAAGAATCGTGACTTGGCGATTAGCCGATTGGCGACATTGGTGAAGGTGAGTGCATGCCGATCAAGATCCCCGACCTCCTCTGGCTGTTCAGGTCGCAGCGCTGCCAGTTGTCCCGTGAAAAACTCATGGTCGCTCTGCAGGGGGGCAACATCAAAGAATCCCCATAGGAAGCCGCGGTGGTTGAGCAGCCGAGTAGTACGAAGCGCGTGTTCAATGAACTGCCGCTTGTTGGAGAATTCCGCGACGATGTTGAGGCGCCCAAAGTAGAACCGAGTCAAACGCATGAATGCTCCATCAGCGGTGGTCTCGAAGGCTGGCAGCTAACTATTACTTAACCC
>JABFSM010000285.1 GCA_013140635.1 Gemmatimonadales bacterium
GCGGTCCTCACTGAAGCGAGAGTCGCCGAGCAGTTTAGAAGGAGTGTCACCCATGTTCCTGGACAGCTCTGTTACCTATGTACCCGGTCCGTACCTGTGCGCTACCTAACCCGCCCTTGCTGCTGGCCATGCCGCACCGGGAGCCTATGGCAGAACGGCTGGGCGTCACGCCGGGCGGGCCCACGACCGATGGCCGGCGGACAATGCACCTACCGTCGTGACCGTCACCGCGCCGCGCAAGGATCTTTGAAGGAAGGTAGCTCTCGATGATCAAGGCGGCTCTCAGTACCCCGCACGCGCTGATGGTTGTCACCGTCGTAAGTCTTCTCGGGTGTGCCACTCCGCCGGGCGTTCGGGAGGTGACCATTCGAGCGCACGACTATGCCTTTGAGGGCCCCGACAGCCTACCGGCTGGACCTGTCGCCTTCGGGTTCATAAATGCCGGTATGGTCCCCCATGAGATGGTCATCGCTGGTCTGCGCCCGGGTGCCACGCTCGCGGAGGTGCTCCGCCGCGATCAAGCCGACAGCACATGGCGCCATCTCCGGTATCCTGCAAGTGGTTTGCTGACCGCCGATTCCGGGGTCACCACTCCTGGCCGACTATTGGTCAACCTCGAGGCGGGGCGTACGTACCTACTGCTCTGCAACTTCCAGGACTCGGATACATCCACAGTCCATTTCCATAAGGGGATGGCCCGACTCATCCGCGCCTACTGAGGCCCGCGCGCCGCACGGAAACCAGGGAGGTGTGCCGTCGGCTTCGCTCTGGAATCGCTGTCCTCGCGGCGCTGCGCTAGGCATCGCATGCCAACGGCCTTCTTCTCGCTCGTCTCGTGCTCCTCCCGAGTTGTCGTGCCACCGCTCCCACAACGAAGGGGAGAGGCGGTCTGCAGGGCCGCATGCCTTGGCTTCATCCCCCGAACCTTTGCACTACAAAGTACTTGACAACACAGGTCGTTTTGCGGATATTTGTCCCATGACCGAAACGTCTGAGGATACGAGCCCGGCATCGGGTGCAGAGAAGGGCGAACCCAGGCTGCTCTGGGCCACCGCAGCTGCGGTCGCGGGCTTCGGAACCTGGCTGCTGTTCGATGCGCTGCCCGGGATCAACTGGGTCCTTTGGACCGGTGCCGCCGTGGCCGGCCTCCTCTTGTTTTCCCGATCGCGCGGGGAGCCTTCGCGGTCCGTCCTGATCGTGGGCGGCGCCCCAATCGCGATTGCCGGTGCGGCGGCGGTGACCGCCAGTCCCGGCCTGTCGGCGTTGATCTGCCTGGCGATCGTCTTCTTTCTGGCGCTGCTGATGTTGCTGACCGCCGGTCTCTCTCCCCGGTCGATCACCGCCCGTTTCGCCGCGACCGCGCCGCTGGTGGCACTCAAGACTGCGGCGGTTCAGGCGACGCGCCGTGGCATCGAAGCGACGCAACTCATCCGGTCGACCCGGGCTCGCGCGTGGGTCCGAGGCCTCGCCATCACCTTGCCGGTGCTGGCCGGCTTCGCGCTGCTGCTGGCAGGAGCGGATCCGGTCTTCGCGGCGTGGCGGGACGCGGTCGAAGTTCTCCTCGGGGAATTCGTGGCGCGCATGGTCTTCTTCGTGGCTCTTCTCGTGGTTGTCCTCGGCGCGTATGGATACGCGGCGCTCGAGTCGGCAAGCTCCCGCACGGTCGAGGGCAAGGCCCCCGATCGATGGCTGGGATCGACCGAGCGCTTGATGCTGCTCGCCGGTGTCGCCGCGCTGTTCTGGCTCTTCCTCGCGGTCCAGTTGGGCTATCTCTTCGGCAACCTTCCCCGGATCCCCGCCTCCGGGATGACCTTCGCCGAGTATGCCCGGCGCGGCTTCGGCGAGCTATCGATCGTCGCCTCCGCAAGCGCGCTGCTCATCGTTGTTTCAGAGCGATATGGGAATGACGATGGCCGGGCGGGCACGCTGCGCCTTCTCACCTTCGCGGTCATCGCGGCGGTGATGCTGCTTCTCGGCTCGGCCTTCCGCCGGGTCTGGCTCTACGAGGAGGCCTACGGATTCACCACGGCGAGGCTGTATGCCCAGGTTTACATGTGCGCCGTTGCCGCGGGCCTGGTGATGCTCTCTCTGGAGGTTGCCACAGACTTCGATGCGGGCCGTCTCTTCCGCCGCGCGACCGCGGCGGCTACGATCATCTTCATCGCACTCATCTATTGGAACCACGAGGCCTGGATCGCGCGGCGGAACATGGACCGCTTCACGAACACGGGCAAGCTCGACGTGGCCTATCTGACGCAGGAACTGTCGCCTGATGCCATCCCCGCGATTGCGGAGCGGCTCCCTTCACTCCCCGAACCGATGCGCTCCGAGCTCCATCGCGCCGTGCGGGAGCGGTCTGCCGCGCGCAACGACGGGCGTCAACGAAGATGGTTCGAGTGGAATCTGGCCGGCAGCCGGGCGCGGCAGGCTTTGGACGCGAGCTTGGCCGCTCCGTAGCTTTGGCCTCAGCCACACTCCTCGACTCAGGCCCGTCGGGTTCACGGGGCCGCTCCCCGGCCATCCTTAGGTACCAATGAGGATCGTGCGCGCCCAATGAGACTCCGCACACGTGTCTTGGCAAGCGTGCTTCTTGTCGCCGGCCTCGGAACGGCCGCTGTGCGCTTGGTACGTGGACGATTCGACTCCGCCCGCTGGCAAGCTCACCCGTCGACCGGATCGACGCAGTCTAGGCTCCGGCAACGTATGGCGGCCGATCTTGTCGCCAGAGTTCTAAGGGATGGAATGCCTGCGGACAGCGTGCTCTTGCTCCTCGGACCGGCGGATTCCACCACCTATTTCCAGGACGCCGATCTCGTATACTACTTGGGTCCGGAGCGCAATCTGATCTCCGGTGTGGATTCTGAGTGGCTCGTTGTCTACTTCGGGCCGGACCGACGGCTAGCTCGCGCGGCTATTGTCACGGATTGAACGACCTGGCCGTCGCGGGCGCCATCATCTTCTTGCTCGCGATCGCCCCTCTTGGAGTCGACTCAGCCTTTCCCTTTTCGTTGACGTATGGCTTGGCGCTTGCAGTTATGACGCGCCGTCTTGACCGACCGCCAGCTGCGTCCGCGGCAGCGGCTCCGCCACCGGACCCACCCTTGTCGGCGAGGGGGCGCTGGCTACGCGGGCGCCGCCCCGGTAAGATCTGGGTGGGCCGGATGTGGAGAGGTGACGTGACCAAGCGGATTGTGGCGGAAAACTGGAAAGTGACGCTCCTTCTCGCCGGGATTGGCGCCATTGCCGGGGCCCTCGCGGCGATCACCCTGACAGTGTTCGGGAACATTCTTTCCGGAGCTTCTCAGGCGCCAGGCCGGGCCGTCTACTGGTGGAACATGGGCATCTTCGCTCTACTCGGCGGCCTCTTCAGCCCGATTCTCGCGTGGTCCCTGTTGCGCCGCGTCCCGCTTTGGCGTGCGGTGGCGGAGCCGGCCCTTGCGGGAGTCCTTGGCACCGTGGCGGCGATTCTAATTGCCCCGGCATCCTTTCCGGTGGCTGTACCAGCGGCCATTCTTGGCGCCGCGTGGCGACTGCACCACGCCTATCGCGACAGATCGCCGGCCAACGCCCTGCCTGCTCCATGAGGGCGGTGGCACCCGTCGGCCATACCCACGTCTCACCAGAGGACTACATGCCCCAGTCCGACTCGCCACTCAGACGCTCCGTTGGCCTTTCCGGTATCGTCCGCTGGCTTATCGCAGTTGTCGCCGCGATCGCCATTGGAGCGGCGTTCGCCGCCGGCCGCTTTGCTTTGGCCATCGCCGGCCTCGTGCTCCTCCTGGCCGCCGCGGCGTTAGGATATCGGGCTTGGCGAAGTCGCCAAACAACCCCCGCTGCATGAAGACCCTCGTGGGCCGCGGAGAGCATCCATGGGAAAGCGCCTTCGCAGACAAGAGCTGTTGGTCGAGATCCACCGCGAGCGCGCGGCGCTCGACGCCGCATTCGCCGGCTTGACGCCACGCCAGATGACGACGGCGGGAGTCACACATGGTGGATGGTCGGTCAAGGATGTGCTCGCGCACTTGGTTGCGTGGCAACAAATGAACCTCGACTGGTATGCGGCCGGCTTACGGGGGGAGAAGCCGGCCATGCCGGCCCCCGGGTACACGTTGCGGGAACTGCCGCGGTTGAATGAGGCGATCTATCGCAAGCACCATCGGCGGTCTCTGCAATCCGTTCTGCGAGACTACAAGGCCCACCACGATCGAGTCGTTGCACTCATCACCAGTCTGCCGGACAGCGACCTAATCACCTTGGGGCGCTTCTCCTGGACGGGCCCGTCGTGGACGTTGAGCGACTATTTGCGCGCCAGCACCGCCGCGCATTACTTATGGGCCCGCACGCGGATTCGTCGCTGGCGGCGCTCCCTTGCCAAAGCCACGTCGCCGCGGACCGGATGAGGCCGTAGTGTCCAGAGGAGGTGGGTGTGCCGAGCAGTACATCTTTGACCGGATTCGTTGCGACAGCGGTCGTCCTTCTCTTGATTCCCGGGCCCGGAGTCCTGTACATCGTGGCACGCAGTCTGAGTCAGGGGCAGCGCGCCGGCTTGGTATCGGTTCTGGGGCTATCGGCCGGCGCTCTCGTGCACGTCACCGCGGCGACGGCCGGGCTCTCCGCCATACTCCTCACGTCGGCGGCCGCTTTCGATGTCGTCAAGGCATTGGGTGCCGGCTACCTGATCTATCTAGGGATGCGTACACTGTTCGCGCGCCGTCCGCCTGACGGCGTGGAGGTGTCTCCTCCTCGTTCCTCGTACCGCCTCTTCACGGATGGGGTCGTCGTGAGTGTCCTCAACCCGAAGATTGCGGTGTTCTTTCTCGCGTTCCTTCCCCAGTTCGTCGAGCCGAGCCGAGGGCCGGTTCCCCAGCAGGTTCTGTTGCTCGGGCTCATCTATGTTGTGCTGGCGCTTCTCACGGATAGTGCCTACGCCCTTCTGGCCGGGAGCTTGCGGCACTGGCTTGGCGGACGAGTGATCCAGGGACCACTGCCGCGGTATACCAGTGGGGTGCTCTACGTGGGTCTGGGTGTAAGCACGGCGCTTACCGGCCGACGGCAGTAGCGGGGCCATTGCCTGTGATACGATCGATGAGCGCCTGCTCCCGGCCAAGTGGGGCGGATTCATGATTACCCCGGTTCCGGTCGCCCTCGAAGGCAATGGAGTCCGGCTCGAACCTCTCACCCCGGAGCATCAGGGTGAACTGGCCACCGCGTCCGCTGACGGCCGGCTCTGGGAGCTCTGGTTCACGTCTGTGCCGGAGCCGGCGCGTGCCGGCGCGTATATCAGCGATGCGCTCGACGGCCAGCAGGTCGGCCATATGCTGCCCTGGGCGGTCAGAGAATTGGCGACCGGCGCGGTGATCGGCAGCACGCGATACCATGATATCTCTCCTCACATCGATCGAGTGGAGATCGGCTATACCTGGTATGCCGCCAGATGGCAGCGCAGCCACGTCAACTCCGCCTGCAAACTGCTTCTGCTGGCGCATGCGTTCGAGGCGATCGGATGCCGGGTCGTCGGCTTGCGGACGGATAACTTCAATTTTGCTTCGCAGCGCGCGATCGCCGCGCTTGGGGCCCGACTGGATGGCGTGATTCGCCATCACCAGGCCCGGCGGGACGGCACCGTGCGTGATACCGTGATGTATAGTATTCTCGCCACCGAATGGCCTGACGTGAAACGACACCTCCTCACCCGCCTTGCGCGCCACGGAGGCGAGGCGAGATGACCAGCCTTGCCGATCTGCTGGCCAATAATCGCCGATGGTCCGAGGGGGTCACCCACCGGGATCCGGGGTTCTTCGACCGCCTCGCTCGACAGCAGGCCCCCCGGTACCTGTGGATCGGCTGCTCCGACAGTCGAGTGCCCGCGAACGAAATCGTCGGGCTCATGCCCGGCGAATTGTTCGTTCACCGGAATGTCGCCAACATCGTGGTGCATTCGGATCTCAACTGCCTTTCCGTCCTCCAGTATGCGGTGGAAGTGCTGCGGGTCGAGCACGTCATCGTGTGCGGGCACTACGGCTGCGGCGGGGTGGAGGCCGCGAGAAGGCGCACTCCCCTCGGGCTGATCGACAACTGGCTCCGTCACGTCCAGGACATCGCCGAACGGCACCAGCACCTCTTCACCGGGGCCATGACCGAGGCCCAGGCCGCCGACCGGCTCGGAGAGCTCAACGTGCTGGAGCAGGTGGCGAATGTGTGCCGGACCACGATCGTGCAGGACGCCTGGCGCCGGGGACAACTGGTTGGCGTACATGGCTGGATCTACCGGCTGCAGAACGGCCTGGTGCGCGATTTGAAGCTATCCGTTATGCGAGAAGGCGCGCTCGCGGAGGAATATGGCCGCGCGCTGGCCGCGCTCATGAGCTGACGACAAGGCATAACGCTTAGCGCCGCCGCCGGCCCCGCGGGGCGGCGGTCGGGCGGCCACACTCGATTCGACGCATGAGAGGGGCCGATCGATTAGATTTCCCGATGCCGCCGCCCGGATCGGCCGAATGGCGGCATCTCTCTCCTGGCAGGTTCGCATGCCGCACAATCTTCCTCCATCCGCCGACCGAAGCCCCGTGACCGCTCCGCGCAGCTTAACCGATCGCGTTCGCGACCGGGTCATGGAAGCGGGTCTCGCGCTCGATCGCCGCATAGGTCCGGGCGACCGGAAGTCCCGCCGGCCTCGACCCACTCGCCTCGGGATGCCCGCGGCGAGCCGGCATGCTCCGTCGGAGGCGACTCGTGAAGCCCAGTCGCTCCGTCGAGTCTATCGGGAACTTCGGGCCACCTATCAGCGGCACCGCCGCACGACGGGACGACCGCCGGTTCCCGAGCTTCGAGAGGCGGTTCATGCCTTCAAGCGCGGACCGAGCTTGACCTCACTCGTGGGCATCGCCGAGTTCCTCGAGGATCGGAGCCTGTTGGCCTGGTAGGCTCGCTCCACCGTTCCATGGCGGCCGCCCGGTTAGATTTGAGCGCTGTCGCCAACCCGACACCGGCATGTGATTCGAGTGTCTGGCGCCCTCGTGACCACGAGTTGCCCGATGAGTAACTACAAGACGGACCAGTGCCGCATTCTCCATCGCGGCATGGAATTCCACTTCGTGTCGTACGAGGGCCATATTGCGAATCCGACGCGCGGAGAAACCGCCGCGCCGGCCATGTGGTTCCTGATGCGGGCGGGCCGCCGGCACGCGGTCATGCCGCACGTGGTGGGCCAGGAGGATCCGGTTCGAGACCGGCAGCTGGCGGATTGGCTCGACGCGAATGCGTTCGTGCCGATGGCCGCTCCGGTCCCGGCGCCCCCCCGCCGGGGTCGCTAGGCGGCGCTCTCGTCCCTCCGCATGAACCGCGACCCCCACGAGACTACGCGGACCGACCACCCGGCGCACGTTGGACCGGAGCCGCCTCAGGCCGGATCCGGGGAAGAGGCCCGTTTCTGCCTCAGCGGGCACCTCGTTCGCCACCGCAGCGACGCCGACGCCGACTCGCGGCGCTGCCCGGTCTGCGCCGCGCGTACGATTGCCGTCTGTCCCGGCTGCCGGGAACCGATACTCGGCTTGGCCAGCGTATTCGGATCGCTTCACGGAGTGGAACCACCGCCCGGCCAGTCGTGGCTCAAGCCTCCGCAGTATTGTCACTGCTGCGGGCGGCCCTTTCCTTGGACGGAGCGGGTCATGTCGGCGGTCCGGATGGCCATTCGAGATCTCACCGCGCTCGATCGGGCCGAACGCGAACAGTTACGGCGCAGCATCGAACACATCGTCCACGCCACGGCGCAAACCCGCCTGGCCGTCGTCCGGATCAACGCGGCGCTGTCCCGCCTCGGTAAAGAGACCGCGGACTCCCTTCGGGGGCTCTTCATCAGCATTGCCAGCGACGAAGCCAAGGCGATGCTCGAAGGCAAAGAATCCGGGCAGGGCAGAGCCTAACCTTTTGGACGGCGGAGTGGAGGTGGTCCATGGCGTTCTTGGGATTCGAAGGGGTGGAGCTGGAGGAAGCGCCGCAGGAGGCCGTGCCGAAGTGTCCTGCCTGCAAGGCGGAATTGCATGTGATTTGGACCAAGTCGTGGGGCGTCGCCCTGTTCGCGAAGGACCGGCTGTTGATATGCCCGCACTGCCGGAGCATCCTGGGCTTCACCGCCATTCGGTCCTAACGTCTGACCGCGTGCCGGTGATCGACGGACGGTAGACGGCTCACACAGACACACCGATTATGGAACTCCGCATCCGTCTTAGCACGCCGCCCGATGCGCCCACGCTTGCGCGAATCGCGCGGGCCGCGAGGGCGTCCTGGGGCTACCCCGCCGAGTGGCTGGACCTCTGGTCTCCGAAACTGACGCTTACGCCCGAGTATTTCGACCGCCACTTGGTGTTCCTGGCCACGGTCGATGGCGAGACCGCCGGCTGCTGCGCGCTCGAGGATCACAGCACGCATTGGATGCTGGAGCAGGTCTGGATCGCTCCGGAGGCGCAGCGAGCGGGCGTCGGGAAGGCTCTCGTGCGGCATGCGCTCCGCCGAGCGGCCGACTCCCGCCCAGGCATCGTTCGCGTGCATGCCGACCCCAACGCCACCGACTTCTTCCTCGGCCTTGGCGCGGAGCTCATCGGCGCGGTAGCGGCACCGATGCCTGGGGCGCCCGACCGGCGACTTCCGGTGCTCGAATTCGAGGTGGCACCGCGCTGAGCGGAAGGAGCGGTATCTTCTTTTCGCCACCTCCCTTTTTCCCCAGACGCCGGAGCAGGACTCGCATGCGCACGCTCGTCCTCATCCTCGCGGCCGCGTTCGTCTCGTCCGCCTCCGCTCAGGTCGCCAATCCGGACGTCGCGCGCTGGGAGCGGCAGGCCCGGGCCGTCACCATCATCCGGGACGACTGGGGCATTCCCCACGTCTATGGGAAGAGGGATGCAGATGTCGTCTTCGGGGTGATGTATGCGCAGGCCGAGGACGACTTCAACCGAATAGAAACGAACTACATCAACGCGATGGGACGGCTGGCGGAGGCGGAGGGTGAGGGGGAGATCTATCGCGACCTCAGGATGAAGCTCTTCATCAATCCCGACAGCATGAAGGCCCGATATCGGACGAGCCCGGCGTGGCTCAAGACCCTGATGAACGCTTACGCCGATGGGTTGAACTACTATCTGCATACGCACCCGGAAGTGACGCCCCGGGTCATTCGGCGATTCGAACCGTGGATGGCGCTCACCTTCAGCGAAGGAAGCATCGGCGGTGACATCGAGAAAGTCTCGCTCGGGCAGCTCGAAGCGTTCTACGGACGCCGGCCGGCGCCCGCCGAGCCTGGCGGGTTCCAGGAGCCATCGGGATCGAACGGCTTTGCCATTGCCCCCTCGAACTCGGCAACCGGCCGCGCCCTCCTGCTGATCAACCCTCATACGTCGTTCTTCTTCCGCGCCGAAGTGCAGATGGTGAGCGAGGAAGGCCTCAACGCCTACGGCGCCGTGACGTGGGGCCAGTTCTTCGTCTATCAGGGATTCAACGACCGCGCCGGATGGATGCATACGAGCAGCGGTGTCGACGCGGTCGACGAATACGCCGAAACGGTGACCAAGCGAGAGGCGGGGTACACCTATCGATTCGGACGGGATGAGCGGCCGGTCGTGGAAGAGCGGATCACGGTTCCGTACAAGACCGCCGGCGGCATGGCCAAGAAGGTCTTCACCGTCTACCGCACGCATCATGGGCCGGTCGTGCGCGAAGCGGGTGGCAAGTGGGTGAGTATCCGGCTCATGCAGGAGCCGGTGAAGGCGCTGACGCAATCGTACGTGCGAACCAGAGCGCGAGATTATGCGGCGTTTCGCCGTAGCATGGAACTGCACACGAATTCGTCCAACAACACGATCTACGCCGATGCCGACGGCTCGATCGCCTATTTCCACGCCAACTTCATTCCCAAGCGCGATACCCGGTTCGACTGGAACCGCCCGGTGGACGGGAGTGACCCAGCCACGGAGTGGGGCGCCCTTCTTTCGGTCGAGGAGAGCCCCCACCTGCTCAACCCCGCAGCCGGCTGGCTCTACAACACCAACAACTGGCCCTACTCGGCGGCCGGCCCGAATAGTCCCAAGAAGGAATCGTATCCCAGCTACGTGGAAACCGGCGGCGAGAATGCGCGGGGCCTTCACGCCATTCGCGTCCTGGAAGGTAAGAAGGATTTCACGCTGCATTCGCTCATCGCGGCGGCCTACGACAGTTATCTCACCGCGTTCGAGCCGCTCATTCCGGCCTTGGTCAAGGCGTACGACGAGCGCGCGGACGGCGATTCGCTCAAGGCGCAGTTGGCCGAGCACGTGAAGGTGCTGCGCGAGTGGGATCTTCGGTGGGGAGTGACCTCGGTGCCCACGACGCTGGCCATCGCCTGGGCCGAGGAGATGGGAAGGGGCCCCAGCGCGGGCCAGCACCTTCAGGCGCTGGCGGCAGCGTCCGCAAAACTGACAGCCGACTTCGGCACCTGGAAAACGCCCTGGGGGGAGATCAACCGCTTCCAGCGCCTTACGAGCGCCATCGTGCAGCCATTCAACGATGCCGCACCGAGTATCCCGGTCGGATTCACGTCGGCCCGGTGGGGGTCGTTGGCCTCGTTTGGAGCGCGGACCTACCCCGGCACCAAGAAGCTCTACGGCACCAGCGGCAACAGCTTCGTGGCGGTCGTCGAATTCGGCGACAGCGTGCGCGCCAAGGCGATTACCGCCGGCGGCCTAAACAGTGTGCCGGGTTCCCGCCACTTCAACGACCAGGCGCTGCGCTACAGCACGGGTGATTTGCGGGAGGTCTACTTCTACCGTTCGCAGCTCGAAGGCCATACCGAACGCCAATACCATCCAGGTGACGGCGCACAAGGGGCGCGCCCGTCGGTGCAGTACCGATCTCCCTCGGGCATCGAGTACCGGGCTCAAGCGGATACCGGCGCGATCGCGCGGGCCGAAGAGGCCGTTAGAGCCGCCCCGCGCAGCGTCGAGCGGCTCATTCAGCTGGGCGTGGCCCAGTCCGGTGCGCGGCAGTTTCGCGAGGCGATCCAGACCTTCACCCGCGGTCTCGCGATCGCGCCGAACAACCCCATGCTGTATCGGTGGCGGGGGCACCGCTATTTGTCGGTGCGGCAGTTCGACCGGGCGATGAGCGACCTCACCCGCGGCCTCCGGCTCGACAGCACGAACTACGGAATCCTCTATCACCTCGGGATCGTCCGGTACCAGCGGGGCGACTTCAGCGGCGCCGCCCGGGCGTTCGCGCGGGCCCAGCCCCGGGCGCCCGATGCCGGCGAGCTGGCGGGATCGACCGATTGGCTCTGGATGTCGCTTATGCGGGCGGGTCGAGCCGCGGAGGCGAAGGCGATGCTCGACCGCCGGCCCGATTCATTGCCGACCACCAACGCCTACCGGCAACGCCTCCGACTCTATCGCGGCGAGATCGGACCGGACCAATTGTTCACCCCGGCCGACACGAGCGACGTTCAGGTGGCCACGCTGAGCTATGGCCTCGGCAACTGGTACGTGGTGCGGGGCGATACCGCGAAGGCGCGCGACTGGTTCAATCGCTCGGTCGCATCGGGGGGATGGCCGGGGTTTGGCTTCATCCTGTCGGAGACCGAGCTTCGCCGGCTCCGGCGAGGAGCCCGCCCGTGACGATTCGCTATTTCCAGTTCTTCGACCATGACTTGCGGGGTGTTCCGGCGCGAAACGGCCGGTGGAGCCGAGACCGATGTCCATTCAGCGCGTAGGCATCACCGACGGCGCCGGCGGCATGCCCCGGCTCAGCCGAGCGGTCATTCACGGAGAAACCGTCTATCTCTGCGGCGTGGTGCCCGATCCCTCGGGTGGCGTGGCCGATCAAACCCGGCAGGTGCTCGAACGGATCGACCAATTGCTGGCGACGACCGGTACGAACAAGTCACGCCTTCTCACGGCCCAGATCTGGCTCTCCGACATGAAGCACTTCGCCGCCATGAACGGGGTGTGGAACGCGTGGGTCGATCCCACCGATCCGCCGGTCCGAGCCTGTGTTCAGGCGGAGCTCTACCACCCCGAAGTGCTCGTCGAGATCATGGTCACGGCGGCGAGGTAGCGAAGGCCTTGGTCGCTTATCTTGGGGTCGCCATGGCGCACGCAACGGGAACTTTCGATGTGAAGCTCACCCCCCAAGGGACGGATGAGAGCGGCCTGCTCGGCCGGCTCACCATCGACAAGCAGTTTCGTGGAGAGCTGGAGGGAGTCAGCAAAGGGGAGATGCTCTCGGGCATGACGGCGGTAAAGACCTCCGCCGGGTACGTCGCGATCGAGCGGGTGACCGGTGCGCTGAACGGCCTTACGGGCTCGTTCATTCTGCAGCATACCGGCACCATGAATCGAGGCGAACCGTCGCAAATGGTCACGGTGATCCCCGACTCGGGCACCGACCAGCTCGTGGGGCTCACCGGCCGCATGACGATCAAGATCGAGAACGGCAAGCATTTCTACAGCTTCGAGTACTCCCTCGTTACTCCTGGCCAGGATCCCTGATGACCGAGGCGGAACAACGAGTACGCGATAGTTTCAGCGGTCAGCGCGTCATGGCGACGATCGGAGCCTCGCTCGCCCGAGTCCTGCCGGGGGAGGTCGACATCGCGCTGCCGTACCGCGGTGATCTGACGCAGCAGCATGGGTTCCTTCATGCCGGCATCGTGGCGACCATCGCGGATAGCGCCTGCGGCTACGCGGCATTCAGTCTCATGCCCGCGGGTGTGGGCGTTCTGAGCATCGAGTATAAGATCAATCTGCTGGCGCCGGCCCGGGGTGAGCGATTCGTGGCGCGGGGACGAGTGGTGCGCGCCGGCCGGACCGTCACCGTCTGCCAGGCCGATGTCTATGCCGAAATCGAGGGGAAGGAGCAGCTCATCGCCACCCAGCTGGCCAGCATCATGACGATTCGTGACCGGCCGGAGGTGGTGGGGTAAATTGAGATCCCTCTCTCCGAAAGGTCTTCATCCCATGCCGCGCTTGATTCCGCTTTGCGCCGCCGTCGGGTTCGTCTTGACGCTTGGCGGCGCCCCGCTCCCGGCCCAGGCGCCCGGACCCGACGCCACTCCGGCCATGCTTCGAACCGAATACCTGGCCAACATGAAAGCGGTGGAGGACAAGATCGTGTCGCTCGCCGAAGCGATTCCGGCCGAGAAGTATGGATGGCGTCCGGCGGAGGGCGTCCGCTCGATCGCGGAGGTGTTGATGCATGTGGCCTCCGAGCACTACGTGTACCTGCCGATGTCGATCGGATCGAAACCGCCGGCGGATCTCAATATGGGGACCGGCCGCGAGGCGATCATCGCCAATCTCGACAAGGTGACAGCCAAGACCGACGTGATCAAGCACCTCAAGGCGTCGTTTGCCTATCAGCAGTCGATCCTTCAAGGGGCCGATGCAGTCCTCTCGACCGGCAAGGTTCCGGGCTTCGGCCGTGAGCGCAGCGTGCTGGGCAATTTCAACATCTTCATCGCCGATCAGCATGAACACCTGGGACAGCTCATTGCCTACGCTCGGATGAACGGGGTCGTGCCTCCGTGGTCGAAGAAGCCGGCGTGAGCAGGAGCGGGGCGTGACCAATCGGATCGAGCATCCCTTTCGCCCCCACCCGTGGCATGGGCTGCCCGTGGGCCCGGAGCCCCCCGACCTGCTCAACGCCTACATCGAGATCACACCGTTCGATCTCATGAAATACGAAGTCGACAAGTCCTCGGGGTACCTGCGCATCGACCGCCCTCAGCGGAGTTCGTCGCAGCCGCCGACGCTCTATGGCTTCGTGCCGAGGACCTATTGCCACGACCGCGTTGCGGCGCTGGCGCCCGAGGCCACCAAGGGGGACGGCGATCCGCTCGATATCTGCGTGTTGAGCGAGCGCGCCATTGCCCGGAACGAGATTCTGGTTCGCACGCGCATCATCGGTGGGTTGCAGATGGTGGACCACGGCGAAGCCGATGACAAGATCATCGGGGTGCTGGAGAACGATTATGTGTGGGGGACGGCGCGCGACATCGACGACGTTCCGCCGGTCTTCGTGGAGCGGCTGCGGCACTATTTCCTGACCTACAAACTCGTCCCGGGCGAGGCGGTCCACGCCCACGTCGACCGGATCTATGGACGGGCGCATGCCCGGGAGGTCGTCCGCGCGGCGATGGCCGACTACGACGCCGCATATGGATCGTAATCGCGCGCTGTTCCGGCGCCTTGTCATCTGCTGTTCGGCGCTGCTGCTCGGCGCCGGCGGGAGGCAGGCGCCCGCCCGGTCTCATGAGGTGCGAATGGCGGGCACGCGATTCAGTCCGGAGGAAACGACGGCGCTGGCGGGAGACACCGTTCGCTTCCTCAATGCCGGCGGCGGTCTTCATAACGTTCAGTTCTTCGCGGATTCGATCGCTCCGCCGGTCCACGGGCTCCTCGAGCGAGCCATGCCCGGCGACAAGATCGGCCCCCTGGCGGGTCCGCTGCTCCTCGATCGGAACGAGACGTACGCGATCGTCGTCCCGGCCCTCCCCGCGGGCCGGTATCCGTTCGTCTGCCGTCCGCATTACGCGAGCGGGATGACCGGAACTCTCCGGGTGGTGCGGAGGTAGCGCCGATGTTCGTCGGACACCTGGCGGTGGCGCTGATCGCCAAACGCGCGAGCCCGAAGACCTCCCTCGGATGGTACGTCGCCGCGGCCACCGCCCTCGATCTCCTCTGGCCCCTCTTCCTGCTGGCGGGCATCGAGCAGGTGCGCATCGTGCCGGGGGCGATGGCGTTCAACTTCCTCGTCTTCGATTCGTACCCCTGGTCGCACAGCCTCCTGATGGTGATGGCATGGGCGCTCCTCCTTGCCGCCATGGCGCGCCGGTTCGGAGTCGATACTCGGTCGGCCTCGCTGATCGGGGTGCTGGTCGTGAGCCACTGGGTGCTGGATGTCGTGACCCACGCCCCCGATCTTCCGCTCTGGCCGGGGCATTCCCCGCGATTCGGTCTGGGCCTCTGGAACTCGGCGCTCGGGACCCTCCTCATCGAAGGCGCACTCTGGGTCGCCGCTCTCGCGCTCTACCTCGCGCCGAGACGGGCCACGGCTTGGATGGGACGCCTAGCGCTCTGGTCGCTCGTCCTGGTCTGTTCGGCGATGTGGGCCATGGGTCCTTGGTCGCCCCCGCCGCCCAGCGCCGAATCCCTCGCCTGGTTCGCGCTGATCGGATGGATCGTGGTGCCGTGGGCTGCGTGGGCCGACCGCGGCTGGACCGAGCACCGGACATAGACGCTCGGGCGGCCCGCCCGCTAGTTTACGCATTCTTCTCGCTCAGAGCCCTCATGCGCGCCAATGTGCTGATTCGGAAACTCCACTACTGGGCGAGCATCATCATCGCCCTGCCGGCGTCGATCCTGCTTGGCAGCGGCCTGCTCCTGCAAATGAAGAAACACTGGTCGTGGGTGCAGCCGGTGGAGCAACGGGGCACCGGGACCATGCCCCAGATCGATCTGCCGCAGATTCTCCGGAGCGTGTCCGGCGTTCCGGAACTGGCGGTGGACGGCTGGGATGACATCAACCGGCTCGACGTGCGGCCAGGCCGAGGGGTCGTCAAGGTCTCGCTTCATAGCGGCTGGGAGGCGCAGATCGACCTTGGGACCGGAGCGGTGATGCAGACGGCGTATCGGCGCTCCGATCTCATCGAGTCGATTCACGACGGGTCGTTCTTCGCGGGAAACTGGACCAAGCTCGGCCTCTTTCTCCCGACCGGCATCATTCTCCTCTTTCTCTGGGGGAGCGGTCTCTGGCTCTTCTGGGTGCCCATTGCCGCCAAGCGGCGGCGGGCCACCCCCTGAGCGCTGACGCCTCAGCGATGGAGCTTCTCGTCTTTGGGCTGGCGGCGGCGGCGGTCATCGCGCTGGGCTGGCCGCGGCTCTCCGCGGCCGAGTTGCGCCTCGCGCTGTCGCCTCTGCTCGTCGTCTCCGTTCTCGCCGCCGTCACCGGCTACGCGGTGCTCCTGTTCGGCGCGGAGCGCTGGCGGTTCGCCGGCGGGGTCGTCGGCGTGGCTGGGCTGGGTCTGAGCCGCCGCCTCCTGGGGCGGCAGGCGGCGGAGCGTTATGACGACGACCGCTTCCCACGTTCATGACCGGCTCCGATTCCCGTCAGGCGTATGACGTGGAGGGC
>JABFSM010000273.1 GCA_013140635.1 Gemmatimonadales bacterium
GCGGAGGACGCCCCGCCATCATCGCGAGGACCCGCGACCCTCGTCCGGTCATCGCGAGGGCCCGCGACGCTCGTCCCGTCATCGCGAGGGCCCGAAGGGCCCGTGGCGATCTCACTCATAGTTCGAGAATGGTGAGATTGCGGTTGGTGAACACGCAGATGCCGGCCGCGATTTCCAGCGACCGCTGCACCACGTCCCGCGCGGTCAGCGCGGCATCGGGCAGCAGGGCGCGGGCCGCCGCGAGCGCGTAGTTCCCCCCCGATCCGACGGCGAGGACCCCATCGTCGGCCTCGATCAGCTCACCGGAGCCGCTCAGCAGGAAGCTGTGATCGAGATCCGCGACCACGAGCAGCGCCTCGAGCCGGCGCAGCACCCGGTCGCTCCGCCAGTCCTTGGCCAGCTCCACCGAGGCGCGAGGAAGATTGCCGGGATACCGATCGAGCTTCTCCTCGAACCGCTCGAACAAGTTGAGGGCGTCGGCCACCGAACCGGCAAAGCCGGCAAGGACCTTCCCGCCCTTGAGCGAGCGGACCTTGTTCGATGTGGCCTTGACGATGGTATCGCCGATGCTGACTTGGCCGTCGCCGCCCAGGGCCAGACGGCCTCCCTTGCGGACGGCCAGGATGGTGGTGCCGTGAAATTGGGTCATGGGATGAGATCCCTCGCTGCGCTCGGGATGACGGAATCATCCGCCGCGCGGATGCGCTTGCCGGTATACCTGCTTCAAACGTTCGACACTGGTGTGCGTGTACACTTGGGTCGTGCTCAACGAGGCATGGCCGAGCAGCTCCTGCACGGCGCGAAGATCGGCCCCGGCGTCCATCAGGTGGGTCGCAAAGGTATGCCGGAGCGAATGGACCCGCTGACCGTCGGCCCCAATGCTGTCGAAGAGCCGGTGCATACGGCGCTGAATCGTGGTGACTCCGAGCCGCCGGCCCCGCAAGTTGAGGAAGACCGCCGCACGCTCGGCGCCGGCGCGCGCGGCCACCGCCTCGCGGGCGAGAAGATAACGCCTGAGGGCTCGGACCGCCTTTGCGCCAACGGGCACGATCCGTTCCTTCCTCCCCTTTCCCCGAACTTTGACCTGATCGCCGAGCAAATCGAGGTTCCGAAGGTCGACTCCCGCCAGCTCCGAAAGCCGAAGCCCGCTCGAATAGAAGAGCTCGAGCATCGCGAGGTCGCGAAGGGCGGTGAAGGCGTCGGTGGACGCGAGCCCTTCCGCGCTCTCGAAGAGGGCGTCCATCTGGCCGGCCAAGAGATGCGTGGGGAGCCGCTTCTCGATCTTCGGCATCTTGGCCGCCCGAGCCGCCGCGTTGGTGACACCGTGATTCACCTGCAGGAAGCGATAGAACGACCGGAGCGCCGAGAGGGTGCGCGCGGCGCTGCGGCGCGAAAGGCCCCGGCGCTCATTCTCGCCAAGGAAGCCGCGGATACCGAGCCGGTCGACCGTCTCCCAGCGCCAGGCACCGCCATAGTGGCGGCCGCAAAAATCGGCGAAGGCCAGGAGATCGCGCCGATAGGCTTTGACGGTATGGGGAGACTGATCCCGTTCCTTTTCGAGATGGGTGAGGAATTCTTCGATAAGAACGTAGGTCGGTATGTCGGAAGGTCGGTAGGATGGCGAGAGCCTACCGACTTTCCGACTTTCCGACCTTCCGCCTTCCCGCTTCACAACGTCCCCACCCAGGCCCGAAAATCCGCCAGCGCCCGCTCCGCCAGCAACGCCTTCTTCTCGGTCTTCTTGACCTTGCCCTGGAGCGGATCGAGGAGCCCGAAGTTGGCGTTCATCGGCTGAAAATGTTTCGGGTCGGCCTCGCGCAGATAGCGGAGCAGCCCGCCCAGCATGGTGGTCGGAGGCGGAACCGCCACCGGCATGCCCGTTAGGTATCGATGGAGGTTGATTCCGGCCAGAATCCCGGTGCCGAGCGATTCGGTGTAGCCCTCCACCCCGGTCAGCTGCCCGGCGAAGAAGACCGGTGACCCGGAGCGGGAGGCCAACCCGTCGCCCAGCGCGGCCGGGCTGTTCAAATACGCATTGCGGTGGATGCTTCCATAACGGAGAAACTCCGCCTGCGCGAGTCCGGGAATCCGGCGGAAGACCCGTTGCTGTTCCGGAATGCGGAGCCGGGTTTGGAACCCGACCAGGTTCCACATTTGGCCCGCCTTGTCCTCCCGCCGGAACTGCACCACCGCGTGGGGTTCGCGGCCGGTGCGCGGGTCGGGAAGCCCCACCGGCTTCATCGGGCCGAAGCGCAGGGTTTCGGGGCCGCGCTTGGCCATCTCCTCCACCGGCAGGCACCCTTCGAAGTAGGGAACGGCATCGAAGTCGTGCCCATGAAACTGGTCGGCCTCCGTCAGAGCGGCGATGAAGGCCTGGTATTCTTCGCGCGAAAGGGGGGCGTTGAGGTAATCGTCTCCGTCGCCCTTTTCGTAACGGGAGAGTTTGTAGAGCGGTTCATGGTCGAGCGATTCGTCGCTCACGATCGGGGCGATCGCGTCATAGAAGGCGAGCGCGCCGGTGCCGAGCCGCGCGGCAATCGCCTCCGCGAGCCGGTCGGAGGTGAGCGGCCCAGTCGCGACGATGCCGGGCTCGGGAAGCGCCGTTACCTCCCCCGACTCGACCGTCACATTCGGGTGGGCGCGGATCCGCTCGTCGACCTGGCCCGAGAAGAGGTCGCGATCGACGACGAGGGCGGCGCCGCCGGGAACGCGCGCATTGTCGGCGCACTCGAGCAGCAGGCTGCCAAGGAGCCTGAGCTCCGCTTTGAGCAGGCCATGCGCGTTGCCCAATTCAACCGACTTGAAGGAGTTGCTGCAGACGAGTTCCGCCAGGCGCCCGGTCTGGTGCGCCGGGGTGCCGGTAGCGGGGCGCATCTCATGGAGGGTTACCTGCACGCCGCGATTGGCGAGCGCCCACGCCGCCTCCGACCCCGCGAGGCCGCCGCCTACGACCGTCGCCCGCATCTTCGACATGCGGGAATCTAGTGAGATTGCTTCGGGCCTTCGGCCCTCGCAATGACGACGGGCCCCCCTCGCGACGACTTCGTCGCCTTCGGCCGTCGCGATCTACCACCCCGCCTTGGCGCGCGCCCTCGCAATCACCAGCCGTGCCACCGCCTCCGGGGGGCCGGCGGCGTCGATTTCGTCCTGTGCACGCCGATACCACCGCTCGCGCTGCCGGAGGAGATCCCGCAGGCTCTCGCCCCGGTCGGGCCCGGCCAGGAGGGGGCGGCTCAGATCGCCGGCGAGCCGCTCGGCCGCCGTCTCCGGCGCCACCGCGAGGTAGAGGAGCCATGCGTGGCCGGCGGCTTCGAGGTTGCCCGGCTCCGCGATCCAGCCGCCCCCCGGCGCGATCACATGGGGCGGCGCCGCGATGGCGCCATCCATGGCGGCGCGCTCGATCCGGCGGAACGCCGGCTCCCCTTGCTCGGCGAAGAGCTCGGCCACCGACCGACCGGAGGCGCCGGCCACGATCCGGTCGAGATCGGTGAGCGCGGTACCTAACGTCTCCGCCACGAGGCGCCCCACCGTACTCTTGCCCGACCCCGGCAACCCCACCAACACGAGGTGCTTCCGCTGCATCACGATGCGGGCGCCGGATCGCCGCCCCGTTGCAGGTCGGTCCAGCGCCGGCCGAGCCCCGCCAGGTAACCGTCATAGTTGCGGCGGAGCTCCGCGAGCGAATCGCCGCCGAACTTCTCCAGCATCGCATCGGCCAGGACCAGCGCCACCAGCGCCTCGGCGATCACGCCCATCGCGGGCACCGCGGTCACATCGGAGCGTTCGCTTTGCGCGTTGGCTTCGCCCCCTGTCTTGAGGTCGACCGTCTTGAGCGGCGACATGAGCGTGGAGATCGGCTTCATGGCGACGCGGACCACCAGCGGCTCGCCGGTGGTCATCCCCCCTTCGAGGCCGCCGGCGTTGTTGGTCCGGCGGCGGAACCCGCCTTTCGGCCCCGCCAGGGGAGCTCCCGCGGCATCGGCCTCGATCGGGTCATGAACCGCCGACCCAGGCCGCCGGGCCGCCTCGAATCCAAGCCCGATTTCGACCCCCTTCACGGCGGGGATGGACATCAGCATTCCCGCCGTGAAGGGGGTCGAAATCGGGCTTGGATTCGAGG
>JABFSM010000226.1 GCA_013140635.1 Gemmatimonadales bacterium
TTCCCGACCCCCTCTACCGTCGCCTCAAGCAACAGGCGGAGGCCCACCGCCGCAGCCTGAACGGGGAGATCATCGTCTGCCTGGAGCGCGCCCTGTCCGGTGCACGCATCGATCCCACCGCCTGGCTCAGCGAGGTCCGCGCCTTCCGTGAAGGCCTCCGGATCAAGCCACTCTCCCCTCGGCAGATGCGCGCTGCCCGTCAGTCCGGACGCGCGTGATCGTCGCCGACGTCAATCTGGTTGCCTACCTGCTGCTCGGTGGGCCGGAATCGGCGCTGGCGGAGCGGATCCTCGATCGCGATCCTGTCTGGGCCGTCCCGCTCTTCTGGCGGAGCGAATTCCGGAACATTCTCGCCGCCCACCTGCGCCAACGTGGCTTGGCCCTGGCCGATGCCTGGCGCGCCCACGAGCTCGCCGAGCGACTGCTCAGCGGGAACGAATTCAGCGTGGGAGGCGAGCGGGTACTCCACCTTGTCTCGGTCTCAGAGTGTTCGGCCTACGATTGCGAATACGTTGCCCTGGCTCAGGGACTCCAGGCGCCCCTGGTTACCTGGGATCGAGCGGTGGTGCGCCAGTTTCCGAAAGTGGCGGTGAGTCCGAAGGGTTTCTGCAAGCCTTGAATCTTCCGTTGGCCGGACGGTTGACCCGAACTCCCTCCGGGAACGGCACCGCGCTGGCCAGCGACCCGCCCGAGTCCTTCGCGCCCTCCCGCGCTTTTCCGGTTACCACCTGACACGCCGACTTCACCAACTTTGCCGGGCCCAGCGGTTCCGGCTTGCCGCTCTGCCTTGTCAGGTTATACCAAATACGGTATATCTTTGTGCAGCAGCAGATCCACCCCCTCAAACCGATTGTCTGGGTCGGCCCGGCCCGCCGCGAGTTGAAGGACTTGCCGCGCGATGTTCAGCGGACCATAGGGGTCGCACTCTGGTTTGCCCAGAAGGGATCAGCACATCCGGCAGCGGCACCGATGCGAGGAAACCTGGCCGGTGTCATCGAAGTTCGGGCCGACTCTCACCGGAGTACCTATCGCTTGATGTACCTCGCAAAGCTCGGGAGCGTCGTGTACGTACTCTGTGCTTTTCAAAAGAAGGCCACATCAGGCATTGCCACCCCCAAGCCGATTCTGAATCGAGTGGCTGAGCGGCTGCGCCAAGCTCGGAAGCTCCACGACCAGACCGAAAGAGGGCCATGAAGAAGATCGCGCCGGCTTTTGAACCCAGCAGCGGCAATGTCTTCCGTGACTTGGGGTTTGAACACCCTGAAGAAGAACTCGCCAAGGCCCAACTGATTCTGCAGATCGTAGAGCTTGTCCGGGCCCGCGGTCTGACCCAGACCGCCGCAGCACACCTCCTGGCCCTTCCCCAGCCCAAAGTGTCGCTCTTGTTGCGGGGACAAATGGCGGGCTTCTCAACCGGTCGCCTGATCCGGTTGCTCAACCGGCTCGACCAGGACGTCGAGATCGTAGTGCGGACCAAGACCTCTACGCGTCGCCCCGCGCGCCTCCGCGTCACCCGGCAAAGCGCTGGATCAGCGCGGCTGCGGCGCCGACTGG
This sequence comes from Gemmatimonadales bacterium, assembly GCA_013140635.1. Taxonomy (GTDB): domain Bacteria; phylum Gemmatimonadota; class Gemmatimonadetes; order Gemmatimonadales; family GWC2-71-9; genus JABFSM01. The sequence continues at coordinate 1,555 of JABFSM010000226.1, forward strand.
CATAAGCCCACTACTCTGAGGGCCGGACGCTTAACCCCTGCTCCCTATGGGAACTGCACCGCGCGTGCCCGTCTCACGGCCACCCGCCGATGTCGGCCCACGCGCTGACGTTCCCTTCAGGAGCAAGGTGAACCGCCCCGGGTATTCCGGAGACTCAGTTATGTGAGTGCCCCCTCGGTCGGCTGCTCGGCGAGGGTGCGGTAACCGGAGCCTCTTTCAGTCGGGTCTCAGTCTGGCCGGCGCGAAGACCCAGGCTCCCGAAGGGAACGTCAGTGGCGTAGGGAACGGAACGCAGTCAACTCAAGGAGGAGAACTGCAGTTCCCGGAGGGAGCGCGGGTCAAGCGTCCGGCCAAGCACCCGCCCGAAGGCAGCTCAACCTACGGCCGCGGTCTCGGCAGCGCCGTGGGCGGAAGGATGTTGTTGAGGCGCATGTAATTCGCAATCTGGCTGTAGTGATCCGCCAGATCGAGCGCATGGCCCAGCAAATAGTTGATCCGCGGCACCTGCCGGGTCTGGCCATTCTGCCCCGTCACGGTGATCAGTTCCGCCGCCTTCGAATCGTCCATCGCCGCCATGACCTCGTCGCAGAAGGCATTTGCCGCCTTGAGCTTGGCCACCAGCGTTTCCTTGGGCCAGGTGGCCCGGACCGAGTCAGGGGTGCTGGTGTCCTCGGCGGGAAGGGTCGCCTTCCTGTCGCTGAAATTGTTGCAGAAGAAATAGTTGTCGGCAGCCAGGTGCTGCGCCACATATCCGACGGTGAGCTGCGCCGGCGTCGGCTTGAACCCGAAGGTGGCTGCCGGAATCGAATCGAACGCCTGTGCCAAGTTCCTCCGCAACACCCCGGTCCGGTTCCGGAACGAGGTAAGGATCGGGTTGGCGGGTGGACCACTCGGCTGTTGCTGCGATTCGGCGGCGGCAACGGGGAGTGTGAGCGCGATGAGCAGGACAGCGTGGGTACGGCGCATGATCAACTCCTCTGAATGTGGCAGGGATTCTCGCCCACTACGCTACCGCCAGGGGGGCGTTTCAGGAAGTCCTTCGAGGTGGAATACCCGCACCCGCTTGCGCAGTCCCCACCGACGCTGACCATCAAGGGCCTTCCCGACCCCCTCTACCGTCGCCTCAAGCAACAGGCGGAGGCCCACCGCCTGGCTCAGCGAGGTCCGCGCCTTCCGTGAAGGCCTCCGGATCAAGCCACTCTCCCCTCGCCAGATGCGCGCTGCCCGTCAGTCCGGACACGCGTGATCGTCGCCGACGTCAATCTGGTCGCCTACCTGCTGCTCGGTGGGCCGGAATCGGCGTGGGAGGGGAGCGGGTACTCCAGCTCGTCTCGGCGTCAGAATGTTCGGCCTACGATTGCGAATACGTCGCCCTGGCTCAGGAACCCCAGGCGCCCCTGGTTACCTGGGATCGAGCGCTGGTGCGCCAGTTTCCTAGAGTGGCGGTGAGTCCGAAGGGTTTCTGCAAGCCTTGGCCGGCGCGCCGACCCGAGCTCCCGAAGGGAACGTCAGTGGCGTAGGACTCGGAGGGTAGTCAATTCAGGGAGGAGAACTGCAGTTCCCGGAGGGAGCTCGGGTCAAGCGTCCGGCCCGACGAGGGAACGAGGTTGCTTCGCCGCCTTCGGCGGCACGCAATGACGCTGCCTTCGGACCCAGAATCGCCCATGGCGCTCCAGGGAGAGTGGCCCAGCTAGATTTCGCCCCGATCTCCCACGGAGCCCACTAGTGAGCGCGAACGTTTTCGAGTTCAATGGCATCCGTCCCGTCATCCATGAATCCGCTTTCATCCACCCGAACGCCACCGTCACCGGCCATGTCACCGTCGGGCGGGATGTCTACATCGGCCCCGGCGCGGCGCTCCGGGGCGACTGGGGCGCCATCGAGATCGCCGACGGCTGCAATGTCCAGGAGAATTGCACCATCCACATGTTCCCCGGTGTCACCGTGGTGCTCGAGGAAGCGGCGCATATCGGGCATGGCGCTGTGATTCACGGCGCCCGCATCGGCGCGAACGCCCTCGTCGGCATGAATGCGGTCATCATGGACGACGCGATCATCGGCGAGGGGTCCATTATCGGCGCCCTGACATTCGTGCCGGCCAAAATGGAGATACCACCTCGCAAGGTGGTGGTCGGGAACCCCGCCAAGATCGTGAAGGATGTGTCGGACGAAATGCTCGCCTGGAAGAGCCAAGGGACGGCGCTCTACCAGGCGCTCCCGGCGGAACTCTGCGCCACACTCAAGCCGTGTGAGCCGCTGCGCGAAACGCCGCCCGGCCGCCCCGATCCCAGGCAGACCTACCGCACCTGGCACGAGACGAGAAAACCATGAAAACACTCGCGAGTTATGCGCAGGGCCAATGGGTGGCGGGGAAGGGGAAGGCCGCGACGCTGGTACACGCGGTGACCGGAGAACCGGTCGCGGCGGCGAGCAGCGAAGGGGTCGATTTCAAAGGGATGTTGGAGTTCGGCCGGCGGATGGGAGGACCGGCGCTTCGTCGAATGACCTTTCACGAGCGCGCCCGCATGCTCAAGGCG
>JABFSM010000057.1 GCA_013140635.1 Gemmatimonadales bacterium
GTCCGGCTGGCCGCCTGCGGCCAGCCGGACCGCGGCCTCGTGGCCCCCGCCCGGGCGCAGCGCGCCGCCGAGAATGCGGCCCTTAACACGTCGCGCCGAACCGCCGTGGTGGACGCCGCCACGCGGGTGGCCCCGGCCGTCGTCTCCGTCACGGTGGCCTCGAAGCGCCGGGTGACCGACCGGGGCCCCTGGGACTTCTTCTTTCTCCCACCCCAGGACACCGAGCGCCTGGTGCAGTCCTCCGGCACCGGCTTCGTCATCCGGTCCGACGGGGTGGTGATCACGAATCAGCACGTGGTCGCCGGGGCCACGACGATCACCGTCACCCTCCCCGACGGCACCGATCTCGAGGGCAAACTGGTAGGCGAGGACCCGACCACGGACATTGCCGTGGTGCGGGTCGACCGCCGGAACCTGCCGGTGATCCCGCTGGGCAAGAGCACCGACTTGATGATCGGCGAGTGGGTCGTGGCGCTCGGCAATCCCTACGCGTTCCTGCTCGGGAACAGCGAACCCACGGTGACGGCGGGGGTGGTGAGCGCGACCAACCGCAACATCTTGCCGAACGACGCCCAGCCCGGGCTGTATCTCGACATGATCCAGACCGACGCCGCCATCAACCCGGGCAACTCCGGGGGGCCGCTCGCGAATTCGCTGGGCGAAGTGGTCGGGGTCAACTCCTCGATCTTCACCGGCGGCGGCGGGAACACGGGGTCGATCGGCCTGGGCTTCGCCATTCCGATCGAGCGCGCGCTCCGAGTGGCCGACGAAATCCTCAAGTCCGGCGCGGTGCGCCGGGCCTGGACCGGCCTCGAAGTGGCGGGCCCCGGCGCGATGCAGGATTGGAAGACGCAGGGCGGCGTGACCGTCATGCGGGTGGCGCCGGGCGGGCCCGCGGCGGAGGTGGGGGTGAGCGAAGGGGCGGTCCTCCTCGAAGCCAACGGACGCCGCCTCCGGAACTATCTCGACTGGGAGGCGGTGAAGCTCGATCTGCACGTCGGCGACCGCGTGGCGGTGCGGTTCAAGCGCGGCGGCCGCGAGGAAAGCCGGAGCTTCCTGACCGGCGACCTGCCGACCACCACCGCCACGAAGGTGACGATCCTGCGCGGGCTCGATATCGTCACCGTCACGCCGGCCATTCAAACCGAGCGCGGGCTGCAGAGCGCCAAAGGCGCGCTGATCCTCCGGATCACCGACGACGTGCGCCGCGGTACCGGCCTGCAGGATGGCGACGTAATCCTCGCCATCAACCGCACCCTCATTACCACCGCCAAGCAGCTCGCCGAGGTGATCGAGTCGTTCGGGTCGCAGCAGGCGTTCCGGATCTACTTCGAGCGCGGCGGCCAGACGATTTTCACCGATCTGGTGTTCCGGTGAGCGATGCCGCCTATCAGTCCCCGCTCGGCACCCGGTACGCCTCGCCGGCCATGCAGCACCTCTGGGGCGAGAAGCACCGCGTGGAACTCTGGCGGCGCCTCTGGCTTGCCCTCATGGAAACGGAACGCGAGCTCGGCCTCGACATTCCCGCGGCGGCCATCGAGGAGCTGAGCCGGCACCTCGACGATATCGACCTCGAGGCGGCGGCCAAGTACGAACGCCGCTTTCGCCACGACGTTATGGCGCACGTCCACGCCCTCGGCGATCTCGCCCCCCGGGCGCGGCCCTTCCTCCACCTCGGCGCCACCAGCGCCTACGTCACCGACAACGCCGACCTCCTCGTGATGCGGGAGGGGCTTCGGCTCATCCTCGGACAGCTGGTGGCGCTGCTCCGCGCGCTCGCGGTGCTGGCCGACAAGCACGCGGCGCTTCCCTGCCTGGCGTACACCCACTTTCAGCCGGCGCAGCTCACCACGGTCGGCAAGCGCGCCACCCTTTGGGCGCAGGACTTCGGCCTCGACGTCGAAGAGCTCTGCCACCGCCTGGACCGCTTTCGCCTGCTCGGCTGCAAGGGCACGACCGGCACCCAGGCCTCGTTCCTCGAGCTCTTCCAGGGCGACCACGAGAAGGTGCGGGAGCTCGACCGCCGGATCGCCGCCCGGTTCGACGGCAGCGCGCCCTTCGCGGTCTCGGGACAGACCTATCCCCGTAAGGCGGACAGCGCGGTGCTCGATATCCTCTCGGGCATCGCCCAATCGGCGGCCAAGATGGCGGCCGATCTCCGGCTCCTGCAGCACGAGGGAGAGCTGCTCGAACCGTTCGAATCGGAACAGATCGGATCGAGCGCGATGGCCTACAAGCGGAATCCGATGCGGGCGGAGCGTATCACCTCCTTGGCCCGGTTCGTCTGCTCGCTCCCGCAGAACGCGGCCCAGACCGCATCCGCGCAGTGGCTCGAGCGAACCCTCGACGACAGCGCCAACCGGCGCCTCGTGCTGCCCGAGGCGTTCCTGGCCACCGACGCCGTCCTGATTCTGGCGATCAACATCATCGCCGGATTGGAAGTCCGGGAGGCGGCGATCGCGCGGCACGTGGCCGTCCAGATGCCGTTCATGGCGACCGAGAAGTGGCTGATGCTCGGGGTGGCCGCCGGCGGCGACCGTCAGGCACTCCACGAGGTCATCCGGACCGCCAGCCTGGCGGCCGCCGATCGGGTGAGCGCGGGCGAATCGAACGACCTGGTGGATCGCTTGTCCGGGCATGCCGCCTTCAGCCGCGTGCCCCGGGCCGCCTTTACCGCGGAGCTCGAGCCGGCGGCGTACACCGGCCGCGCCGCCCGGCAGGTGGGCGAGTTCCTCCGCGAATACTTGGAGCCCCTCCTCGCCGGCGCCGCTCGGCATGCCGCGGCCACCGTCTCGGAAGAAGTTCGGGTATGAACGTCCTGACCGCGAGCCGGCTTCCGCTCCCGCTCTGGCGCAAGGGGAAAGTGCGGGAAGTCTACGAGGTCGACGACGCTCGGCTGTTGCTCGTCGCGAGCGACCGGGTCAGCGCCTTCGACGTCGTGATGGCCGAGCCGGTGCCGATGAAGGGGCGGGTCCTGACCCAGCTCAGCGCCTTCTGGTTCCAGACCCTCGGCCACCTGGGCCCGCATCACTTTCTGACCGCCGACACCGCCGACATCGTGGCCGAGGTTCCCCGCCTTGCGGGGTGCGAAGAGGAGATCCGGGGGCGCGCCATGTTGGTGCGGCGCACCACGCCGATCGCGTTCGAGTGCGTCGTTCGCGGATATCTCTCGGGGTCGGCATGGCAGGAGTATCGGCGCAGCGGCACGCTGGCCGGCGCCCGATTGCCCCCCGGCCTCCAGGAAAGCGGCCGGTTTCCCGCGCCGATCTTCTCCCCGGCAACCAAGGCGGAGAGCGGCCACGACGAGAACGTCACCGAAGCCACGATGGCCCAGGCTCTCGGTATCGAGCGAACCGCCGCGCTCAAGGCGCGGAGCCTGGCGCTCTTCGAGGCCGGGGGGGCGCATGCCGAGCGTCACGGCATCATCATCGCCGACACGAAATTCGAATTCGGCATCGATGCGGGCGGGGCGGTCGTCCTGATCGACGAAGTCCTGACGCCCGACTCATCCCGTTTCTGGCCCGCCGACCGTTATTCTCCAGGATCGGCGCAGCCGAGCTTCGACAAACAGCCGCTCAGGGACTATCTGGCGGGACTCCGAGCCCGCGGCGCCTGGAACGGCGACGCCCCTCCGCCGCCGCTTCCCGAAGAGGTGATCTCGGCCACGAGCGCGCGATACGTCGAGGCGTACCGGCGAATCACGGGGGAGGAGATTGCTTCGGCCCCTTCGGGGCCTCGCAACGACAGAGGGGGAAGCGTATCATGAGAATCGCGCCGGAGGGCTGGCCGTTCATCGCCATCGGGTGGGTCATCCTCGCGGCCCTCGCATGGTTCAATCCCTGGCTCGGCCTCATCTGGCTGCCGGTGGCGATCTGGCTGCTCGTCTTCTTTCGAGATCCGATCCGCCTGGGGCCGCGGGGCGATGAGTTCATTCTCGCCCCCGCCGACGGCGTCGTGGTGAGCGTGATCTCCATCGACGAGCCGCTGTTCATCAAAGGCCCGGCCACGCGCGTCTCCATCTTCATGAACATCTTCAACGTGCATGTGAACCGGTATCCGTCGCGCGGCACGGTCGGATTCCGCGCGTATGTCAAAGGCAAATTTGGCCACGCCATGCCGGAAAAGGCCTCCCACGAAAACGAGCAGAGCACGATCGGCCTCGACTCCCCCCGCGGCAAGCTGCTGATTCGGCAAATCGCCGGGTTGATTGCCAGGCGGATCGTGACCGACCATCAGCCGGGAACCTTAGTGGAACAGAGCCAGCGTCTTGGGCTCATTCGCTTCGGGTCGCGGGTCGACCTCTTCTTGCCCGCCGGGGCCGAGGTGGCGGTGGCCGTTGGGCAGAAGACCCGAGTGGCGGAAACGGTGGTGGCGCGATGGAAATGACCGCGGCGCCGGCCGCCCGCGAGGGAATCCGCCGCGTCGTGGTGGTGATTCCGAGCGCCTTCACGCTCGGCAATCTCTTTTTCGGATTCTGGTCGATCATCTCCGCCTTCAACGGCAATTTCCGCCAGGCGGGGTGGTACATCGTGTATGCCGGGATCCTCGACTCGCTCGACGGCCGGGTGGCGAGGCGCATGGGAACCGGCAGCCGGTTTGGCGCCGAGCTCGATTCGCTGGTGGATCTCGTCTCCTTCGGCGTCGCGCCGGCCCTGCTGATCTACTTCCTCGAGTTCACCACCGCCGGGCGCTTCGGCTGGATCGTGTGCTTCTTGTACGTGGTGGCCACTGCGCTTCGGCTGGCACGGTTCAACGTGCTGGCCCATGGGAAACCGACGCCGGGGTGGTTCATCGGGCTCCCTTCCCCGGCGGCGGGAATGACGCTGGCCACCTACTACGCCTTCAGCCAGACCGAGTGGTACCGCGCCTCCGTCGCCTATCTGGATCTGCAGCATCAGGGGCTCGTCGTCCTTCTGCTCCTGCTCGCCGCCCTGATGGTGAGCAAGGTGATGTACCCCCGTGGGGCGCCGGCCAGCTTCCGTTCGGTCAAAGGTGTCCTCGGCCTCCTCTTCTTGATCGGGTTCTTCCTCGGGGCGGTGTTGGTTCCGGCCCATTTTCTCTTCCCGTTCTTCCTGAGCTACATGACCTTCGGCATTCTCCGGCACGTCGTCTTGATCCTCTCCGAGCGTGGAGCCACCGAATGACCTGGCGCGTACGCGTTCGCATTCTGCCCCGGACCGGCCTGCTCGATCCCGAAGGGCAAGCCGTCGAGCAGGCCCTGGCGGCGCTCCGATTTACCGGCGCGAGCAACGTCCACGTCGGGAAGGCCATCGCTCTCGACGTCGCGGCCCCGAACGCCGACGAGGCCCGGGCCAAGGCGCGCGCCATGTGCGAGCAACTCCTGGCCAATCCGGTGACCGAAGACTTCGACATCGACGTCGAGCCCGCGGGGTCGGCGTGATGCGCGTCGCGGTGATCCGGTTTCCCGGCAGCAACTGCGAGCCCGAGTCGAAGCGCGCCGTCGAACGAGCCGGCGGCGAGGCGTATTTCGTCTGGCACCGGGACACATCGTTAGGTGGCGCCGATGCCGTCATCCTGCCGGGCGGGTTCAGCTACGGCGACTATCTCCGCAGCGGGGCGATTGCCCGCTTCAGCCCGATCATGGAGGCCATCCGACGCCTTGCCGCGGACGGCGGGCCGGTGCTCGGACTCTGCAACGGCTTTCAGATCCTCTGCGAGGCGGGCCTCCTCCCGGGTGCGCTCCGCCGCAATGCAGGGCTCAAGTACGTTTCCCGGCCCGTCGACCTTCGGGTCGAGCGAACCGACACGCCGTTCACGAACGCCTACGCGATGGGCGAAGTCTTCCGGGTCCCCGTCGGCCATGGCGACGGCCGGTATGCCGCCCCCGACGCGGTGCTGGACGAGCTGGACGCGAACCGCCAGGTGGTCCTCCGCTACAGCGGCCCCGCAGCCCCCGACGCTCCCGCAAACCCGAATGGCTCCGTCCGGGATATCGCCGCGGTCTGCAATCGCGAAGGAAACATCGTCGGCATGATGCCCCATCCGGAGCGGCTGGCCGATGCGGCGTTGGGGTCCGACGCCGGACATAGGGTGTTTGAGTCACTGGTTCGCTATTCGCTATTGGCTACTCGCTAGGTGCCCTGGCGAATAGCGAGTAGCGAATAGCGAGTAGCGAATGACCTTCTTCACACAAACGGAATCTCCATGAGCACCGAAAAACCCAGCAAAAACGAAGACGAATACTTCGCCAAGGAAGACGCCGAGCGGATCCGGAAGATGCGCGAGAAGGAGGCCGCCGAGCGGGTGGCCGCCGAGCGCAAGTCCCATCACATGAAATGCCCGAAGTGCGGCGGCTCGCTCCAGACCGAGAATTTCCAGGAGATCCAGATCGACCGCTGCCCCGATTGCGGTGGCGTCTGGTTCGATCATGGAGAAGTCGAGCAGATCATGAAGCATGAAGAGACCGGCACGCTCGGACGCGTCATGGGCGAACTCTGGGGCTCATTGCAGGGGAAGAAAAGGAAATCGTGACGCACACAGCCGTCGGCACCGAAGCGCATCCATTTCCGGGGGAACGCCCCGTTACCGACGCCGTGGTTCGGGAGCACAACCTCAACGCGCGCGAGTACGCCGAGATCGTGGCGATGCTCGGCCGTACGCCGACCCTTACCGAGCTTGGCATCTTCTCGGCGCTCTGGTCGGAGCACTGCTCGTACAAGCACACCAAGCCGATCCTCAAGACCTTCCCCACCGAAGGCCCACAGGTCGTGCAGGGTCCCGGTGAAAACGCCGGCGTCCTCCGGCTTCCGGAAGGGTGGGCCGTCGCGTTCAAGATCGAGTCGCACAATCATCCCAGCGCGGTCGAGCCCTACCAGGGCGCCGCCACCGGCGTCGGCGGGATCCTCCGCGATGTCTTTACCATGGGCGCGCGGCCGGTGGCGGTGCTGAATTCCCTGCGACTCGGTCCCCTCGACGAGCCGCGGAACCGGTATCTCTTCTCCGGTATCGTGCGGGGCGTCGGGCACTACGGCAATTGCGTCGGCGTTCCTACTCTGGGAGGCGAGGTGGCCTTTGCGCCGGGGTACAGCGGCAACCCCCTCGTCAACGCGATGTGTGTGGGGCTGCTCCGCGAAACCGACCTGATGCGCGCCAAGGCCCACGGCGTCGGCAACGTCTTGCTGGCGATGGGTTCGCGTACCGGCCGCGATGGGATTCACGGCGCGAGCTTCGCCTCGGAGGAGCTCTCCGAAAAGAGCGAAGCCCGCCGCCCCCAGGTGCAGGTCGGCGACCCGTTCACCGAGAAGCTCCTCCTGGAAGCCACGCTCGAGTTGATCGAACTCGGCCTGACGGTCGGCATTCAAGACATGGGGGCGGCGGGTCTCACCAGCTCGTCGGCCGAGATGGCGGCGCGCGGTGGCGTCGGCGTGGAGCTGGACACCAGCCTGGTCCCCACCCGCGAGGCGGGGATGACGCCGTACGAGATCATGCTGTCGGAATCGCAGGAACGTATGCTGGTCGTGGCCGAACCGCACCGGGTGCCCGCCATCCAGGCGGTGTGCGCCAAGTGGGAGCTCACCGCCACGCCCGTGGGCCGAGTCACCGACGACGGCATCTTCCGCATCGTGCATAACGGCACTACGGTGGCCGCGATTCCGGGGGAGCGGCTGGTCGACGGCTGCCCGATCTACTACCCGGAGGCACGCGAGTCGCCGGTGGCGGTGGCAAGGCGGTCCGCGGTGCCGAGCGGGCCGCCGGCCGCCGACGCCCTCGGCGCCCTGCCCCTCTTGCTGGCCGACCCCACCATCGCGAGCAAGCGGTGGGTCTTCGAGCAATACGATTCCACCGTGCAAGCCGAGACGGTGCTCGGCCCCGGCGGCGATGCGGGGGTCGTTCGCGTTCCCGGCACGACCTTCGGTCTTGCCGTCACCGTGGACTGCAACCAGCGGTACGTCACGCTCGACCCCTACGAGGGGGGCAAAGCGGCCGTCGCCGAGGCGGCCCGCAACATTGCCTGCACGGGCGCGGTGCCCCTTGGCATTACGGACTGTCTCAACTTCGGCAACCCCGACAAGCCGGAGATCTTCTTCCAGTTCCGGGAGGCATGCCGGGGCATCGCCGATGCCTGCCGCGCCTTCGGGACGCCGGTAACCGGCGGGAACGTCTCGCTCTATAACGAGAGTCCCACCGGGGCGATCGACCCGACACCGACTATCGGGATGGTTGGGCTGCTTGCGGACGTGAGCCACCGCGTGCCGAGCCACTTCCAGGCCCCGGGCGACCAGATCGTCCTCCTGGGCACCAGCGCAGGCCACCTTGGCGGATCGAGCTATTGGGAGGTTCTGCACCGGCTGGTCGGCGGCGCGCCCCCACCGATCGATCTCGACGCCGAGCGCAAACTGCAACGGCTGCTCGCCGCGGCCGCGGAGCGACGGCTCCTCCGTTCGGCGCACGACTGCTCCGACGGCGGCGTTGCCGTGGCGCTGGCGGAGGCGGTGATGGGCGCTCCCTATGCCACCGGCACTCTCGCCGCCAAGGTGCGGTTTGCCAATCCGGCCCGGCTGACGCCGGAGGCGCTCCTCTACGGCGAAGACGGCGCCCGCGCCCTGGTCACCACCTTGCCCGGCCAGGTTTCCGAGCTGATGACCTTGGCGGCGGAACATGGCGTGCCCGCCGAGGCGATCGGCCGCGTCGAGGGGCCGGGCACTCTCGAGGTGCATCTCGCAGACTCGCACCTGACCTTCGCCTGGCCGGTCGCCGAGCTTCGGCACGGCTATTTCGATTCGATTCCCCGACGCATGACCGAGGAGACCCGCTGACATGTGTGGCATCATCGGGGTCTCCGCGCTGCACGACGCCGCCCGCGTCACCTACCTCGGCCTGTACGCGCTGCAGCACCGCGGCCAGGAAAGTGCCGGCATCGTCTCGATCGATGGGGCGGGCCAGCCGCACATTCACCGCGGCATGGGCCTCGTGGGCGAGATTTTCCAGGAGCCCCAACTCAAAGAGTTGGTCGGCGACGTGGCGGTGGGCCACACCCGTTACTCGACCGCGGGAAGCTCGGTCTTGGCCAACGCGCAGCCCTGCCTCGCCAACTATCGCGGTGGGGCGCTCAGCCTCGCTCATAACGGTAATCTCACCAACGCCGTGGAACTCAGGCGCGAGCTCGTCGAACAGGGGGCGATCTTCCAGTCGTCGTCGGACTCGGAAGTGATCGTTCACCTCATCGCCCGCTCGACCCAGCCCGACGCGGAGGGCCAAATCCGGGAAGCGCTCTCCCGTATCGAGGGGGCGTACAGCCTGGTCATCACGATCGGGCGGACGCTCTACGCCATCGTCGATCCGCGGGGGTTCCGCCCCCTCGTGGTCGGGCGTCTGGGCGACGGCATCATCATCGCGTCGGAGACCTGCGCGCTCGACCTGGTCGGCGCCACCCTGGTGCGGGAGCTCAAGCCGGGCGAGTTCGTTCGCGTGTCGAACGGCGTGGTCAAGAACCTGACGCCCCTCGCCGAAGCGCCGGTGAGCCGCTGCGTCTTCGAACTGGTGTATTTCGCCCGGCCCGACAGCACCATTTTCGGAGAATCAGTCGATCGGGTCCGCCGCGAACTCGGCCGTCAGCTTGCTCTGGAGCACCCGGCGCCCGGCGCGCAGGTCGTCTTCAGCGTGCCCGACTCGAGCAACGCGATGGCGCTCGGATTCGCGGAACAGAGTGGGCTCAAGCTGGAGCATGGCCTCATCCGGAATCACTACGTCGGCCGGACCTTCATCAACCCGACGCAGGCCCTCCGCGTCGCCAAGGTCAAGATCAAATTCAATCCGGTGCGTGAGGTGATCGCCGGACGGTCGGTGGTGGTGGTGGACGACAGCCTCGTCAGGGGTACGACGAGCAAAGGCCTGGTGCAAATGATCCGCGCCGCCGGCGCCCGGGAGGTGCACCTCCGGTTGGCCTCGCCGCCGATCACCGGCCCCTGCCACTATGGGATCGACACCCCGACGGAAGAGGAGCTCATCGCCGCCACCCACTCCCGTGAGGAAATCCGGGAGTTCCTGGGGGTGGAATCGTTGGGGTACTTGTCGCTCGAGGGGATGCTCCGGGCGGCGGGCACGAAGAATGCGTTTTGCCACGCCTGTTTCTCAGGTCAGTATCCGATTCCGGTGCCGCGGAGCGAACGACGCGGCCGGACGCCACTCCCCTTGGCAACGGCGCCGACATGACCGATTCCGCCCCGCATCCTCTCGTCTATTTCTTCGGGCAAGGCCGAGCCGACGGCACCGCCGCCATGAAGGATGTGCTTGGAGGAAAAGGGGCGGGTTTGGCCGAGATGACGAACCTCGGCATTCCGGTTCCCCCAGGGTTTACCATCGCGGCGAGCCTCTGCAGCACCTATCTCGAAACCGGCGGCTTCCCCCCGCGCCTCCGTCCCCAATTGGAGGCGGCCCTCGGGCGCCTCGAGGCCGCCACCGGACGCCAATTCGGCGGTACGGTCGAGCCGCTCTTGGTGTCGGTACGATCGGGAGCGGCGGTCTCCATGCCCGGAATGATGGAGACGATCCTCAACCTCGGATTGAACGACACCACCGTCGAGGCGCTCCACCGGCTCTCGGGCAATGCGAGCTTTGCGTACGACTCCTATCGCCGCTTCGTGCAGATGTATGGCGGCGTGGTCTTCGACCTGGCCAAGCGTCCCTTCGACGAGGCGCTCGACCGGCGGAAGAAGGCCGCCGGGGCCGCCCGCGACATCGATCTTCCCTGGGAAGCGCTTCGCGACCTCACCGGCGAGTTCAAGGAGATCATCCACAAGGAAACCGGCAAGAACTTCCCCGACGACCCGATGCAGCAGCTCTGGGGCGCGGTGGCCGCCGTCTTCGAGAGCTGGAATACTCGGCGGGCCGCAGACTACCGGCGGCACCACGACATTCCCGACTCGATGGGCACGGCGGTGAACATCGTGGCGATGGTCTACGGCAACATGGGGGAAGACTCGGGAACCGGCGTGGCCTTCACCCGCGACCCGTCCACCGGCGAACGCGTCCTCTACGGCGAGTACCTCCTCAACGCCCAGGGCGAGGATGTCGTGTCGGGAATCCGGACGCCCGAGCCGATCTCCCGGCTGCGGGAGCGCATGCCGGAGGCGTATGCGGATCTCGAACGGGTTTCCCGAACGCTCGAGCGCCATTTCCGCGACGTGCAGGACCTCGAGTTCACGATCGAGCGAGGCCACCTGTACATGCTCCAAACCCGCCGGGCCCAGCGCTCCGGCCACGCCGCCGTGCGCTGCGCGGTGGAAATGGTCGACGAGGGGCAGATATCCGAGGAAGAGGCGGTGGCCCGGATTCCACCTAACGACCTCAACCAGCTGCTCCATCCGACGATCGACCCCAAGGCGCAGCCCGACCTGGTTGCCACCGGCCTCCCCGCGTCGCCCGGGGCGGCGAGCGGGGCCGCCGTCTTCGACGCCGACTCCGCCGAAGCCCGCGGGAAGAAGGGCGAGGCGGTGATCTTGGTGCGGCGGGAGACGAGCCCCGAGGATTTCCATGGGATGGTGCTGGCCAAGGCGATTCTCACCGCCCGCGGCGGTATGACCTCACATGCGGCGGTGGTCGCGCGCGGCATGGGCAAGCCGTGCGTCGCGGGGGCGCACGAGATCGAGGTCGATGAAGAGGCGCGGCTTCTGACCGTGAACGGCCGGCGCATCGCCGAGGGGGAGATCATCACCCTCGACGGCAGCACCGGCCGGGTCTTTGCCGGGCCGGTCAAGCTGATTCCTCCCGAGCTGTCGGGCCACTACTCCCGCCTCATGGGATGGGCCGATGGGATGCGCCATCTCCGGGTGCGGGTCAATGCCGACACACCGGCCGATGCCCACCGGGGCCGCGACTTCGGCGCCGAAGGGATCGGGCTCTGCCGCACCGAGCACATGTTCTTCGAGGGCGAACGGATCTCCGCCATGCGGGAGATGATCCTCGCCTCGGATGAAGCGGGCCGGAAGCGGGCGCTTGCCAAACTCCTCCCGATGCAGCGTACCGACTTCGAGGGGATCTTTCGGGCGATGGAGGGGTACCCGGTCACCATCCGGCTGCTCGACCCGCCACTGCACGAGTTTCTCCCCAAGGAAAAAGAGGAGATCCGCGCCCTCGCCGACGAGATGGGCAAGAGCATCGAAGATGTCGAGCGCACCATTTCCCGACTCTCCGAGGTCAACCCGATGCTCGGCTTGCGCGGCTGCCGGCTCGGCATCATGTATCCGGAAATCACCGCCATGCAGGCGCGCGCCATTTTCGAAGCGGCCTGCACCGTCGCCGCGCGGAAGGGCCGGGTGCAGCCCGAGGTCATGATCCCGCTGGTGGCGCACGTCGTGGAATTTCGGAAACAGGCGCTCATCGTCCGGCAGGTGGCGGAGGAGGTCTTCCGGGAGCGCCAGATCACCGTTCCGTATTTGTTAGGCACTATGATCGAGCTGCCGCGCGCCGCCCTGACGGCGGACGAGATCGCCCGGGAGGCGCAGTTCTTTTCCTTCGGCACCAACGATCTTACCCAGACGACCTGGGGGCTGTCGCGAGACGACGCCGGCGTCTTCCTCCCCGACTACCTCGAGCGGAACATCATCGAGTTCGATCCCTTCATCGAGCTCGACATCGGCGGCGTCGGGAAACTCATCGCCATGGCGGTGGAATTGGGCCGGCACGCGCGCCAAGATCTCAAAGTGGGCATTTGCGGCGAACATGGCGGCGAACCGGGCGCGGTGGCCTTCTGCGAGGCGCAGAAGATGAACTATGTCTCCTGTTCTCCGTTTCGGGTTCCGATCGCACGGCTGGCCGCGGCTCAAGCGGCCCTCGCCGAGCGGGGCACGATGAACCGGACCCGCGCAACGGTCTAATGCCCCGCACCGCCGCCATTCAGACTCTCCGCCAATGGCACCCTACTCCGGGAGTGACGCTCCGGGAAAAGAGCTATGCCCCGGGCGTCATACTCGACCCGCACGCCCATGACCATGCCACCCTGATCCTGGTGCTCGGAGGGGGGTTCCGCGAAGAGTGCGGTGGAGAGGAGCTGGCTCGCCGTCCGGGTGAACTCCGCTTCATCCCGCCGGACATGCCACATTCGAATTCCTACGGCTCCGGTGGGGCCCGCAGCTTCCTGGTGGAGATTTCTGTCCCCTGGCTGCGGGCCTTTCCTGCCCGATCGAAGTCGGTCAAGCGGAGCTCTCATTGGCAAGTCGGCACGCAGCCGGCCCTATTGGCACAGCGCATGTACGAAGACTTTCGCACCCCCGACGACGCGGCCACGCTGTCGGTCGAAGGACTGCTCTTCGAGATGCTGGCCTGGAACCTCCGCACCGGGAGCTCACCGCAGACCGGGAGAATCCCGACTTGGCTGACGGCGGTCCGCAACCGCCTTCATGACGAATTCGCCGATCCACCCAGGTTGGCCGAGCTCGCGCTCGAAGCCGGAGTGCATCCCGCCCATCTCCATCGCGCCTTCCGAGCCCATTTCCGCTGCACGCCAGGCGAGTACGTGCGCGAGGTCCGGCTGCAGTGGGCCCGTCATGCGCTGGTCGGAACCGCGGATCGGATTTCGCTCATCGCCCAGAAAGCCGGCTTCAGCGATCATGCCCACTTCACCCGCCGCTTTCGCGCCCGAGTGGGTGTGAGTCCCGCGCAGTTTCGAAAGCTGCATCAGTAGCCCCGACCCCACGTTGCTAGCGGTCAAGTCCAGGCATCTGCCGTTCAAGCGCGCTGAGGCGAGGGAGCCTACGATCAGGGGCACGTTGCGTCCGCCCCCGATCTCGGAGTGCTCGACTATGCGCGCGAACAGCTTCCTCTGGTGTTTACTCCTGACCGCCGGCGGGGTTGCCCGGGCCCAGGCCCAAACGACCACCAGCTTCGAATACGAGCGCTTTCAGCTCGCCAACGGCCTCGATGTCCTGCTCCATCGCCTCGCCCATGTGCCGGTTGTGACGGTCATGACGACCTACCGCGTCGGTAGTGCCAACGAGCGCGCCGGCCGGTCTGGATTCGCACATCTCTTCGAGCACTTGATGTTCAAGGGGTCTCGCCACGTGCCTGCAGGAAAGCTCGCCGAGTGGCTGGTCGAGGCGGGCGGTGGGGCCAATGGGGCCACCTCCAACGACATCACCGTCTATGCGACCTGGGCCGGCTCCCATGCGCTCGAATTGGCACTCTATCTCGACGCGGAACGGATGGGCTTTCTGCTGGACGGCATTACCGGGCCGAGTCTGGACGTAGAGCGCGATGTGGTCAAGAACGAGCGCCGAGAGCGAGTGGACAACGCGCCATACGGCAGTGCGTTCGTCATCCTCAACGAGGCGGTCTATGGAAAGCAGCATCCATACTCCTGGCCTCCGATCGGCTCGATGGCGGATCTCACGGCGGCCAGCCTCGACGATGTGACGCAGTTCTATAAGACATACTACGCTCCCAACAACGCGCAACTCGTCATCGTTGGCGACATCGACCTTCGGACGACCCGTGGGCTGGTCGAGAAGTGGTACGGCCCGATTCCCCGCGCCGCCGATCCGCCGCCGATTGTGGCCGCCCCTCCGCGGCTGGACGGTGAGGTCCGGCTCAGGAAAGAAGAGAGCGTGCAGTTGGCGCGCCTCTACATGGCATGGCCGACGCCGCCGGTCTATGCGGCCGGCGATGCCGCGCTCAATGTGATCGCATCATTGCTCGCGAATCGCATCCGACAGCGTCTGGTAACGGAGCTGCAGGTGGCCCAAAACGTGACCGCCTTTCAGGAATCACGCTCACTGGCGAGCGGGTTCTACCTGACCGTCACCGCCAAGCCGGGACAGGCGCTGGACCTCCTCGAACGCGAGGTGCGGCAGGAGCTGCGTCGCCTGCACGCGGCGCCGCCCGACGCCCGCGATGTCACCCGGATCGTCAACGGTATCGAGTCGAATCTCCTGAGCGGTATCGAGGCGACCGGAGGACGGGCCGATCGGATCAGCTCCTATCTTCGCAACACGGGAATGCCGGACTACTTCGATGAGGATCTGGCCCGGTACCGGACTCTGACCCCGCGCGATCTTACCGATGCGGCTCAGAGCTTCCTGCCGCTCGACCGGCGGGTCGTGCTCTCCATCGTTCCGAACGGCAAGGCGGAACTGGCCGCGACCAATTCCGCACCGGTCAGGACCACGCCATGAAAAAGCCATACCTGAGAATCGTGGCCGCCCTCAGCGCGCTGCTGGGATCCGGTTTCGGGGCTGCCGGCGCGCAAGGCGTTCCGGACTGGTCCCACGCGCCGGTGGTTCCCCCCGCCCCGCCATTCATCCCTCCGGCGATCGAGCGGGTGGTGCTCTCAAACGGAGTGCCGGTGCTCTTCGTCCACCGATCCGGCGTTCCGCTGGTTCAGGTGACGCTCGCCCTTCGCGCCGGCACCAATCAAGAACCGGTGGGCAAGTCAGGCCTCGCTACCTTGACGGCGGATCTGATGCGAGCCGGCGCCGGCGGGCGGAGCCGAGCCGAGATCGCCGACGGAGCCCAGGTTCTCGGCGTCAACCTCACGGTGCGAGCCGACCGGCAGAGCACCCAGCTTCTCCTCTTCGCTCCTCTCGCCCGCTTGGACTCGGCGCTCGCGCTGATGGCGGACGTCGTTCTGCGCCCAACGTTTTCCGACGCGGAGATCTCCGCCACCAGGGCGCGACAGGTCAACGAGATACTCGGACAGCGGGATCAATCCGGGAACATGGCGGGCCGCGCCCTCAGCCTGGCTCTCTACGGGCCGACTCATCCCGAAGGGCAGTCGACCATCGGCTCCGCAGCCAACGTCAAGGCCCTGAGTCGAGAGGATATCGTCGGGTTCCATCGCGGCGCGCTCCGCCCCGATCTGGCGACCTTCGTCATCGTGGGAGATGTCTCGCTCGGCGAGATGAGGTCGCGCCTCGAGACGGCCTTTGCCGGGAACTGGCCGGTATCAATGGCCGCAGAGGCCGTCTCTCCCGCCATCGTCCCTCCCCCCCGGTCGC
>JABFSM010000024.1 GCA_013140635.1 Gemmatimonadales bacterium
TCACGAAGCGGTAACTGCGAAGCCGGCCGCCGCGTCCCTTTGGGCGCCGCGCGCATCGTTACAGATCGACGATCGTGACCAACCCGTGCCAAGGGAACGCCAATGATGCGAGCGAGCCTGGTTTGGACCATCGTGAATCCGTTGGTCTTGGGGACGACCCTTGCGGCGCAACAGCGGTGGGATCACGAGTTCATACGGGTCACCGCCGCCTGCGAACGATCGGACGGCTCGGTGGTGGTGAGCGACCCCGGCGACAACAGCATCGTCCTACTCGCGCCCGGCGGAGCCGCCCGTCAGGTGGGGCGACAAGGTGGCGGGCCGGGAGAGTACCGAAGCCCGGGGGCGTGCTTCGGGCTGGGAGGTGACACCGTCGCCGTCTTCGACCGGGCTCTGCGCCGATTCGTCCTTCAGCCCGCCGGCGCCGCCGCGCCGCAGACATTGCCCTGGCCGACCCAGCTGGGAAGCGGTTGGTTCGAGCCGATCGGCGCCGACGATCGCGGCGCACTCCTCTTTCAGGCCCCGCCGGCCGCAGGAAAGGCGGCCATTCTCCGGGTGCCCCGCGGCGGCGGCGGGCTCGACACACTGGCCCTGGTCGACGCCGGCGACGCCCGCGCAATGGCGGCGGGCGCCGCTTCCTTTCGACGCGACCTCCCCTTTAGCCCCCGCACCGGCGTGGTGGCCGCCCCGGGGCTCGGCGTGGCCCTGGTTCATCCCGAGCCGTTCCGAGTCGAAGTCCGCCGCGCATCGGAGTCGCGCACCGGAAGCCCCATTCCCTTCACTCCGGTCGCCGTGGACGATGGAGACATCGAGGCGTACATCGTCGCTCAGTCACCGCCACCGGGAGCGACCGGCGTACGATCCGACGGCAAGCGCGTCGTGGTGCCGCAGGTGAAGCTCACCCTCGCCAACTTCGGACTCACCCGCGACGACTTTCCGAAGTTCAAGCCGGCGTTCGACCCCGCCGGGCTCTTGGTGGGGCGCGATGGCAGCCTTTGGATTCGGGTGCACCGGCCGTCGGGCAACAAGTCCGAGCGATATGAAGTGTGGACCGCGGCGGGAAGCCGAGGAACGCCGGTCGAGCTGCCGGAAGGGCGCCGACTCGTCGGAGTCGGCGCACGCGCCCTCTACGTCGTCGTCACGAACGAGGATGGAGGCCAGGCCGTCGAGCGCATCGCCCGCTAGTGCGCCGTGAGGAAAGCGGCGAGCCTCGCGTTCACGAGCTGCGCCTGTTCGATGTGCGGCAGATGCCCCGCCGAATCGACCGCGAGGAACTCGAGCCCGGGGATATTGCGGCGCACGACAAGAGAAAGCTCGAACGGCACCGTTCGGTCTTCCTTCCCCCAGATGAGCATAACGGGCACGCCGGTCTTGGCGGCGCCGGCATAGAGCGCATCGAAGTCGAGTCGGGATGCCGTCATGGCGCTCGAAAGAAGCGCGCGGCCGAATCCGCGATAGCGCATCTGCGGACGGTACTGATCGGCCCAGGTGGGGTAGTGCTCCGGGTGCAGGAAGTCCGACGATTGCCCTTCCGCCATCTTGGGCACCCGCAGCGTCTGCCAGACCCAGGACCCGATCCACGGAAGCCGGAGAACGCCGGGCAACGCGTTGGCCTTGCTCACCGGGTCGACCAGGGTGAGGGTGCGCACTCTCGAAGCGTGGCCGGTAAGGAAGTGCGCCGTCACGAACCCGCCGAATGACAGCCCGACAAGATCGACCGGTCCGGTCACCCGGAGGGAGTCGAGGAGCTCGCCGAGCTGCGCGTCGTAGAGCGCGCCGTCGTATTCGAGATCGGGGCGATCGGAGAATCCGCGGCCGAAGAGATCGTAACGGAGGACCCGGTACCCCGCCCCGCTGAGCCCCGCGGCGGTCGAATCCCAGATGTAGTAGGGCACCGAGAATCCATGCACCAGCACGACGACTCGCCCCGAGTCGGGACCGGCCATCTCATAGTGCGTCGTCCCCTGGGAGAGCGCGACAAACCGGCCCGGAGCTCCGGCGCGGGCGGCGGCGTCGAGAGCGACCTCTTCGGGGTTCCTCCACGCGCCGTAGAGGATCGCCGCCATGAACAGCAGGGAAACGGTCAAGATGATTGCTCGAAGGAGGCGAAGCATGAGGCTGGCTCGGCGGTAAGAGGATCGACCGACGATCTTATCGCCATGCCGCGAGGAACTCCAGCATACGGCGCCAGCTTTCAACCTGCGCGTAGGCATTGGCGCGTGGATCACCCCCCGTGAAGCCGGCTGGGGTGGTCGACACATAGCCTGGCCGGGCAAATGCATGCCCCGCGCTATCGTAGGAGAACCGCTGGAACGGCTGTTTGAAGCCCTTCGCGGCCAGACGCTCGGTAATGAGCTCGGCCATCAGCCCCGAGGGCCAGATCGGGTCCGTTCCTCCCGAAAACAACAGTATCGGTCCCTGAATTCGCTCGACGGGAATGACGGACGCCGCCGCGGCCTCCGCATTCACAACCAGGTATCGGAGCGTTCGTTCGGCCTCGTTGTCGGTCCGTCGAAAGGGCCGAATCTCCCGTGTCGGCACATAGGGCACCGGATTGCCGCCGAACGTCCACGCCGCCTGCAGTGGAAACCGGGGCGGCAGCTGCCCCATGAAGACGACATGGCTTGGCGCGAAGGCCACGACCGCCGAAATCTCCGGGAACTTGGTTGCGGCCAGCAAGGCTGCTTCCGCTCCCCGTGACAATCCGATCATTGCCACGTGGGTTGGGTCGACATCCGCGTGGCGCTTCGAGAGGGCGATCGCTTCGCGGAAGTACTCCAGCGGGATGTCGCTCAGCGCCGGGGGGAGGCCCGGCACGCCGAAGTAGGCCAAGGCAAGCGCGAGGTATCCGTGGGAGGCGAGGACTGCCGCGGCCTGGCGCTGCCAAGTCATCCCACCACCGGATCCTCCCAGCAATACGACGAGCGGGCGCGGGCCGGCGCCGGCGGGCTGGTACAGAGCACCGACGATCCCACCTTCGCGAAGTTCCCGCACGGTGGCCCCCGGCCGCAAGAGCCACTGCACCAGTCGCGTGCTATCGACCGTGCGGCCTTCTTGGCGGAGCACGAGCGACACCTGGATCGAATCGGCGGGGGCGTCCGTCGGTCCAACGCTAGGCGGGGTGCCCTGCCGCACGGCGGACCAGAAGATTCCCAGGCGGTCGGCACGGGTGTAGCTCCCTCGAACCGGCGCGTCCTGACTCAGCTCGATCACGCCTGATGTCCCGGCTACGAATGTGTTGACCGACTGGAAGAGTGCGCCCCACTCATTGACCGTTTCCGCCACGAGCTGATACTCGATACCGGGCAGGAGGCCATCGAGTCGAATCGTGACCTCCTCACCGAGGATCACCGGGCCCCGAGGGGTGACGACGATTCGGCCTCGATTGCCGGATACTTGTCCCGCGGCGGGGGGGGCTATGGCAATGAGCGCGCAAAGGAGGAATCGCCAACGAATCGGCACAGTGATCTCCTGACGGGATACCCGTTCGATCCACGGAACATCAGGAGTGTTGTTCAGCGAAGATGTTCGGGAACTGCAAAACGGCCAGAGACGACCGGCCCCCTGCCAGCGACGATTTCCGGGCGTCGCGAATCCGAGAGGGAGCCCCCACACGGACAACCGATCAGTGCATCTCTGGCATCTCCTCCTTGGAGTCTTCGCCTTCGTCCAAGGCCAGCCGCAAGCGGTACCCCGCGGCAGCGCGCCGACGCTCGACGGCACGATCGGCCCCGCCGAGTGGACCGACGCGGCCGATCTCCCCCTCGGCACGGGGGGACATCTCTACCTCAAGCATGATGGGCGCGATCTGCACGTAGCCATCCGCGGAAGCGGGCTGATTCTGGCCGATCTCTGCGTCGAACGGGGCGATACCGTTCGGGTGCTCCACTCCTCCGCCTCCCTCGGCACCGCCACCTATGCCCCGGGCGGCACCGACTCACGCACCCGCCTCGGCGTTTTTGCCTGGGCGCTACGCGACGGCACCGCCGAATCGCGGGGACCGGCCGGCCGCCAGGAGCACTATGACCGATTCGGGTGGGCGGCGACGACGGTGGGGATGGCAGGCGA
>JABFSM010000129.1 GCA_013140635.1 Gemmatimonadales bacterium
AGCGAAACGCAAGGCATGGTCACGGGGCGGCGCTCGAGTCGGAAGGGAGAAGGAGGCGTCGGCCGATCTTCGCGGCCCGTTCCTTGGGAAGCGCGGCGAGAAGGCCGGCTGCTTGCCGCGCGCCAAACGATCGCAGGATTCCCTCGACCTCGGTGTCGGTCATGAATGCCAAGAGCTCGGTGGCCTTCGGCACCGGCATCGCGCCGAGGATCTTGGCCAAGCGGGCAAACTGCGGAGCCGGAGCCGCCGTCGGCGGTAGCTCGGGAGCCCGCGGCACGGCCACCGGAGCAACCGGCGATTCGGCGTGCGCGCCGGCCGGAGGTGTCGAGACCGGTGGCGGCGCCGCCTCGTGCACCGTGAGGGAATCGGGCGGCGCGGCGGCCGTATCGGCGTGGCCGGCCGTGGTGCGCGCGGACGAGTCGGCCGCGCCAGTGCCATGCGCCGAGTCGGCGGGCGCAACCGAGGGAGGAGCGCCGTTTCCTCGCAGCACGACCACGCCGGTCGAGCCGGCCAATCCGACAGCGAAGGCGATCCCCGCCAGCAGAGGCGCCTTCACGACCTGGGCCTCTCGGCGGTGGTTCGCTGGGCCACCTCATCGAGGGCGGCCTGCTCCTCCCTCACCGCTTCCTGCTCCCATACCGCTCGGCGCCGATCTCGCATCCGCTCGACCACCTGGCGCTCCTGCTGGATTACTGTGAAGCGGTCCGCCTCGCGCATCCGCACCTCGTGGGCCAAGTGCAATGCCGCGGCGTCCGACTCGAACTGCAAGGCCGCAGCCTCGAGTGCGAGCCGGTACATGCAGAGCATGCCGGCGGCGGTTGGGGCTTCCGTCTGTACCGTCTGATGCTGTACTTCCTCAAGGCGCTCCGCGCTGGCCGTCGTCCGCGCCTGTTGCTCCATCTCGGTGCCCAGCGCCCGGCCAATGGCACGCGCCTGTTCGCGTTCAGCGGATTCCCGAAGCTCGAGGAGCCTGGCCAGCCGGAAGGCAAAGCGCTTCACGCGGCGCCTCCATATTCGAGCTGGTGCGCGCGCGCGGCCAGATCCTCCACCGCCGCCAGCGCCTGGTCGAAGGTGCTGCGGTCCTCGGCCTGCTGCTGGAGGAGGCGGAGAAGCTCGGGACGCAAGGCCACCGCGGCATCGACACGGCGGTCCGCGCCGGGCTGGTAGGCGCCGACCGAGATGAGGTCTTCGTGGCTCCGGTACGCGGCCTCGAGCCGAAGGAGGGTGTTGGCCGATTCGATATGACGTGTCGAGGTCACCGCGTCCCGCACTCGGCTGACGCTCTCCATCACATCGATGGCGGGAAAGTGTTTGGACGCGGAAAGCCGCCGCGACAGCACGATGTGGCCGTCGAGAATCGAGCGCGCCGCGTCCGCCACCGGTTCGTTGAAATCGTCGCCCTCGACCAAGACCGTGTAGAGCCCGGTAATGCTGCCCACCGCATCGTTGCCGGCGCGCTCCAGAAGCCGGGGCAGCAGGGCAAAGACCGACGGTGGATACCCCTTGGTCGTCGGCGGCTCGCCGACCGAGAGCCCGATCTCGCGCCAAGCCATCGCGACGCGAGTGATCGAATCCATCATGAGCAGCACGTCGAGCCCGCGGCCCCGGAAGAACTCCGCGATCGTCGTGGCCACCAGGGCCCCGGTGGCGCGCACCACCGCACTCTGATCGCTGGTGGCCACGATCACCACCGACCGGGCCAAGCCGTCGGGACCGAGGTCGCGCTCGACGAACTCCCGAACCTCGCGGCCCCGTTCGCCGAGCAGCGCGATCACATTGACATCCGCGGAGGCGCCCCGCGCGATCATACCCAGGAGGACGCTCTTACCCACCCCGCTCCCCGCCATGATGCCGATCCGTTGACCTCGGCCTAACGATACGAGTCCGTCGATCGCCCGCACGCCGGTGGCCAGCGGTTCCGTGACCCGCGCCCGAGAAAGCGGGTTCGGCGGCTCCGCGCTCAGCTCCCGCCGAACGGTCGCCCCGATCGGGCCGCGGCCGTCGAGGGGGCGCCCCATGCCGTCGAGCACTCTCCCGATCAGCCCTTCTCCCACATCGAGGTAGAGGGGCCGTCCCATCGGCGTGACCTGCGCGCCCGGCTGGATCCCCTGCAGTTCGCCGAGCGGCAGCAAGTGCACGCCGCGCTCGTGAAAGCCGGCGACGATCGCGAGCTCGGCCCGGTCGCCCGAGACCACCCGGCACACTTCGCCCACGGCCACCGGAAGCGCGGTCGTTTCCATCACCTGGCCCACCACGCGGGTGACCCGGCCCAGCACGCGGAGCCGAGGCACCTCGGCCACTTGGGCCAGCATCCGCGACAGCAGCGCCTGCTCACTCACGGCTCAACCGTTCGTAGAGTTCGAGCAGGGCGTGATCCACCCGGCCGTCCACGACGGCCGCGGGGGTTTCCACGACGCAACCGCCGCGCATCAGCGTCGGATCGGCCACCCACTTGAGTTCGAAGGGCGCCCCGCTCGGCGGACGGAACGCCGTGGGGTCGCCGAGCGCCGATAGGTCGGCGGGATGGAGCCGCACCGTTACGACTCCCGCGAGCGGCGTGGCGGCCAGCGCTTTCTGCACCAGCCCCCGCACGACGGTCGGATCCACTTCCACTTCCCGCTCGAGCAGTTGGCGCGCCACGGCGAGCGCCAGCGCCGACAGATTCGCGGAGAGCCGCGCCCGGACTTCCGTGGCGACGTTCGAAAGCCCCTTCAGCGCGGCGCCGAGCGCCTCCATCGCGTCGTCACGCTGCTGCTCCGACTCGGCGTCCAAGGTGGAGGCGCCGTCGGCAAAGCCGCGGCGGTACGCCTCGTCTAACGCACCCGCGGCGGAGGCGTTGGAAGCCGCGGACATAGAGGGGAGCGAGTGCAACTCCGGCGGCGCGAAGGTCGCCACGGACGGTCCGCGGATCTCAGGCAATGAGGGCGTCCTCCTTGGATCGCTCGACGACCACCTCGCCCTGTTCCTGCAGCGATCGTACGGTCTTGACGATGTTGCCGTGGGCCGCCTCGACGTCCTTGACCCGCACCGGCCCGAGCATCTCGATTTCCTCTTGAAGGGCGGCCGCCCCGCGCTCGGACATGTTCTTGAGGATGTGCGCCTTGAGTTCCTCGCTCGCCGCCTTGAGCGCCAGCGCCAGTTCCTTTCCGTCCACGTCGCGAAGCAGCCGCTGCATCGAGCGACTATCGAGCAAGCGGAGATCTTCGAAGACGAACATCAGATTGCGGATCTCGTCCGCCACCGCGCTGTTCCGGGCGGTGATGGCTTCGAGCATCGCCTTTTCGGCCGATCCGGAGGTGAGATTGAGGAGTCTCGCCACCGCGGCCGGTCCCCCCGAGGCCGTCATCTCTTGGGTGAGCGCGAGGTCGGACCGGCCGCTGAGCCCCGCTTCCACCAGCTGAAGCATCTCGGGAGCCACTTTCTCCATGCGCGCCATTCGGCAGAGCACGTCACCGGCGCGCTCGTCTCCCATGATCTCGATGACACTGGCCGCAAGGCTCGGATCGAGGTGGGCCAACACGAGCGCGATGGTCTGGGGGTGCTCGCCGCGCAAGGCGCTATGCAGCACTTCGGGCGCGGCCCGCTTGAAGCGGGTCAAGCTGGTCTCGACCGGCTGGGCGTCGATCCGGTCGAGCAGCGAACGGGCTTTCTGGGGCCCGACCGCCTGTTCCAAGATCTCGCGGGCGTAGTCCACGCCGCCCTGCGCCAACTGATGCACCGCCCGGCCAACCTCGGTGTATTCGTGGAGGATCGATTCAACCGTTTCGGGACGAACGCCGGGCATCTGGGCGATCCCCCGCGACACCCGCTCCATTTCCGCGGGCGAGAGTTGCTGCAGCACCTTGGCCGAGGCCTCCGCGCCGAACGTCATGCAGAGGATGGCGCACTTCTGCGCCCCGCTCAGACCGCTGCCGCGCAGGGAACCGGCGGGGAGAGAAGCGGTCAAGTGTCCTCCGCGAGCCAGGCTCGGAAGACTTTGGCCGCGGTGGCCGGCGTATCCAGCGAATCCGCCCTGATCCGTCCGCGTAACTGGGCCTGTGCCGGCGCGGCGGCGGCGGACGGCATCGCCTCAAGCGGCGGGGCGCTTGCCGGCAGCGTCCCCGCCACTTGACTGCCCCCGGCCGACGGCTTGAGCGCCCGCCAGGCCAGGGCAAAGACCGCGAGCAGCGCAAGGAGAGTCAACACTGGGCGCGACAAGCGTTCGGCCATGACGAGCATGCCGTCGTTGGACTTGGTGGAGTCGGGCAACCCGACGGCTTCCGGCAGCGTGGGTGCTCCGAACGGGAGGCTGACGACGACCAGTGCATCACCGCGCGTCGAATCGAATCCAACCGCGTTCCGGGTGAGTTGCTCCAGCCGGCTTCGGAGCCCGCCCGCCTCTCCGCCCGAGAGCGCCGATGAATCCACCATGACCGACACGGTGAGCCGGGTGACGTTGCCGACGTCCCCGATCAGTTTCTCGATCCGGCGCGAGTTGAGATAGGTGTTGTTGACGACCGTCGGAGCGCCGACCGCGGCGTCGGATTCGGCGGCCCCACCTTCGCTGTGCTGCTCGTTGGCCAAGACCTGGCGGTCGGGGTCGTACTCTTCGGTGGTGCGGTCGACTTGCGTGAAGTTCAGGCGTGCCGATACCTGGGCCCGCACCCGGCCGGTGCCTACCACCGCCGTAAGGAGTTCGGTGACCTTGCCTGCCAGGTGTTGTTCCACCGCCTGCTGGAGTTCCAGCTGCCGAGTCGAGAGGGTAAGCCCGTCGCCCGCCTCGGCGGTCACGGCCAGGAGCCGTCCTCGGTCGTCGAGCACCGCGACGTGGTCGCTCGACAACTGTTCCACGCTGCTGCTCACCAGCAACGCGATCCCCCGGACCATCTCGGGCGTGACCGCCACATTCGGGCGCAAGGTCAGCACGACCGCCGCTTCGGCGGGGCGCTCCATCTTGCGGAGCGGACTCGACTCCGGCAGCGCCAGATGCACCTGCGCATGCTCGACTTCACGCAGCGATCCGATCGTGCGGGCCAATTCCCCTTCGAGCGCGCGCCGATACGTGATTCGTTGCGTGAACTCCGTCATTCCCCAGGTCGGTTTGTCGAAGAGCTCCATCCCGGGCCGATTGCCGCGGGAGGGAAGCCCCTCTTTGGCGAGGAGAACGCGTGCCTTCGCCGCGTCCGCCAACCCCACCTCGAGCCGTCCCCCGCCGTCGGCTAGGCGGTACACGATCCCCGCCTTGTCCAGCTTCTCGGTCATCGTGCCGGTGTCCTGCAGATCGAGCTGCTGAAAGAGCACCACGTACTGCGGTGCCGTGGCCCACCGGCCCACGACCAGCGCCGGCACCGCCAACACCGCGATGATCGCGAGCACGAGGAATCGGCGGTTGCCGTTCAGCCGACGCACCGCATCGATCATCGAGGCATCCGCCTCAGACCTGGAGATTCATGATCGAGCGATAGGCTTCGGTCAGCTTGTTCCGGATTTCCACCAGCATCTGCAGCGACAGTGAAGCCTCCTCCGCGGCGGCCATGACCTGGTGAAGTTCCACCGGCTCTCCGCGGAGAAAGGAGGCGATCACCTCGTCGCGGTCTTGCTGCACCTGGCCGACGTCGTTGAGCGCCTTCGTCAGCAGTGTGCCGAACGATCCATCACCGGTGGGAATGCTGATCCCCCCGAGGCCACGCTCCAGCGGAGAGACGACCGGACCGATCGGGGGAATTGGAGCGCTCATCCTATCCTCGGACGTCGAGCCGCTGGCCGAGCGGTGGCGCGGGCGCCGAATCCTTCACACCGGCATGGCCGTACCAGAGCGGACCCAGCGCCTCGGCGTCGGCAAAGAACTGTTGCTCCTCCGGAGTCAGCACGTCACGGAGCGTAGAGGATTGGGGCGAGGCTATGCCGGAAGGAGGAGAGGGCGCGGGCCGCTCCACCGGCGGCAAGTAACGGGCATAGGGTGAGGCGGGTATTTGCACCGGCTAGATCTCCAGCGCCCGGCGAAGCATCGCCTTGGCGGCCTGGAAGACCGTGGCGTTCGCCTCGTGCATCCGGCGCGCGATCATCAAGTCGATCGTCTCGGTCGCGATCTCCACATTGGGATACCGCACGTATCCCGTCTCGTCCGCGTCGGGATGGCCTGGGTCGTAGACCGCCCGTCCCGGACGGGTATCCTCGACGATCTCGGTGCGTAGCTCGCCGGAGTCGGTCTCGACGGCCCGCGCGATCTGGCGCCGGTATGGCGTTCCGTCGGCGGTGCGGGTCGTTTCCGCATTCGCGATGTTCTGGGAGATGACCTCGATGAAGGCCTGCTGCCGAGACATCCCCGCGGCGCTCGTGCCAAGCGGGCCGAGGAGGGCGCGAATTGGGCGCGGAAAGAGTGGAACCGGCGGGATGCTAGGCATTGCCACCCATCGCCGTCCGCAGGTCGGCATACGCCTTCTGCAGCAGTCGCGCCGTGGCTTCGAAGCGAAGTTGAGTGTCGGCGAGTGCCGCCATGTCCTGCTCCAACAACTCGCCATCAGCTCCTTGGCCGGCCTTCTCGAGTTCCTGCCCGAAGTCCGCCGTGGTGCTCTGTTGAAGCGCGCCCGCCACGCGGGTTGAAATCGCGCGATGCGTGGCGCTCGCTTCGTCCAGCCCGCCACGCAAATTCGTGGTGACGGAACCCGCGCCGAAGAGACTGGGAACCATGAAAGCCCTCGTAGGTTGGAACCTATAAGGGCAAACGCCGTACCGATTTATCACCTGGACGTGAGAATTCGCCTAAATCGATTCACACCAATGCATTGCGTTGTGATATCAGATCGAGGGATCAACCGGTTCCAGCAGGAAGGGCCACGGCAGGATTTTCCACACGCACGGCGAACCTTGCCGCGTCAGGCGCTCTGAGATGGCGGAGTGTTGAGACGGCTTCGCAGCGTCCGCTCGCTCATGCCGAGCAGCCGCGCGGCGCGAGTTCGGTTGCCGCCGGTCTCCCGAAGCGCGCGTTGGATGGCGTAGCGTTCGAGGTCGCTGAGGTTGAGCGTCGCCGTTTCCGAAAGATCTTCCGCTGGCCTGCCCGATACGGCAAGCGGCTCTATTGAGCGGGCCGAAGAAGCGCTGTCGAAGAGCCAGGGTCGGAACAACTCCGGGCCGAGCGCGTGCCCGTTGGAAAGAATGACCGCCCGCTCCATTGCGTTGGACAACTCCCGAACGTTGCCGGGCCAGAGATACTGCTGAAGCAGCGCGATCGCCTCCGGGTTCGGCAACGTCGCCTCGACCCCGAGACGCTCCGCCGCCA
Source organism: Gemmatimonadales bacterium (assembly GCA_013140635.1). Lineage (GTDB taxonomy): Bacteria > Gemmatimonadota > Gemmatimonadetes > Gemmatimonadales > GWC2-71-9 > JABFSM01. Next base: position 7,259 of record JABFSM010000129.1, read on the forward strand.
CTCGGGCAAAGTGGTTCGCGAGGAGGGGGATGTCGTCCAGCCGGTCGCGCAGCGGTGGCGTGCGGATCGGCATGACGTGCAGCCGATAGAAGAGGTCGGCCCGGAATCGCCCGGCATCCACCTCGGCTTTGAGCTCCCGGTTGGTCGTCGCGATGATCCGGACATCTACCCGGATCGTCTCGCGGCCGCCGACCCGCTCGATTTCTTGCTCCTGGATGGCCCGCAGCAGCTTGGACTGCAGGTCGAGTCGCATTTCGGAAACCTCATCCAACAGCAACGTTCCGCCATCCGCCCGCTCAAACGCTCCGGGCGATCGAGCGGTGGCGCCGGTAAACGCCCCCTTTTCGTGCCCGAAGAGCACGCTCTCGACCAAGCCCTCCGGAAGCGCCGCACAGTTGACGGAAACGAACGCCCGGTCTCGCCTCGGGCTCTGATCGTGAATGGCCCGCGCGAAGATCTCTTTGCCCGTGCCCGATTCACCCTCGAGCAACACCGTCGCGCGGCTCGGCGCGACCGAGGAAATCGTTTCCAGAACCTGCCGAAGGGGAGCGCTGGAGCCGACGATGCTGCGGCGGGTTCGAATGCGGCTCAGTTCGTGCTTGAAGGCCTCATTCTCGGCGCGCAACCGGGAAAACTCCAGCGCGTGCGAGATCGTGATCTCGAGCATGTCGGTACGGACCGGCTTGGCGATATAGTCTACCGCCCCGCTCCGCATCGAGAAGACGGCGTGCTCGACGCTGGAATAGGCGGTGATAATCACGACGGGAATCCGCCGCCCGCGCTCGGACAGGGCCGCGATCAGATCCAGACCCGTCATCCGGGGCATTTGATAGTCGGCGAGAATCAGGTCGATCGGCTCTCGTTCGATGAACGCGAGGGCCTCTCCGCCACTCGTGGCCACGAGTACCGAATGACCGGCTTGCACCAAAACGTCCTCGAGGAGGGCGGCGATGGCTGGATCGTCGTCCGCAACTAGGATTGTCGGCATGGATTAGAGAGTGCTCAAGGTTTCGGCAATCTAACCGATACTCGTTCGAGTGGAATCACCCGGATCAGGCGAGGTGCGCATGCGTGTGACCACACAGTTCTTGTCCGACACGGTCCGGCGGGACATTCAAGCGCGCCTCGAAGCCCTCGCGCGGGCCGAACAGCAGGTCTCCAGCGGCCGCCGGCACGAGCGGCTTTCCGAAGATCCCATTGCGGGAACGCAGGTACTCAAGTCCGATGCCGCCCTCCGCGCGATCGTCCAGTACCGGCGGGCGGTTGGCGCGGTGCGCGCGCGCCTGGACAGTACCGAAGGAGTGCTCGGTCAAGTGACCGACCTCCTGACGAGAGCGCAAGAGCTTGGTGTGGCCCAGGTCGGCAGCAACGCGAACGCCCAGAGCCGGGCCGCGGCGGCCGCGGAAGTTGGCCGCCTGTTGGACCAAGCCATCGCGCTGGGTAACACGCGTATCGGTGACGAATTCATCTTCGGCGGAGTCGCCACGCAGACACCTCCTTTTCAGGCGGATGGAACGTACGTCGGAACCGCGGCGACCCGCCAGGCTGAGATTGCGGGAGGAGAGGTCGTCGAGATGGTGCAGAGCGGGCAGGCGCTCTTCATCACGACCGGCGTCATGACCGCCCTCCGCGGCATGCGCGATAGCCTCACCGCCAATGACATCGCCGGAATTCAGACGGCGCTCGGCAATCTCGATGGATCGATGGACGGCGTCCAGACCCGCCTGGCGGAAGTCGGGGCCCGCACCCGCGAGCTCGACGGCGCGCTGACCGGTCTTGATGTTCAGAGCGATGCCGCTTCGGCCCAGCGCGCCGACGCCGCGGAGATTCCCTTCGAGGAAGCGGTCACCAATCTCGCCGCCGTTCAGACGGCTCTTCAAGCGGCGATCCTCTCCGGCACCCGCGTTCTCCAAACCAATTTTCTCGAGTACTACCTGTGACGGCACCGGCGGCGGATAGCGCCACCCTCTCGGTAACTACCCATCGCTTCGGCCGCCTCACTTTCGACCGGTCGCAGTGCGTGCTCTTTGCCGACGGACTGCCCGGCTTCTCCAGTTGTCGCGCCTTCGTCTTGTTGCCGACGGCGGTCGATGCGCTCGTATGGCTGCAATCACTGGACCACCCCGACCTGGCGCTCCTCCTGCTCACCCCGGATGCCATCGAGGACGGCCGCGCGGCGATACCCGAGACGCTGCGCCGCGACGGCATCCTCTCCCTCGTGGTGGTCACTTTGCCGGGCCAATACCGGCCCGGCGCGACGGTGAATCTCAAGGCGCCGATCGTGGTCGATCGCGCCGCCGGAACCGGCCGCCAGATCATCCTCCCGGATAGCCCCTTTGGCGTGGCTCATCCCTTTGCCCTGGAAGCTTTGGTAACGCGGGGTCTAAAGTCTTGAGGCAAGCGAACGATACCCCAAGACGCGGCCACGGGAGGCCGCTTCGATCCCAAGGGGAGCAGGGACGCTCCGCATACCGTTAAAGGAGTAACAAAACCGATGTCCAGTATCCAGACCAACGTGGCCGCCAATTCCGCCTACCGGAACCTGACCGCCACCAGCCGCGCCCTCGAGAAGCAGATCACCAAGCTCTCGTCCGGGTTCCGCATCAACCGTTCCGCGGACGACGCCGCGGGCCTCGCGATCGCCAACAAGTTGCGCGCCGAAAGCCGCAGCCTCCTGCAGGCGGGTCGGAACGCGTCGCAGGCGATCTCGATGCTGCAAGTGGCGGACGGCGCGATCGGCACCGTCGGGGCGATTCTCGACCGGATGAAGGAGCTCGCCTCCCAGTCCAACTCGGACAACATCGGCTCGCAGCGCGGCAAGCTGCAGAGCGAGTTCAACGAGCTCCGCGCCGAAATTCAGCGGATCGCGGTAACCACCAAGTACCAGGGCTCGGGCCTCGTCGACGGGACCTTCGGCAGCACCCTCGACCTCGCCACCGGCACCGTGGACAACGTCGTGGGCGTCGCCGATGTCATCATCTCCGGCACCCAGGCGGGCACGTACACCATCACCTCCCCGGCGGCCGGTTCGCTCACGATGAACAACGGCGCCGGCGTCACGCAGACGATCAGCAACGCGGGCGGCGCGCAGACCCTCAACTTCTCGGTCTTCGGCGTCTCCATTCGCACGGTGGCGGGCTACGTGGCCGACTCCGGCGTCGGCACGGTGGTCGTGACCGGCGGCACCGGCAAGTTCATGGTCAGTTCCAGCGGCTCGTACGCGGCGAACGACCTCGTCTCGGTGAGCTCGGTCAAGTTGACCACCGATGCGACCGGCCTCAACCTCGACACGCTCGATCTCAACACCGCGGCCAGCGCGCAGACCGCGCTGACCCGGCTCGACACCGCGATCGATACGGTGAACACGGCGATCGGCACGATCGGCGCCGCGCAGAGCCGGATGGAGTTCGCGAGCGCCAACGTGGCGATCGTGACCCAGAACGTCATGGCGGCCGAGTCGACGATCCGCGACGCCGATATGGCGCTCGAGACCACGGCCTTCACCAAGAACCAGATCCTCCAGCAGGCCGGTACGGCGATGCTGGCGCAGGCCAACCAGTCGGCGCAGACGGTGCTGACGCTCCTCCGCTAACCGCGGAGGTGACCGGAAAGGGGGTCGCCTCGGCGGCCCCCAATCCGATTTTCTCAAGGGAGTCCAGGCTTGACCGCTCCGCTGTCGTCGTTTTCGGGCTTGATCTCCGGGTTCAATTACAAGGACCTGGTCGATCAGATCATCGCCGTCGAGGGCCGGCCGGCCGCTCGCCTGCGGTCCGAGAGCGCCGCGGCGGCGAGTCGCCTGACCGCGATCGGCACCTACCGCGGCCTGCTCGACAAGCTTCGGAGCGCGGCACAGGTATTCCGCACCGGCCTGGCCCTCGACGCCACCAGTGCAACGATGATCGTCGAAGCCGGCACCAAGGCGCTCGCGACGGTCACAACAGCCGCCGGCCTCTCGCCGGCCAGCTTCACGCTCGAGGTGAGCCAGCTCGCGCGGGCGCAGAAGCTCGGTTCCGCCGCGCAGGCCGATGCCGCCGCCCCCCTCGGCCTCTCCGGAACGTTCACCCTGAACGGCGCTTCCGTCGTCGTCACGGCGGACGATTCCCTGATCGCGATCCGAGATGCGGTCAACGCCCTCAACACCGGCGCTACGCCCACCAAGGTCTCCGCATCGATCCTGACGGTGGCCCCGGGGCAGCAGCGATTGGTGCTGACCAGCACCGTGACCGGCGAAACCGGAATCGCCCTTGCCGACACGGTAGGCACGGCGCTCCAGTCCCTCGGCCTGCTCGATGGCGGCGGGGTCGTTCCCCCGTCCGCGGTTCTCGTCGCCGGCCGCGATGCCCATTTCACGATCGATGGCGTCGATTTCGAACGGTCGAGCAACGTCGTCAGCGATGCCATCGAGGGCGTCACCCTCACTCTGACGGGTGATGAGCCGGGGGCGCGCACCGCAATTCGGGTCGATCGCTACGGCGATTCGGCGCGCACCGCGATTCAGTCCTTCGTCGACGCTTACAACGCGCTCGTCACCTTTTTGAAGCAGCAAGGGACCGCCAGCGAGACCTCCCGCCCCGTGCTCTACGGCGAGAGCATTCTCCGTTCGGCGCGGTCGGCCTTGCCGGCGCGGTTGCTCGAGCAGGTGCTGGGGGCCGCACCCGATCTCGCCACCGCCAGCGCGGCCGGCATCTCGTTCAAACGCGACGGCACCCTGACTCTCGACGCGGCGAAGTTCGACGACGCCTTCGCCAACCGGTTCGCCGACTTGCGAGCGCTCTTCACGGAGACGCGGTCGGCCACCGCGCCGGACGTCACGCTCGTGACCGGTGGCGGCAACGTGACGAGCGGCACCTATGCCGTGGACATCACCGCGCCGGCCACACGCGCGCAAATCGAGAGTCTCGGATTCGGCGGCGCCTACGACGCCGGCGCCACCCCCGATGAGCTCTCGATTACCGACAATCTGATCGGCCGGGCCGTGACGGTCACGCTCACAACCGGCATGACCACTGGCGACATCGTGACCGCGTTGCAGGACGCGATCGACGCCGGCGGTCTCGGCATTGCCGTCGAGGTGTCCGGCAGTGAAGTCCGCCTTACGCACCAGAGCTACGGTAGCCGGGCCGGTATCAGTGTCCTGAACGCGGGGGCCGGCGATGGGGCGCAGGAGCTCTGGGCCGCCGGCGCGACGACCTACGGAACCGACGTCGCGGGCACCATCGGCGGCAACGCCGCCACCGGCACCGGCCAAGTGCTGGTGGGAAATGCCGGAACGCCGAGCGCCGGCCTTGCCGTGAGTTACGCCGGCACGGTGGCGGGCGCGGCCGGCACGGTAACACTGGCGCTCGGCGTCGGTGCCTCGATCGAACGGATTCTCGACGGCTTCCTCCAAACCGGTAGCGGGAGCCTCGCCCAGCGCGAATCCTCGCTGACTCGGCAGACCGGCGCCTTGGACGCGCGCGCTACGACGCTGGAGACCCGCCTCGAAAGCCGCCGCGCCGCGCTGATGCTTCGCTTCACGATGATGGAAGCGGCCATCGCGCGCCTCCAGCAACAGTCCAGTGCGCTGTTGGGGCTCAGCAAGTCCCCAAGCGTCTCCGGATGACGGCGCCCGGCCTCCGGTATCGAGAGTTCGAGGTGCTTTCGATGGCGCCCGCCCGCCGGTTCGTCCTGCTATTCACGCACCTGCTCGTGCAGCTTCGGCTCGCGCGCGGGCACGCGGAGCGCGGCGAGATCGAGCGACGGACCCAGCGGCTCACCCGGGCCCAGGAAATCGTGGTCGAGTTGCTGGCCTCGCTCGATCGCGACACCGGCGGCGATCTGGCTCAGAAACTGGCGGGGCTCTACGGCTGGCTGGTCGGTGAGTTCGCCTCTCTGCATGCCCGCCCCGACTTGGCGCGCTTCGACTTGGTCATTCGCGTCATCAGCGAACTGCACGAGGCATGGTCCGCCGCCGCCGACCTCGTGACCCGCCCCGGAGCGGATCCCCTCGTATGAACACTCCCCCGGACCTCGCGGCGCTCTTCCTGGCGCAGGCGGACGATCTGGCCCGGCTCCAGGCGTTGACCGATGCGCAGGCAGCGGTCCTCATGACGCACGATATTGCCCTGCTCGAGCGGTTCGGCCGCGAAGCTGACGAACTCGTGGATGCGCTCGTTCGGCGCCATGACTTCATCAGCAGGCAACCCACCGCCGACCCCGCCCAGACGCGCGCGATGTCCGAGAAGATCACAAGAGCGGTGGACGCCACCCAACGCGCCCTGGCCCATCTGTCGCTCCGGTTGCTGGCGGCGATCCGTGCCAACGCGAAGGCGCTGGCGGAGGCCGAGCGGGAATGGGAGCGAGTCGCCGCGGGATACCAACCGGAACGGCCGCCGCTCCCCGCCCCCCTCCTTGTGGACCGGACCGGCTGACCCTCAAGTTTCCGCCGTACCGTCCGATACTGCAGACGTCCAGACGAGGAGATGCCGCAATGAGCCTCGACCCACTTGGCGGATCGGGACCCCATCCCGCGAACGGCCCCAAGGTGGAAGGCGATCGTGCCGATGGGGTAACCCCTCCAGCCAAGCCGGCGGGGCGCGGCGGCGCGTCCACGTCCAAAGCGGTCGACCAGATTCACCTCTCGGCCGAGGTGAGCTCGGCGGCCGGAAGCGCCGAAGAGGTTCCGCGGGGCGAGTTGACGGCGGCGCGGCTGCTCGAAATCGGCCGGCGCTTGGGCGATGGGTTCTATGATTCGGGAACGGTGCTCGACCAGGTAAGCCGGGCCGTCCTGCGCGATCTCGAACACCCCGGCTCCGCCGCCCCGGAACGCTGAGCGCGGGCGGGACGGCCTTATGGGGCGTTAGGCGCCAACGGGAAAGAACACCGAAACGTCGTCCCGGCGCCGAGAACGCTGGCGATCACCGACGTCCCGCCATGTTCCCGCACCACCGATTCCACCAACACGAGTCCCAGCCCGGTATTCCACGACTCTCGTTTGGCAAAGGAAAGCTCCGACAGCCGCTCGATCATGTCCGGAGCCATTCCACAGCCGGTATCCCGAACCTCCAGCGTGGCCCGCGCAACCCCCTGCTCGTCGGGCGCCTCGTCGACCACGATATCGAGCTCCCCTTGCTCGCCCATCGCCTTCAGCGCATTGGCGCAGAGTTCCTCGACCACCCGCCGGAGCGCCGCCGGCTCCGCCATCACGAACGGCCCCGGTTCAGGCAGTCGGCACCGGACCACCACCCCGGCGGGCACCCCGAGTCCGACGGTCACCATGGCCTCACGCACCACCGCCGACAGGGCCTCTCGGCTTCGGGGATGGAGTCGCGCCCTCGCGTAGGCGCCCAGTGCCGCCGTGGTCTTCGCCGCGCGGTACGAGTCGGTCAAGAGGCGCTCGAGGCCCCGGCGAAGCTGTATCTCCGGCGGAAGGTGCCGGAGCAGGAGTTCGCAATGCCCGATCACGAGCTGGAAGAGATTGGCGTACTCGTGGGCGATTCTGCCCTGGAGCCGTCCGAGGGTTTCGAAGGGGCGGATGGCGGCGAGTTCTCGGGCCGATTCGCCACGGCTCTCATCCTGGCGCAGATCGACGACCGCAATCGCGTGGCCGGCACTCTCCTCGCCGGGAAACGGGCGCGCGAGCACCGAACAGGGCACCGCATGGCCCCCCCGCGTTCGGAGCTGGACTCGACCCGCCCACTCGTTGCGGCCCACCGGCAGCGTGATGCCCAACGCAGCCAGTTCGCCGGCCCCGCGGAGTTCATCTCCGAGCTCGAACAGTTGAGTCGCCGCGGGATTCGCGAAGACGATCTGTCCGGTTCCATCTGTCAGAAGTAGCGGTGAGGGCGAGAGCTCGGCCAGCTTGAGGAACGACTCATCGGTCATGGTCGCTCGACTCCGAAGAAAGGAGGACCGCGTAACCGGGCCGAATACTCTCCTTACAAGTTGGCTGCGTCAATCCCGCGTCACACCTTCGTCACGGCTTCGCGAGCCCTGCCGGCGCTCTCGATTCCCCAACGGCCCCCGCCAGCGCGAGCAGAGCCAACAGATAGGGCATCACCAAGAAGAGCTGATACGGCACCGCAAGCCCCATCGCTTGGAAGCCAAACTGAAGCGCGCTGGCCGCGCCGAAGAGGAGCGCCGCCACCAACACTCCCGCCGGGTGCCAACGCCCGAGCACGACGATGGCAATCGCGATGAACCCTCGTCCCGCGGTCATCTTCTCGGCGAAGGTCCCGGTCTGAGCGAGGACCAGCGTCGCTCCGGCAAGGCCCCCAAGCGCTCCACCGGCCAGAAGCGCCGCCACGCGCACGCGCGTCACCGGCACGCCCGAGGCGCGGGCCGCTTCCGCCGATTCTCCGGCGGCGCGGAGCGCCAGCCCCCACCAGCTCCGGAAGAGGAACCACCAAACCACAGGCACCAAGAGCCAAGCCACGCCGGTCAGCGCCGCAACCTCGACGGCATTGAAGGTCGGGATCGAGAGCGTAGGGCCCGCGGCGCCGAAGGCCGAGCGATAGATGGTGCCCGTGAGGCCGACCGAGGCGAGCGTGATGGCTGTCCCGGTAATGATCTGATCGGCGCGGGCGCCGATCAGATCATTAC
>JABFSM010000322.1 GCA_013140635.1 Gemmatimonadales bacterium
ACTGGGACCGCTCGCCGCAGAGCGTGCAGCGTGCCACCGGCTCGGCCAGAGCCGCCCCCTTCGGGGTGCCTGACGGTCCCGCGGCGAGCGCGTCGGCCATGGCTTGGGCCGAAGGAAACCGGCGCTCTGGCTTGGCGGCCGTGGTACGGGCCACCAGATCGTCGAGCCAGACCGGAACCTTCGGCGCGTTGGCAATCGACTTGGGGTGGTGACCCTCCGGCCGCGCCGGTATCGGCACATGACTGTTCGGCCGGTCGGGGAGCCGTCCGGTCAGCGCGAAGTGGAGGGTAAGCCCGAGCGCGTAGAGATCGGCGCGGCCGTCGCCGCGGCCGCCCACGACGAGCTCCGGGGCCTGATAGTCGAGCGTGCCGACCATGCCGCCGGTTCGGGTCACACCGGTGACGCCGTCGAGCCGGGCCGACCCGAAGTCGGTGAGCCGGGCCCGCCCGTCGGGGTCGAGCAGGATATTCTGCGGCTTCACATCGCGGTGCACCACGCCGTGCCGATGGGCCATCGCCAGCGCGGCGGCCACGTCACCCGCCATGCGCACCGCGGCCTCCGGGTCGAGCGGGCCCCGCTGGCGCACCCGCTCCGCCAGATCGGGTCCGGCCACGTACTCCATAACGACGAAACTCCAGGGCCCGTCATCCCCGAAGTCGTGAACGGCGACGATATTGGCATGGGACAGCCCGCGAACCGCCTGCACCTCTCGCCGCATCCGCTCCCGTGCCAGCACCGCGGCGGCGGGCGGGGGCACCAGGAGCTTGATCGCGACGTCGGCGTTGACCGACCGATCGTGGGCGAGGTACACGACCGAAAAGCCCCCCCGGCCGAGCTCGCGCCCGATAGCATACCGTCCCGCGAGGAGGGTTCCTTCGGGAAGGTAGGCCGGCCCCGGCGCGGTCATCGCGCGCCGAGTTTATCGAGCATCGAGATGGCGTTGCTCCGCCAGCCGTCGGCGCTTTGGTAGAGCTCCAAGAACTGGCGCAGGTGGGTGCGGGCCAAATCGCCCTGGCCGAGCGCGAATTCCGAGGCGCCGGCGTGGTAGAGCGCCATGTAGTTCCGCGGGGAGAACTCGACCACGAGCCCCATGATCGGCCCCGCCGACTGGTCGTCTCCCGCGTCGGCCACCGGATGGGCCAGCTCGAAGACGATATTGGCCGCCTGGGCCCGTTCGCCTCCGCTCAGCGTTTCGAGCAGGCCCCGCGCGCGGGCGATCTTGCCGGCCAGCGCAAAGCAGCCGGCGCCGTACGCGGTTCCGTCGAAGGTCTCGGGCGGTGGTTGCCATTGAACTCGGGTCTCCACCTCGACCGGATTGCAGAACGGCTTCATCTGTTGGAACCACTCTGGGCCGGATAGGACGGGACCGGTGTGTGGCGCGCGGGCCGGTACGATCGGCCGCGAGGGGACAGGAGAAAGAGGCGTGGGCGCAGGTCGGCCCCGCCAGACCAGGGCGGCGCAGAGACCGACGTAGACGACACCGAGCGAATAGAGCAGTCGCATAGATAGATCCAGGGTGCTGGGAAGCCTCCGACTTCGACTGGAGAGGCTCTTGGCTCGATGAGTTGCACAGGTTGTGCCCGGCCCCAGGAGGAGTGCAACTCCTTGCGCGATCATGTCATCGCGAGCCGGATTGGAGTCATTGCGAGCCGCCGCAGGCGGCGAAGCAATCTCCCGTCAGCGGCGTCGTGCGCCGAAATGCCTCGGGGTGACGCCGGAACCAACTCATCACCAGGAGCATCTCTTCGATGGTGCCGACCCCCATGGGACCGGGGGCCGGCTCCTCCCGGGCCAGTTCGGCGTTCACGACACCCTGGAATGCCTCACGCTCGATCGGCGTGGCCGGCCAGGGATAACAGGCCCGAACCAGACCCCTTCGAATGAGGTAGGCGCGATCGTCGCCGTGCGATCCGGGGTCGCGATAGACGAAGGTGAGCAGCTCGACCGCGGCCCGCGCCCGGGTCGTGGCGCCGAGGAGCCACTCCAGCGCCTCGAACCGCTCCCGCCAGCGGGCCGCCATCTCGAACTCCCCCTGCTCGGCCGCGGACATCATCCCCGCCACGATCCGGTCGACCGGGGCGATCGCGCGTCCCTCGAGGAAGGCCATCGCCGCCGCAACCCGCTCCCGGTACCCGGACGCGGTGACGAGCCCGGCGCATGGCCCGCTGCAGAGGCCGAAATCGTAGCGCGGGCAGGCTGCCTGACGGGGCTCTCCGAAAAAATCGCCCTGCTCCGCGAAGACCATCGGCATCCGTTCGGCGCAATCGCGGAGGCCGAGGAGGTCGTTCATCACCCGAATCGCCTCGTCGGCCCGCCCGCGCGAGGGGAGGGGGCCGTAGTAGCGAACCTGCTCCTTCGACGGGTTGGCGGTGGAGACGAGGCGGGGCGCCGGCCCCTCGGCAATGCCGATGAAGAACGCGGTGCGCCGGCGGTTCATCGCCACGTTGTACGGCGGCCGCCACTTCCGAATTTCGCGGAGCTCGGCCAGATGGGCGGCAAACTCGCTCGTGGCGTACTCCCAGCTCAGATCGCTCGCAGCGTGGAGGATCCGCGCGCCCTTGTCCGCCGGATATTTCGCATGGAAATACGAGAGCAGCCGCGCCCGGACCCGCTTCGCCTTCCCCACGTAGAGCACCCGGCCCGACGCATCGAGCATCCGGTAGATTCCCGGCCGCGGCTCGGCCAGCAGCTTCACCCGGCGGTGGAGCGCGCCCAGGTCGATGGCGGGAAGGGAGAGGGCGAATGCGCCCGCCGTCACCTCTGGCACCGATGGCAAAAGACGGTGATCCGGGCGTCGATCGTGTGGGTGCCGGTGAGCGTGATGCCGCACCGACGGCACGGCTCCCCTTCGCGGCCGTAGACCAGGAGTTCGAGCTGAAAGTTGCCCCGCTCGCCGGTGCCGGTGCGGTAGTCCCGAAAGGTGGTGCCCTGCGAGGCGATAGCCGCCCGGAGAATCCTGACCACATGCCCGTGCAGCGACCGCGCCGCCTGGCGCGAAACCTCTCGCGCCGGTTTGGATGGATCGATGCCGGCCGCGAAGAGCGCCTCGTTGGCGTAGATGTTCCCGACGCCCGCCACGGCCCGCTGGTCCATCAACACTTTCTTCACCGCGGTCCGGGATCCCTGGAGAATCGCGAACCAGGCGGCGGCGGTAAACGCAGGGTCGAGCGGCTCAGGGCCGATTGCCGCGCTGTAGGATTCCCACCCAGCGGCATCGAGCCAAAGCAAGGTCCCGAGCCGGCGTACATCCCTGTAGACAAGGGTGCGGCCGTCGTCGAGCCGGGCGGTGAGCACGGCGTAGCGCTTTTCGTCCGGGGTGAGAGGGCGGTCCATCACCAGCAGGGAGCCGGTCATTCCGGGCTGGACGACGAGACGGTGCCGGTCGGTGTGGAGGACCGCATGTTTGGCACGGCGGGACATTTCGTGGACTACGGTGCCCCGCAAGCCGGCCACCAGCGCGCGCCGCGTCACCCCGCGGAGTACGTCGTCGTGGGAAAGCGCCGCGGACTCGATGCGGCGGCCGGTCAGATGGGGCCGCAGGTCGCGGACGATCGTCTCGACCTCGGGAAGCTCGGGCACTCCCCGAAAATAGCGGCTATGGCTTGGGCTTTTCTACGCTCCCCTCGGGCCACTGCCCCTGCAGGAAAGCTTCGATCGCGCGGAGCGTAAGCGCGGGCTGCTCGTAGTGGGGCCAGTGGCCGGCGTTCGGAATGACCAGGAGGCGGGCATTGGGTTGGCCGAGAATCCACTTCTCGTTCCCTTCGAGGGGCGTGTTGTCCTTCTCCCCGTGGATCACGAGCCGCGGAATGGAAACCCGCGACAGCGAATCGGTGTAATTGAACCCCTGGATCGACTGGAAGAGCGCGCCGAAATACACGCTCAGGTTGGCAGGGTACTCGTTGGGATAGGCGCAGACGTCGGGTGTGGGCGGCCGTTGCGCGGGGTTCGCGAAGAGCGGCGGCGCGGTGACCGAATCCTCGGCTCGGCAATACGCCTCAGGGCGGTCGGCATACACCCCCGCGGTGCGGCGGGCTCGCAATCCGGCCAGGGCGGCGCTGTCGGTTCGCCGTTGCCGATCGTCCATCATCATCGCCCCGTAGGGATCGAGCTGCGGCGCCACCGGCGCCAGTTGCACCAAACGGTCGACCTTTCCTCGATTCCGCATCGCGTAGACGAAGGTCTCCATGCCGCCCCCCGACCACCCGATGAGGGTTACGCTGCCGGTCCTTCTTTCTCTGTTGACGGTGCGGAGCACCAGGTCGAGATCTTGAAGGAGCAGGTCGAGGGAGACCCGGTCCGGCGGCACCGAGTCCGAGCGTCCGCGGCCTCGGGGGTCGTAGGTCACGACTCGGCGTCCCTTGGCCAGCGAATCGAGCGAGGTGCCGAGCAGGGTCGCGAACGGTGCCACCACCACGTCGTCGCCGGATCCGACCGACCGGTAGTAGATCCGGACGTTTTCGGGGGCGGCGGATGTATAGCCGTCGGACCCTATGATCGTTTTCCACTCCGCATCCCCGCAGGCGGCCAGGACGAGGGCTATTCCCAGGAGTGAGGAGATGTGCCGTATGCGCATGGTATGGGTCCGCTGGAGTCTTCTTCTATTACGCGCCAAGGGGCGGAGCTTTACCTCCGGCGGGCTTCCTCCCGCCACCCGATGTCGTGCCGGAATTGCTTGCCTGGAAAGTCGATCGCCTGAGCGGCCGCCGAGCTCTTGGCCCGTGCCTCGGCAAAGGTCGGCGCAGTGGCCGTCACCGCGAGCACCCGGCCTCCGTTGGTGCGGAGCACCCCCTCTTCGTCCCGCTGGGTACCGGCATGGAAAACCGTCACTCCCTCCGGCAAGGAGGCCGGGAAGGTGATCGGATCGCCGCGCTGGGGCGCCTCGGGGTATCCGGCCGCGGCCAGGACGGTGGTGACGGCGGCGCCCTCGGCCACCGTAATGCCGGGAAGGTGCTCGCCCAGCGCGGCGGCATGGAACGACTCCAGCAGCCCGGAGGTCACCCGAGGCAGGATCGCTTGCGTTTCGGGGTCGCCGAGCCGGCAGTTGAATTCGATGACGTTAGGTGTCCCGGCCGAGTCGACCATCAGGCCCGCGTAGAGCACGCCGGCAAAGGGCGTATGGCGCCGCGCCAGCGCCTCCAGCGTGGGCCGGAGGACGTCGCGCTCCACCCGGTCGAGGAGCGCCGGTGTGGCCATCGACACCGGGCTGTAGGCGCCCATCCCGCCGGTGTTGGGGCCGCGGTCTCCCTCGCCGAGGCGCTTGTGGTCCTGGGCCGGCGGAAGGAGCGTCAGGTCGCGCCCGTTGGTGATGGCGAGCACCGAGAGCTCTTCACCGTGGAGGCAATCCTCGACGATGACGGTCTTTCCCGCCTCGCCGAAGATCCCGTCGCGGAGCATCGAGGTGACGGCGCGCCTGGCCTCGTCGCGCTTCGCGCAGACGAACGCGCCCTTGCCGGCCGCCAAGCCGCTCGCCTTGACGACCAGCGGCTCCGCATGACGGTCGACGTACGCGAGCGCCGGCCCCAGTTCGGTGAAGGTCCGGCTCGGCGCGGTCGGCACCCCCGCCTCCGCCATCACCTCCTTGGCGAACGCCTTCGAGGCCTCGATCCTGGCCGCGGCGGCGCTCGGCCCGAAGACCGCCCGCCCCGCCGCGCGGAGACGGTCGGCCAGTCCCTTGGCGAGCGGCGCCTCGGGGCCCACGATCGTTAGGTCGATCGCGTGGGTATTCGTCGCGCCGACCAGGCGATCGAGATCTTCGGAGCCGATGGGAAGATTGGTGGCGAGGTCCGCCGTGCCCGGGTTGCCCGGGGCGCAAAAGAGATCGCCGGCGGAGAGGGTTGGGCGGAGCGCCCAGCAGAGCGCGTGCTCCCGGCCCCCACCGCCGACGACCAGCACCTTCACGAGTTCTGTGCCTTGCGGAAGGCGTCGCGCGCGGTGGCGGCGGCCTTCTTGGCCGCGTCGGCCACCTTGCCGAAGGTCTCCTTCGCCTCGTCCTTGTAGTGGTCCTTGGCGGCGCGGAATTCTTCCTTGAGCGGCCGCTCCTTGGCTTCGGCGCCCCGCCTCGTGTACTGCCCGCGAAGAATCGCCTCGTAGTCGCCGCTCTGAATCCATTTCTGCAACTCGGCGGCGCGCACCGTGTTCATCGGGTGGGTGAGGGCCAGCGTGTTGAGGATCTTGTACACGATGTCGAGCCCCTCGTTGGTCGCGACGTACTCGCTCGCCTGGGCGATGAACGGGTCGAGCTTCATCTGCCCCGACTCGAGGGCTCCCCGATAGGCGCCCGCCATTTTCATGAAGAGCTGTTGCGAGGCGATGACGTTCTGGCTGCCGAGCAGGCCGGCGCGATCCGCCGAGAGTTCGGCCTTACGCGACCACTCGAGGATGGCGAGCCGGATCGGGAGGAGCGCGATCCCCGCCAGGAGGGGAAGCGCGGCCAGGCTCACATTCAGCAGGATTTCGGCGATGGTCCGGTAGAGCGCGTGGCCGCTGACGACGTGCCCCATCTCATGCGAGATCAGGACGCGCAACTCTTCCTCGTCGAGCAACTCGATCGCGGCCGAGTGCAGGACGATGAAGGGATCGTCGACCCCGTAAGCGCCGGCGTTGAAGATCGGCGTCTGAGAGACGTACAGCTCCGGCACCTTCCAGTCGAAGGTGGTCGCGACCTCCACGAGGAGGCTGTGGGCGAGCGGAAATTGCTCCGGGCCGGCCCGAACCGAATTGCCCTGAAAGAGGAGCCGGATGCCGCGCTCACCGCCAAGAATGGCGACGATCTTTCTCACCGCTTCGTCGAAGCCGGGCACCGAGCGCATGGTCTGGAGCGCGGCGCGGTCGGCGGGATGTTCCCACGAGACGCCCGCAATTTCCGGGAATGCGACGCGGGGGCGGTGAGAGGGGAGAGAGGTCATGGTCGGC
Organism: Gemmatimonadales bacterium; assembly: GCA_013140635.1. Lineage (GTDB taxonomy): Bacteria > Gemmatimonadota > Gemmatimonadetes > Gemmatimonadales > GWC2-71-9 > JABFSM01. The sequence continues at coordinate 6,913 of JABFSM010000322.1, forward strand.
TCAAGGCTTGAGGATGCCGAAATCTACGGGGAACCGATGCGAATGTTTCAATGTGCGTCGTTGAGATTGCTTCGGCGCCAAAGCGCCTCGCAATGACAAACGGGGTCATTGCGAGGCCGCGGAGCGGCCGAAGCAACCTCACCCCATCGCCTGATCGAGATCCTCGATCAGATCCTCCACATCTTCGATGCCGCAACTCAGCCGAATCAGGCTGTCGGTGAGCCCCATATCGTCCCGGATCTCCTTCGGGACGGCGGCGTGGGTCATCGATGCCGGATGGCCGACCAAGCTCTCCACGCCGCCGAGTGATTCGGCCAGCTGGAAGATCTTGAGCCGCTCCAGGATTCGCTGGGCCAACGCGACGTCTCCGGTGTCAAAGGAGACCATCCCTCCAAAGCCCGACATCTGCGTCTTGGCGAGCTCGTGCTGCGGGTGGGAGGTGAGTCCCGGGTAGTAGAGTTTCTTCACCCGCTTGTGCGTCGTGAGCCAGTCGGCGATGCGGCGGCCGTTCGCGTCGTGCCGTTGCATGCGCAGCGGCAGCGTCTTGGTCCCCCGCAGCGCGAGGAAGCAATCCATCGGGCCCGGCACCGCGCCGCTCGCGTTCTGAATGAAACCGAGCCGTTCGGCCACGTCGTCGCGCGAGGTCACCAACATTCCGCCGACCATGTCGCTGTGGCCGTTCAAGTATTTCGTGGTGGAGTGGAGGACAATGTCGGCCCCCATCGAAAGAGGCCGCTGGAAATACGGCGTCGCAAAGGTGTTGTCGACACCGAAGAGAATCCCCCGCGAGGTGGTCAGGTCACCGACGGCGCGCAGGTCGGTGAGGAACATCATCGGGTTGGTGGGGGTCTCGCAGAAGACGAGGCGGGTTTGCTTGGTGATGGCCCGCTCGAAGTTCCGCACGTCGCGGCTGTCGACGAAGGTCAGCCCAAGGCCATAGGGCTCGAAGATCCGCTTCATGAGCCGCATCGACCCGCCGTAGACGCTCTCCCCGGAGACGATATGATCTCCCGTCTTGAAGAGCTTGAGGATGGCATCGAGGGCGGCGAGCCCCGAACCGAAGGCTAGGCCATGGGTCCCCCCTTCAAGAGCGGCGACGTTGCGCTCCAGCGCCTCCCGCGTCGGGTTCTGGGTCCGGCCGTACTCGTAGCCCTTGTGCTTGCCGAGCCCATCCTGGCAGTAGGTCGAGGTCTGGTAGATCGGCGTCATGACCGCGCCGGAGGTCGGGTCGGCAAACTGGCCGGCATGCACCGCGCGGGTCGCGAAGCCGTGGGTCAGGTCGTCGGGGAGGATCTTGGTCATCGCCGGCGGGGTGAGAGGGAAGGGCATACTAATCAATGCCTTGCCGTTGAACATTACCACAAACTCACATACCTTGCTTTCGTGGTCTCCCCTCAACTCGGTCGTTCGACCCGCGCAATCGGATCGACCCGTGGCATGGTGGTCGACGACGACGCGCTGGTCCGACGTACCCTCGTCCACGTCTTAAAAGCCCAAGGCCTCGACGTCGTCGAGGCCTCCAACGGCCGCGAAGCGCTCGCGCTCCTCGAAGAGAGCGGTGAACTGCCGCTGATCGTGAGCGATCTCTACATGCCGGAAATGGACGGGATCACCTTCCTTCGGGAGGTGCACCGTCGCTGGCCCGACATCGCCGTCATCATGCTCACCGGGGTGGCCGAAGTGTCCACCGCCGTCGAATGTCTCCAGGTGGGGGCGTCCGATTACCTTGCCAAGCCGGTGATGGTGGATGAAGTGAGAGCGCGAGTCGATAACGCGCTCGAACGGCGCCGGCTCACGCTCGAGAATCGCTTTCTCCAGCAGAGCTACCAGGAGCGGCTCGAGGCCTCGATCCGCGAGCTCGACCAACGGAACAAGGAGCAGTTCGTGGGTCAGATCCAGATGGCGGTCCGGATGCTGGAGAAGAAGGACGTCTACACCCGGGGCCACTCGCAACGGGTCAGCCGCTACGCCGTGAAGACCGCGGTGCTGCTTGGCTTTTCTGGCGAGACCCTCGACCAGATCCGGCTGGGCGGCGAGCTCCACGACATCGGCAAGATCGGCACTCGAGACGCCGTGCTCCAGAAGCCGGGGCCGCTCACCGCCTCGGAGTTCGAGGAAATGAAAAAGCACGTTACCGAAGGAGAGGAAATCCTCGAACCGCTCCGGCGGCACCACCCCTTGGTCCTCCAAATCGTTCGAAACCACCACGAGCGTGTCGACGGGAGCGGTTTTCCCGACGGGCTCCGCGGCGAGGCCATTCCGATGGTGGCGCGCGTCGTGTCCGTCGTCGACGCCTTCGACGCGATGACGACCAACCGCTCCTACAGCGCGCCCCGGCCCGCCGGCGAGGCGATGGATGAGCTCCGGCGGTTTATCGGGATCCAGTTCGACCCCGAGGTGGTCACCGCCTTCTCCAAGGCATTCCCTGACGTGCAGAAGTTGCCCATCACCGTCTAAGTCGGCAGGCCATGTCCAACACGCTGATGGTCTCCGTCTCCGGGATGCGCGGCATCGTGGGAACCGACCTCACACCGGAGCTCGTCGCGCGGCACGCCGCCGCGCTCGGCGCCTGGGCGAAGGCCTCGGGGAAGCCCCTCGTCGTCCTCGGGCGCGACTCCCGGACCAGCGGCGAGATGTTCGCGCATGCGGCGATTGCCGGATGCCAATCGGCCGGGTGCAATGTGATCGACCTGGGGGTGGTTCCGACCCCGACGACCCAGTTGGCGGTCGAATACCACCACGCCGGCGCCGGTCTGATTCTCACCGCAAGCCACAATCCGATCGAGTGGAATGCCCTCAAGCTGGTGGGGCCGGATGGGATCTTCCTCGATGCCTCGGCCGGCGAGGCGGTGCGCGCGCTGGCTGGGCAGGAGGGGGGACCGCCACGTGCCGGGTGGGATGGAATCGGGAGTCTCCGCCACGATCCTGAGGCAATAGCGCGACACTTGGATCTGGTCCTGGCACTTCCGGAGATCGATCAAGCTCTCATTCGAAGCCGGCGCTTCAGCGTGGCCCTCGATTGCGTTCGAGGCGCCGGTGGGGCGGTCATACCCGAACTCCTTGGACGGCTCGGCTGCGAAGTTCACGGCATCAACCTCGAGACCGATGGGCGCTTTCCAAGGGAGCCGGAGCCGATTCCAGAAAACCTCAGCGAACTCGGCAAGCTGGTCCGCACGACCGGCGCCCAGATCGGCATGGCGGTCGATCCCGACGTCGATCGACTTGCGCTGGTCGACGAGCAAGGGAACCCGATCGGAGAGGATTACACGCTGGCGTTCGCGGTGAGGGCGGTACTGGGGGTAAGTCGGGAGGTCGGTAAGTCGGTAGCGGCATCTACCGACTTACCGACCTACCGACTTACCCCCCCCACCGTTGTGGCCAACCTCTCCACTTCACTCGTCGTAGAAGATGCCGCCAGGGACGGAGGCGCTCGCTTCCTTCGCGCTCCGGTCGGTGAAGCGAATGTCGCCAAAGCCATGAAGGAAGAAGGGGCGCTGATCGGCGGGGAGGGGAACGGCGGGGTCATTCTGCCGAAATTGCATGTCGGACGAGATGCCCCCCTGGGGGTGGCGTTGATCTTGCAGCATTTGGCACTCGAAAACCGGCCTGTCACGGCATTGGTCGGGGCCGCTCCCAAGTATCGAATCGTGAAGGCTAAAATAAAGAGGGGAGCAGACTTACAGGCGGCCTACAAGGCGCTCAAGGTCCGCTTTCCTGACGCCCAAGTCGACGAGCGGGATGGGTTGCGGTTGGCTTGGCGGGACCGATGGGTACATCTCCGTCCCTCCGGCACCGAACCAGTGATTCGTTTCATTGCCGAAGCACCGACGGAGCAGGAGGCGGAGACGTTGTTGGCCGCCTGCCGGACTCTACTCTAGGCGTGAGGTAGTTCAGGAAACATGTGCGGCATCGTCGGGTATGTGGGACCCAAGCAAGCCACTCCGATTCTGATGGAGGGGCTTCGCCGGATGGAATATCGCGGCTACGACTCCGCGGGCGTCGCCATCATCAACGGCGATGGCGTCAAGGTCAAGAAAGCGGCCGGCAAGCTCTCGGTCCTGGTGGAAAAGCTCCGGACCGAAACGCCGCGCGGGACGGTCGGCATCGGGCATACCCGCTGGGCCACGCACGGCGCCCCGACCACGCCGAACGCGCATCCGCACCTCGACCGCTCCGGGAAGATCGCGGTCATTCATAACGGCATCATCGAAAATGCGCCGGTCATCAAGAAGGCGTTGCAGAACCGGGGCCACGTCTTCAAGTCCGAAACCGACACCGAAGTGCTGGCGCATTTGATCGGCGCCTACTACGAAGGCAACCTCGAACAGGCGGTGGCGGCGGCGCTCTGGGACGTGGCCGGCGCCTACGGTATCGCGGTGATCTCCGCCGATGAGCCCGACGTGCTCGTCGCGGCCCGGAACGGCTCCCCCCTCTTGGTCGGGGTCGGCGAGGGCGAGTACTTCGTCGCCTCGGACGCCTCCGCCATTCTCGAGCACACCCGCAGTGTGGTCTACCTCGACGACGGCGAGATGGTCGTGCTCACCCGCGACGGCTACCGGGTTCGGAATCTCACCGAAACCCACGTCGAGAAGCCGGTCAATCAGATCGAGTGGGACCTCGCCACGATCGAGCGGGGTGGCTTTGCCCACTTCATGCTCAAAGAAATCTTCGAGCAGCCGGAGAGCCTTCACAACACGGTGCGCGGCCACCTCCTGGAGGAGGAGGGGAGCGCGCGGCTCCGCGGCCTCAACCTGAGCGACGAGGACTACAAGCGGATCAACCGGGTCATCATCACCGCCTGCGGCACCTCTTGGCACGCCGGGCTCATCGGCGAATACATCTTCGAGGAGATGGCGCGGGTGCCTTGCGAGGTGGAGTACGCCTCCGAGTTCCGCTACCGGAATCCGATCGTCGATGAGAACACCTTGGTCATCGCCGTCTCGCAATCGGGAGAGACCGCGGACACCTTGGCGGCGGTGCGGGAGGCCAAGCGGCGCGGTGCCCGGACGATCGGGCTGGTGAACGTGGTCGGTTCGACGATCGCGCGGGAGGTCCAGGGCGGGTTGTACCTCCGCGCCGGCCCCGAGATCGGCGTAGCGAGCACCAAGGCCTTCAACAGCCAGGTGGCGGCGCTCGCGATGGTGGCGCTCAAGATGGCGCGGCTCCGGAGTCTGAGCCTGCTGCAAGGGCGCCAGTTCATCGAGGCGCTGCAGGCGCTCCCGGCCCAGATCGCCAAGGTGCTGGAGCGGGCCCCCGAGGTCGAGAAGCTCGCCGACCGCTTTGCGGAGGCGCACAACGCGCTCTATCTCGGGCGCGGGGTGAACTTCCCGGTGGCGCTCGAAGGCGCGCTCAAACTCAAGGAAATCTCCTACATCCATGCCGAGGGATACCCGGCGGCGGAAATGAAGCACGGGCCGATCGCGCTCATCGACGAGAACATGCCGGTGGTCTTCATCGCACCGCGAGACGCCGTCTACGCCAAGATCGTGAGCAACATCGAAGAGGTGAAGGCGCGGGGCGGAAAGGTCATCGCCATCGTCACGGAGGGCGACAGCGAGATCGGACGCCTGGCCGAAGCGGTCTTCACGATTCCCCCCACGCACGACTTACTGACCCCCATTCTGGCCAGCGTACCTCTGCAGCTCTTCGCCTATTACGTGGCTGTCCGCCGCGGGTGCAACGTCGATCAGCCGAGGAATCTCGCGAAATCGGTGACGGTCGAGTAGTAGGGAAGAGGGAGGAGGGAAGAGGGAAGCGGTTGTTTCCCCCCTCCTCCCTCTTCCCCCTTCCCTCTTCCCTCGACAATTTTCCCCAATGAAAGTGGTACTCCAGCGCGTCTCCCGCGCCTCCGTCACCATCGCAGGCCGCACTGTCGGCGCGATCGAACGCGGCTTCTGCCTGCTCGTGGGCTTCACCCACACCGATACCGACGGTCAAGCGGTCTGGATGGCGGAGAAGGTCTCGGGGCTCCGCCTCTTCAGCGATGCCGACGGCAAGATGAACCTCGGCCTGGCCGACGTGGGCGGCGCGGTGCTCGTGGTGAGTCAGTTTACCCTCTACGGCGACGCGGCCAAGGGGCGCCGGCCGTCGTTCATCGATGCCGCGCGGCCGGAGGTCGCGATTCCCCTCTACGAGCGTTTCTGCGCCGAGCTCCGGCGCCTTGGCCTCAAGGTGGAAACCGGCGAATTCGGCGCCGACATGCAGGTGGAGCTGGTCAACGACGGCCCCGTCACCCTGATTCTTGACCGTCAGGCATGAACCGGCATCCGATCGTGCTGGCGTCGAAATCGCCGCGGCGCACCCAGCTGCTGGACATGCTGCGGGTGCCGCACATCGTGGCCGGCACCGACGTGCAGGAAATCCGGCTGCCGCGAGAACTTCCCCGCGCCTACGCCCGCCGCCTGGCGCGCGACAAGGCCCGCGCCGTGCCCGGCGCCTGGGTCCTCGGCGCCGACACGATCGTCGTCCTCGACGATCAGGTGCTGGAGAAACCCTCCGATGCCGAAGATGCACTCCGAATGCTGACCGCGCTGCAGGGGAGGCGCCACGAGGTCATTACAGCGGTCTGCCTGCTGGCCGACGGCGCCGAATACGAGGAAATGGACGCGACCGCCGTCTATTTCCGGCCCGCCGATGAGGCGACGCTGCGAGGCTACATCGCCACCGGCGAGCCGATGGACAAGGCGGGCGCGTACGGGATCCAAGGTTATGGCGCCGCGCTGGTCGACCGGATCGAGGGGGACTTCTTCTCGGTGATGGGGCTGCCGGTGCGGAAAGTGCTCGACCTGCTCGAACGGGCGGGGTGGCGGTACACTTTCGACGCGTAGCTCAGCCTCGGAGTCGGTGCACGAGGATCGGATCCCCCCTTCCCCTGATCTCGACCGATTCCGCTGCGCCGGCGGGGTCGGCTCCCAGGGTGTCTACCAGCGCCTCGCTCATCACGATCTCTCCCGCCGCCGCCGCATCGCAGAGGCGCGCGGCGACGTTCACCACGTCGCCGATAACCGTGTATTCGAGCCGGCGCGGGCTGCCGATCATGCCGGCGAACGCTTCACCGTAATGCAACCCGATCCCGAGGCCGAACGTGGGGCGCCCAGACGCGGCCCAGATGCCGTTGAGGCGGGCCGCCTCCACCTGCATCGCCCGCGCGGCGGCGAGGGCGCGCGCCTGATCTCCGGGGAGGGAGGTGGGCGCTCCCCAGACGGCCAGCAGGGCATCGCCGATGAACTTATCGAGGGTGCCGCCATGCTCGAAGACCACCTCGACCATCGCGGCGAAGTACTCGGAGAGTTGTGCGGCGATCGGCTCCGGGGGCAACGCCTGGGCGAGCGGGAGAAAGCCGCGGATGTCGCTGAAGAGCACCGTCACCGCCCGGCGCTCGCCGCCGGGCCTCGGGCCGCTCTGTCGCGCCGCGATCGCCGCGGCGACCTCCGGGGCGAAAAACCGTTCCAGATGGTTCCGGGCCAGCGCCTCCCGTTGCGCGACCTCCACGAAATGCGCCTTGGCAAGACTCACCGCCGCCAGCCCGGCCAGCGCAAAACAGAGCGCCGCCTCCTCTTCGCCGAAGGGGAGAGTCGAGGTGAGCCGGTCGGCGTAGAGCACGCCGAGGACCCGCTCGCCGTCCGCCAGGAGGGGGACGGCGAGCGCCGCCCGGACTTCCGCGGCCACGACGGAGCCGCTCTGGAAGCGCCGGTCGTCGAGGGCGCTCTCGGTCACCACCGGAAGCCGGTCGAGGATAGCCTGTTGGGCGATGCTCCGCGGCACCCGCACCGGTTCTCCGCTCAGGCCGTTGTATTCGTGAGTCGGCCGAAGCTCGGTGTCGACCAGCGCCACTCGGTCGGCGGGGAGCGCCCGCGCAACCTCCTCCACCACCGTCGCCAGAACCTTCGCGGTGTCGATCTCGCCGGAGAGCCGGCGGGCCAGATCGACCAATCGAGCCAGCCGATCGGCGGCAAGGCGAGCGAGGCCCCCCGTGTCGGGGGCGAGGTCGAGTGTCCGGAGGGGGATTGCGTCGGAGATTGCTTCGGCGGCTTCGCCGCCTCGCAATGACGACCCTCGGTCATTGCGAGGGGCCGAAGGCCCCGAAGCAATCTCCACCCGAAACTCCACGCTCCCAAAGGCCAGCCGATCGCCGGCGCGAGCGCTCCCCCGCGTGATTCGCACCCCGTTGAGCAGAGTCCCGTTGGCGCTGCCCAGGTCTTTGATCAGGAGCCGCTCGCCATCGGCACGGAGCTCGGCATGCTGACGGGACACGGTGTCGTCGGTGAGGTGGACCTCGGAACCGGCGGTGCGCCCGACGACCGCCGCCCCCGTGGCCGGGAGCGGCACGGCGCCGCCGCCCGCGAGCGGCGCCAAGCGCCAGGCGAGCGGTGTCACCGGACGCCTAACGTGGCGCCACCACGAGGTAGCGTCCCGGCCCCGCCACCCGCGCGCTCACCATATCGGACCCGGGGCGGGTGGTGGGAAGAAAGGTCACCATGCCGGCCGCGCTTACCATCCCGATGCCGAGCGCCCGTTCGAAGGCCAGGTCGCTGCCGTAGCGGGCGCGCGCGCCGGCGGGCGCCACGAAATGGGCGCCGTAGCTGAACACGAGAGTCGACCTGGGGGCGCCGGCCGTGTCGAGCTCGAGATCGAGCCCGTAGGTGCCGGGGCTGGGCCGAAGCGCGATCCGAAGGTCGCTCGTCG
>JABFSM010000291.1 GCA_013140635.1 Gemmatimonadales bacterium
GCGAATAGCGAATAGCGAATAGCGAATAGCGAATAGCGAATAGCGAATAGCGAATAGCGAATAGCGAATAGCGAATAGCGAATAGCGAATAGCGAATAGCGACCTATGAAAATCACCCTCCCTATCACCGGCATGACCTGCGCTGCCTGCCAAGCGCGCGTCCAGCGCGTGCTGGAGCAAACGCCGGGAGTCGAGTCGGCGGCGGTCAATCTGCTGCTCAATCAGGCCACGGTGGCCTTCGACCCCGCAACAATCACCCCCGAACATCTGGTCGAGACGGTGCGGTCAACCGGCTATGGCGCGGAGCTTCCCACCATCGGGTCGGATGCGAGAGGTCAAGAGGCGGAGCGAGATCGTCACGTCGCGCACGAGGCAAAGAACCTCTTTGTGAAGGCGCTGGTGAGCCTGGTGCTCGGCCTCGGCACGATGGCCTACAGCATGACGGCGCATCCGAATGGCCTGGCGCTCTGGGCCGTCACGACCTTTGTCATGCTCTGGGCCGGCCGCCACTTCTACATCCGGGCCTGGCAGGCCTTCCGGCACCGCGCCGCGGACATGAACACCCTGATCGCCGTGGGGACGGGGGCGGCCTATCTCTACTCGGTCTTCGCGACGGTGGCGCCGGAGTTCTTTCTCACCGGCGGAGTCGCTCCCGATCTCTACTACGAGGCGGTGATCGTGATCATCGCCCTGATCCTGATGGGCAACGCGCTCGAGGCGCGGGCGCGGCGGCAGACCGGCGCCGCGCTGCGGGGGCTCACCGAGCTGCAACCCGCCACCGCCACGGTGCTTCGCGACGGGACCGAGCACGACCTTCCCATCGGCGAGGTCCGGGTCGGCGACCTGGTGCTGGCCCGCCCCGGCGAGCGGATCGCCGTCGACGGCGAACTCGTCTCCGGACGGAGCGCGGTGGACGAGTCGATGCTCACCGGCGAGTCGATGCCGGTCGAGAAGGGGGCCGGCAGCGCGGTCTTCGGCGGGACGGTGAACGGCGCCGGCGCCTTTCGGTATCACGCCACCACCCTCGGAGAGGCGAGCGCCCTCGGACGTATCGTTAGGCTGCTCAAGGAGGCCCAGGGTACCCGGGCGCCGATGCAGCGGCTCGCCGACCGGATCAGCGCCGTCTTCGTGCCGGTGGTGCTCGGGCTCGCCGTCGTCACCTTCGTGGTCTGGTATCTCTTCTCCGCCGACGCGCCGCTGGTCCGCGCCTTCGCCTCCAGCGTCACGGTGCTCATCATCGCCTGTCCCTGCGCCATGGGGCTCGCGGTGCCGACGGCAGTGATGGTGGCCACCGGCCGGGGGGCGGAGCTTGGCGTCCTCTTCAAGGGGGGAGAGGCGCTGGAGCGGGCCGGCCGAATCGACGCGTTGGTGCTCGACAAGACCGGCACCGTCACCGAGGGAAAGCCCTCACTGACCGACATCGTGCCGGTGTCCAGCCGGACGGAAGAGGCCCTTCTGGTCGAAACCGCCTCGCTTGAAGCGCTCTCCGAGCATCCGCTCGCCGCGGCCATCGTCGGCGCGGCGCGGGCCCGGGGGCTCACGTTGCTGCCGGTGGAGGAGTTTCGCGCCCTTCCCGGCAAGGGTGCGATCGGGATCGTGAGCGGTTCCGTTATCGGCGTCGGCAATGCTCGGCTCCTTGAAGAGCTCGGCCTCTCGCCCGGAGCGCTGGCGCCGGAGGCGGTGCGGCTCGCCGGCAACGGCCGCACCCCGATCTTCGTGGCGCAGGACGGCGAGGTGACCGGATTGCTCGGCGTGGCGGACAAAGTTCGCTCAACCTCCAAGGAGGGGGTGGCCGCCCTTCGCGCCCTCGGTCTGGACCTGATCCTCCTCACCGGGGACAGCCGCCGGACCGCCGACGCGGTCGCCGCCGAAGTCGGGATCACGCAGGTGGTGGCGGAGGTCCTTCCGGAGGGGAAGGTCGCCGAGATCGCGCGGCTCCGGAGTACCGGGCGAGTGGTGGCGATGGTTGGCGACGGGATCAACGACGCGCCGGCGCTCGCCGCGGCCGATATCGGGATCGCGATCGGAGGCGGCGCCGACATCGCCGCGGAAGCGGGCGACGTGGTGCTGATGCGCCCCGATCTCCGCGCCGCGGCCTCCGCCATCCGGCTTTCGCGCCGGACGATTCGGATCATGCGGCAGAATCTCTTCTGGGCCTTCATCTATAACGTGGCCGGTATTCCGATCGCCGCGGGAGTGCTTTACCCCGCCTTCGGCCTGTTGCTGAACCCGATGATCGCGAGCGCCGCGATGGCGCTGAGCTCGGTGAGCGTGGTGGGGAATTCGTTGCGGCTCAGGCGGTTTGGTTAGGGGTCAGGATTGAGGATTGAGAGGGTGAGGCGTGAAGAGGACTCCGCTAGATTCGGAGCGAATAGCGAATAGCGAATAGCGAATAGCGAATAGCGAATAGCGAATAGCGAATAGCGAATAGCGAATAGCGACCAACGAACGAGGAACTCCCAATGAACGAATCCACCGCCCTATGCGGGTGCGCGGCCGGAACCGAACCGGATCGTAAGGCATTCGGCGTCGACCCCGACATCAAGGACCGAAACCTCAAGCGGCTGCGCCGCATCGAGGGGCAGGCGCGCGGGTTGCAGAAGATGGTCGCGGAGGACCGCTATTGCCCCGAAATCCTGGTCCAGATCGCCTCGGTGCAGGAGGCGCTGCGGGCGGTGGGGCGGGAGCTCATGCGGAATCACCTGCGGCACTGCGTGACACACGCGGTCAAGACAGGGGGGGCGCACGCGGAGACGACGTACGATGAGCTGATCGATCTCATCTATACGTCGTCTCGTTAGGCGTCGGCTGTTCCTTCAGTTGCCACTCACCCCCGCCGCCGTCGCGACCGGCTTCTGGGGAGCCCCGGCGTTTTTCACGTAGATGTCGAGCCACGCCGTCCAGCGAGCCCAGAGATCGAGGATCGTCTCCTGGGTGGCGGGGCCGTGATCTTCGTACGGGTACTGGTAGAGCGCCGCGGTTTTTCCTTCCGAACGCAGTGCCTGCATCATCCGAATCGAGCTGATCGGCGCCGTGCCGACGTTCTGATCCTCGAGGTTGTGGTACATCAGCAGTGCCCCCTGCATCTTGTCGGCATAGAGCATCGGCGACATGTCGAGGTAGGTCTTCTGCCCGCTCCAGAGGTCGCGCTGTTCGCTCTGGAATCCCGTCGGCGTGAGGGTCCGGTTGTACATGCCGTCGCCCGCGATTCCCGCCTTGAAGAACGGGGTGTGCACCATCGCGTTGACCGTGCTGAACGCACCGTAGCTGTGCCCCCCGATGCCCAGCCGCGTTCGGTCGATGAAGCCTTGCCGATCGAGCTCGTCGATCACGGCGTAAAGATTCATCCGCAAATCGGCCACATAGTTGTCGTTCATGCGGCCGGTTTCGCCGATGATCGGCGGATCGAAGTTCGCCACGGCGTATCCCTGCGTGGCCATGAACTCGATCGTCCGCGGCCCCGAATTCGGAAACCGGTTGACGTTGAACGTCCGGAGGGTCCGGTCGTAGCCGGCCTGGTCGGTGTACTCGAACGGATAGAACCAGAACATGCCGGGCAGTCGGGTGCCCGCGCGGTAATCGGCGGGCAAGGTCACCTGCACGACGAACTTGATGCCGTCGGCGCGGGTGACGGTGATCTGCTTGCGCTGAAGGGCCGTGAATTCGGGGGTGAGATCGGTGTTGTTGGTGAGCCGGACGAGGCTTCCCGACTTCGTGTCTCGCAGGTACGAGTTGGGGACTTCGGTGCGCGACTGGCGCACGAAAACCACCTTCGCGAAGTCCGCGTCGAGGGGGCCGGCCAGGGAGTCGACCGCGTCGGCGGCACCTTCGAGAACGCGGCTCTTCACCCCGGTTGAGAGCAGCACCTTGTCGACAAAGAGGCGTGGGGCGTTCTGAAGGTAGTTCCGGAAGTGCTGCGAGCCCGAGAGGTATACGCCGCCGTCCGACGAAAGCAGAGCCACCGTCCCGCCGCGCGAACCCTTGGTGGTGAGGAGCGAGCCGGGATT
>JABFSM010000229.1 GCA_013140635.1 Gemmatimonadales bacterium
GGATCTACCCCAAGGGGATCCCGATCGGCCGGGTGGCGGGGGTGCGCCGAGAGGAGCTCGGCTGGGAGCGGGTCTATCGGCTCGCGCCGATGGCCAACCCCGGGCATGTGGCCCACGTGCTCGTTATGAAAACCCCGGCGCCGCCGGAGGCGAGGCCGTGAGTCCGCGCCGCGGCAACGGGCGGCTCTATCTCGGCTTCGCGGTGCTGCTCGCGCTGCACTTCTACCTGCGGCCACGGATCTTCGACGGGCGCGCCGCGCCCGACTTCCTCTTGCTGGCCCTGATGCTCATCGCGGTCCGCACCAAGCCGGGGCTTGCCGCGCTGGCCGGATTCGTGGTCGGGGTGGTGAACGACGTGCTGGTGCCGGCGCACTTCGGCGTCGCCGCGTTGGCGCACACGATCGTCGCCTACGTCGCCTCCTGGGGGCGGCTGGTCTTCTTTCCCGACAACGTGCTGGTCACCGCCGGGCTCTGCGCCGCCGGAGTCTGGCTTCGGAACGCGATCGTGCTGCTCGCGAGCGGCACCCCGGCCGGCCAGCTCTCGAACGGGCTCCTGGTCTGGGCTCCGCTTCAAGCGCTCACGACCGCGGCGGCGGGGATGGTGCTCCTGCTCGTCCTTCGCGATTGGTTCGCGATTCGGCTCGAGGGATGAGCGGCATTTCCGCGGACCGGCTGCGCGACCGCTCCACCGGGGCGGCAGGTGTCCTGCTGCTCACCTTTCTCATTCTGACCGGGGCGTTCTTCCGGGCGCAGGTGCTTGGGTACAAGGACTTTCGCCTTCAGTCGGAGAAGAACCGGCTGCGCCAGGTGCCCCTCCTCGCGCCCCGCGGAGCGATCGTCGACCGGAACAACCTGATCATTGCCGACAATCAGCCGGGATACACCGTCAAGCTGTTCGCGCCGTCGGTCGACTCGATGCGCGCCGTCCTGGCCCGGCTCGGCACCATCGTGGCGCTCGACAGCGGCGCGGTCGATATCATCATCCGGCGGTTTCGCACCGCGCAGTATCAGCCGGCACTCGTCTTTACGGGGGCGGACTTCGGCGTGGTGTCGAGGCTCGAGGAGCACCGCTACCTCCTGCCGGGGCTCGTGGTGCAAACCGAGCCGCGGCGGATTTACCGTGGGGGCGCGGCGATCGCCCACTTGGTCGGGTACGTCGGGGAAGTCTCGGAGGAGGAGATCGCCCGGGGGCGCTACGCCGGGTCTCGGATGGGTTCGATCGTCGGCCGGGACGGGCTCGAGCAGCAGTACGACTCGCTGCTCCGGGGCGTGGATGGGGTGCGCTACACCGAAGTGGACGCCCGGGGCCGGATGGTGCGGGAAGAGGTGTCGTCGCCCTCGCTGGCGCCGATCGCCGGCGGCGCCATCAAGACCACGATCGATCTGCCGCTCCAGCTCTACGTCGACAGCCTCTGGCGGGCCGGACTCGCCGACACGCGGGGCGCCGTGGTGGCCATGCGCCCTAACGGCGAGATCCTGGCGCTCTACTCGGCGCCGAGCTTCGACCCGAACGAATTCATCGGCGGGATCGAGGCGGGCACCTGGCAGGCGCTCAACACCGCCGAGGCCAAACCGCTCATCAATCGGGCCATCCGGGGCATTTATCCCCCCGCCTCGCCGTTCAAGCTGGCCACCGCCATCATGGGGCTCAAGCGCGGCGTCGTCGATTTCGGCACCCATATGCCCGAGCCCTGCCGGGGCGCGCTCCGCTTCGGCAACCGGCCCTTCAAGTGCTGGAAGCCGGAGGGCCATGGATCGCTGGACCTGACCGGCGCCATCGCCAAGAGCTGCGACGTCTATTTTTACCAGCTCGGGCTCCGGCTCGGGCTGCCTAACATCTTGGAGCAGGGCATCGCGCTCGGTTTCGCGGAGCGGAGCGGGATCGACCTCGGCAGCGAGCAGCGTCCGATCTATCCGGCAAATACCGAGTACTACAACCGCCGCTACGGCGCCCGCGGCTGGACCAACGCCGTCACGTTGAATTTGGCCATCGGCCAGGGAGAGAACAGCCAGACCCTCATCAACATGATGCGGTTCTACACCGCGCTGGCCGGCGACGGGAACCTCGTCGCGCCGCACCTCGTCAACGCGCTCAAGGCGCAGCCCAAGCCCCTCGGGTTGACGCAGGCGCAGCTCGAGGGGCTCCGGAAGGCGATGTTCGACGTCGTGGCGAGCGGGACCGCCGCCGCCAGTGGCGGGCGCGACCTCAAGGTGGCGGGGAAGACGGGCACGGCACAAAACTCCCACGGCAAGGACCACGGCTGGTTCATCGGCTATGCGCCGGCGGAAAATCCGCAGGTCATTGTCGGGAGCATCATGGAGTTCAAGGAGCATGGTTCGGCGGTGGCTCCGTGGGTCGTGCGGGTCATTCGCCGCTATCTCACGCAGCTCGATCCCTCCCTCGCCAAACTCAGAGTCTCGGTTCCGATCCAGGCGGACACCATCGCGCGGACCGGTGACGTCTTCCCCGACTCGATCCGGCCATGATGCGGGTCGCGTCGAGGGGCGGGATAGACCGGCAGCTTGTCTGGGCGGTGCTGGCCCTCACCACCTTCGGCGTGCTGATGGTCTATTCGGCGGGACAGACCGACGTTCCGTCGGTGGCGCGGGGCGCCTGGACCCGTCAGCTCGGATGGGCCGCGATCGGCATCGTCGGCGCGGCGATCGTCTTCCGGATGAACTTTCGGATTCTCGAATGGGCCGCCCCCGGGCTCTACGCCTTTAGCCTACTGCTGCTGGTGTTGACTCTCCTGGTGGGAACCGGCGCCGGCTCCGCGGCCAGCAGCAAGAGCTGGCTCTCGATCGGCGGGATCAGGATCGGGCAGCCGGTCGAACTCGCCAAGATCGCGACGATCCTGCTTTTGGCGCGCTACCTCTCGTCGTTGCGGGATCCTCCCACCTCGCTTCGCCAGCTGGTCACACCAGGCCTCATCGCCGGCGTTCCCTTTCTGCTGGTCATGCGGCAGCCCGATTTAGGGAGCGCCATCGTCTTCGTCGGCATTCTCTTCGCCATGCTTTACTGGGCGGGGGTGGCGCCAAGGCTCTTGCTCCTTCTCGCGTCGCCGGCGGTGAGCCTCCTTCTGGCCGCGAGTCCGAGTTGGTGGGTGGCGTGGATGCTCCTGCTCTTTCTCTTGCTCGTGCTCTGGCGGTCGTACGTGGCGGAGGGGGTGCTCATCTACGTGGTGAACTCCGCCATGGGGGTGGTGGCTATTGTCGTCTGGAACCGGCTGAAGGACTACCAGCGCCAGCGGCTCATCACCTTCCTGAACCCCGAGAGCGACCCGATCCACGCCGGCTACCAAGCTATCCAGTCGAAAGTCGCGATCGGATCGGGGGGACTCTTCGGGAACGGATTCCTCAACGGGCCCCAAAAGCGACTCGCGTTCCTCCCCGAGCAGTACACCGACTTCATCTTCGCGGTGGTCGGCGAAGAACTGGGCTTTGCGGGGGTGCTGGTGGCCTTGGCCCTCTTCCTCTGGCTCTTCTTCACCCTGCTTCGGATCGCCAGGCGGGCCACCGACCCCTTCTCGAGCCTCGTGGTATTCGGGGTGCTCGGTCTCTTTTTCACACACCTCTTCGAGAATATCGGGATGACCATCAACGTCATGCCGATTACGGGCATTCCGCTCCCCTTCTTTTCCTATGGCGGGTCATTCCTCTTGGCGGCCTCTCTGTCCATCGGTCTGGCGCTTCGGGTGGCGTGGGACTCGAGGTTGAGTGGCTATGCTGATGGCTGACAACGACTTACAAGTCAAGGACTGGCGGTGTGCGAGGGATTGCGCCAGATTGATCGGTCACCATCTTTCGGGTGCCGACCCCTTTTTGGGCAGAACCTCAACCTATGGCCGTAATGGCATGGTTTAAGAAGGAGCGGAAGGCAAGGATCTCCCAGCGCACCAAGCTGGAGATCCCGAAAGACGCATGGGAGCGGTGTGAGAGCTGCGGCCACGTTGACATTCGTGAGCGATTCGAGCGGGCCTTCAATGTCTGCGGCGAATGTGGGCACCACCGCCGGTTCAGCGCCGAGGAGTACATCGAGCTCCTGACCGACGCCGGCACTTGGCGCGAGCTCTTCGGCAACCTCCGGTCGCAGGACCCCCTCAAGTTCGAGAACTACGCTGACCGGCTGGCCCTTGCCATGAAGAAGGCGGGGACGTCGGACGCCGTTTACACCGGGTTTGGCCGTCTCGAAGGGTTGCCGTACCACATCGGCGTCATGAACTTCGCGTTCATGGGCGGGTCGATGGGGTCGGTGGTCGGCGAGAAGATCGCGCGTCTGGCTCGCCGCTCGGTCGACAAGCGCCTCCCCCTCGTGATCGTCTGCACCTCCGGTGGGGCGCGAATGCAGGAGGGGGTGCTTTCCCTCATGCAGATGGCCAAGACCTCCGCCACGATCGGCGTGCTCAAGGCGGAGGCCATTCCCTTCATCACCATCCTCACCAACCCGACGACCGGCGGTGTCTCGGCATCGTTTGCGATGCAGGGTGACGCTATCTTGGCCGAGCCGGGCGCGGTGATCGGCTTTGCGGGGCAGCGGGTCATCAAGCAGACGATCGGGCAAGACTTGCCGGAGGGGTTCCAGACCGCGGAGTTTCTGGTGGAACATGGGCAGATCGACGATGTCGTGCCGCGTGGATCGCTCCGCGAAACCACCGCGAGGATTCTCCGGCACATGCTGGGGCATGGGGCCGCCATTCCACCCGCCGCGCAGACCCTCTCCTGAGACCCAGGTAGGTCCGACGGAATTCGGGGAGCGCGGCAACGCGCTCCCCTTCGTTTTGAGGATTCGACGTTGAAGCTGACCTACCGCGAGGCGCTGGAGTATCTCTACCCTCGCGTTACCCAGATCAAGTTTGGCCTCGACACGACGCGAGCGCTCCTCGCGGAAATCGGGGACCCCCATCTCGTGGTGCCGTGCGTACATGTCGGGGGCACCAACGGGAAGGGAAGTGTCACGACACTGGTGGCGGCGGCGCTTCGCGCCGCGGGGTGGCGCGTCGGCGTGTACACATCGCCCCATCTAGTGTCGTTTCGGGAGCGCGTCACGGTGAACGGGGCCCCAATCGGCGAGGATGCGGTCGCCATGTGGACCGGGAGGCTCCGCCCGCTGGCGGATGAACTCGGGGCCACCTTCTTTGAGACCACGACCGCCATGGCGTTTGCCGACCTTGCCGCCCGTGGGGCCGAAGTTGCGGTCATCGAGGTGGGGCTGGGCGGACGGCTCGACAGCACCAACGTCGTCAGGCCGATGGCGAGTGTCATCACCAAGATCGAGATGGACCATCAGAAGTACCTCGGAGAGACCCTCGAGGCGATCGCGCGGGAGAAGGCCTGGATTGCCAAACCGGGGGCGCCGTTCGTCGTCGGTGAAACTCGGACCGCAATCCTCGACGTACTCACGCACGAGGCGGCGATGTCGGTGGCCTCGGTCGAGCCCGGGAGCCGGTTGGATCTCCGGGTGGTGCCTCCGGAGGAGCGATACGAGGAGGCGCTGGCTCTCGAGGGGCCGCATCAACGGCGCAACGCGGCGGTGGCCAGGGCGGCGTTGGCGGCCCTTCCGGCGCGGTTCAGGCCCGATGCCGGCGCCGTGCGGCGAGGGTTCGCGGAGGCGACGATCCCCGGCCGCTTCGACCGGCGAGGGAAGTGGATCTTCGACGTGGCGCACAACCCCGACGGGGTCGCGGCGCTCTGCCGCGCCATCGAAGCGCTGAAGCCGCCTCGCCCCGTCCACGCCCTCGTTTCCATACTGGGCGACAAGGCGTGGCCCGAAATGCTGGTGCAACTCGATCGGGTGGTCGATCTGGGTATTCTGACGGTAACGCCAAGCGCCGAAGGGCGCCGCTGGGACCTGGAGTGGTTGCGGAAGTGGCTCAAGGACCCGAACCGTCCCCCGGCCAAGGCCGAGTGGCACTTGGTGCCGGCCTTCCTGGAGGCGCTCGCGAGAGTCGAGGAGGGGGCCGGTACCGTCCTGGTGACGGGGTCGTTTCACACCGTGGGTGATGTGATGGAAGCGCAGGGACTGCACCCGGTCTAAGAGGAGGAAAGACCAATGTCGGGAAGAGGGGCGATGGTATTCGCGGTGGCGCTTGGCGCCGCGGCGTGCGGCGGCGGTGAAGGAGCGGGCGGCCAGGGGGCCGCCGCGACCCGGGACAGCGCCGGGATCGCGATTGTGGAGAACAGCGGCGGCGCATGGGCCGCCGATAGCGGTTGGACGGTCGATTCGGTGCCGACCCTCAGTATCGGGGGGCGGGTCGGCGAGCCGGCCTACGAGTTCAGCCAGCCCGGCGGCCCGGTCCTCCTTCCGGGACGGCGCCTGGCCGTGTCCAACCCGGTGGGCGGCGACATCCGCATCTTCGACAGCGCCGGCAGCCATCTCAAGACCGTTGGGCAGAAGGGGGGCGGTCCCGGCGAGTACCAGTCGATCGCCGCGCTGTGGACCGGTCCCGGCGACTCGATACTCGTGGCCGACATGATCGCGAACCGGCTGAGCATCCTCGATGCCGAGGGGACGTACGTCCGGAGCTTCGGGCTCGGAGGCAAGGAAGGGTTCGCCGTCCCGACCAATGGGCGGATGAGCCTCTCGATTCCGCTGGCCTGGTTCAGGGACGGGAGCATCCTCGCCATGTCGCAGGCGTTCCGGGTCAACGATCCGAAAGAGGGAACCTACCGGGACACGACGGTCTTCATGCGCTACCGGTCCGACGGCGCTCCGAGCGACACGATCGGCAGCTTCCCCGGGATCGAGATGCAGCAGATGCAGCTCACGATAGGCACCCAGACGATCAATACCCCGAACCCGGTGCCGCTCGGACGGACCACCACTTCGGCGGTGTACGGCGACCGGGTGTTCATCGCCAAGAACGACGCGTGGGAAATCGAGGTGCACGGGCCCGATGGAGCGCTCAAGGCGATCTATCGGGTGGCGAGCACGCCGATGCCGATCAGCGAGGCGGATGCCGCGGTAGCCCGCGCCGAGATGCTCAAGACCATCGAGGGGGCACCCCAGGTTCGGGGGCTTCCCGAGCCGTTGAAGAAGCAGATCCTGAGCAATTATCAGAATGTGAAGTTTCCGGCCACCTATCCGTTCATTCAGGGCCTGTTGACCGATAGCGACGGAAACCTCTGGGCTCAGGAATCGGTCCCGGGCAGCCCCGACCTTCGTCGTTATGCGGTGCTCGACCCTTCGGGCCGGTTGCTCGGCCGGGTGACGCTCCCTCCGAAGTTCCGCGCCGCCACCATCACCGGCGGCGTGATCTACGGCGTGTGGACCGACACGGACGACGTGGAGCACATCCGGGCTTACACTCTGAAGAAGGGCTGATCCCGCTGGGGTAAGTCATTAGTCCGGGGGAGCTTAGGCGGTTATCTTAGGCGGATGCCGCTCCAGGCTCTCCCGGGCTTCCGGGACTTCTTTCCGGAAGAATTCGCCCTCCGGGCGCACATCTTCGACGCCATGCGGCGGGTGGCCCGCCGCTACGGCTTCGAAGAGTACGACGGCCCCCCCCTCGAAGCGCTCGAGCTCTATACCGACAAGAGCGGCGACGAAATCATCGGCCAGCTCTACAGCTTTGCCGACAAGGGCGGCCGCGACGTCGCCCTGCGGCCCGAAATGACCCCGACCTTGGCCCGGATGGTGGCCGAACGGGCCAACGGGCTCAAGAAGCCGATCCGGTGGTTCTCGATTCCCCAGCTCTTTCGCTACGAGCGCCAGCAGCGCGGGCGCCTGCGGGAGCACTTCCAGCTCAATTGCGACCTGATCGGCGAACCGGGCCCCCTCGGCGACGCCGAGGTCATCGCCCTCGCCGTCGACGTCATGCGCGCGCTCGGCCTAACGGCTACCGACGTGCGGGTGCGGCTCTCCGACCGCCGGCTCCTGGCCGTGCTCCTGGAAGAAGCCGGCATCGGCACCGCCCGGCAGGCCCTCGCCTTTCAGGCACTCGACAAGCTGGGACGCTCCGAATACGGCCCGCGGAGGAAGGCGCTGCACGAGGCCGGCGCCACCGACGACGCGATCGCCGCGCTCGAGTCGCTGCCGAGCATCACCACCTGGGCCGACCTCGAGACGCGGTTTCCGGCCGCGGCGGGCGCCGGCGCGCCGCTCCGCCGCACCATGGACGCGCTCGATGCCATGGGGCTCGGCGACTTCGTCGACCTCGACCTCACCATCGTTCGCGGCCTGGCCTACTACACCGGCACCGTCTTCGAGCTCTTCGACGCCCAACGCTCGCTCCGCGCCATCTGCGGGGGGGGGCGGTACGACAATCTCCTCGACCGTATCGGCGGCGTCGACCTTCCCGCGCTCGGCTTTGGCATGGGCGATGTGGTCCTCGGCGAACTTCTCAAAGAGCGAGGCGTGGCTCCCAAGGCGCCGGCGTCCGCCGAGGTCTTCCTTGTCACCGCCACACCGGAGGACAGACCTGCCGTTCTCAAGCTGGCGCACGAGCTCCGGGACAGCGGTATTCGAGTGGAATACAGCCTCGCCGACGACAAGATCGGCAAGCAGATGAAGCTCGCCGACGCGCGCGGCGCCCGCATGGCGGTGGTCGTCGGCCCCGACGAGCGGGCGCGCGGCGCCGTTGTGCTCAAAGACCTGCGCACCGGCGCGCAGCAGGAGGTCTCGATGGAGACTCTTGCCGACGCGGTCCGGAACCTCATGGGGCAGGGACGATGAATTTCCCTCTTCCCTCCTCCCTCTTCCCTCCTCCCTCTTCCCTACGAGCATGGCCGACAACAAAGCCCTGACCACCCGGGCCGCGGATTTTTCCGCTTGGTACAACGAACTGATCATGAAGGCCGAACTGGCGGACTATAGCCCGGTGCGCGGCTGCATGGTCATCCGGCCGAATGGTTATGCCATTTGGGAACAGATGCAGGGGGCGCTCGACGCCATGTTCAAGGAGACGGGGCACCAAAACGCCTACTTCCCCTTGTTCATCCCGCAGAGCTTCCTGTCCAAGGAGGCGGAGCATGTCGAGGGCTTCGCGCCGGAAACCGCCGTCGTAACGCATGGGGGCGGGAAGGAGCTGGAGGAGCCGCTGGTCGTGCGGCCCACCTCGGAGACGATCATCTACGCGATGTTCTCCAAGTGGATCCAGAGCTGGCGCGACCTTCCGCTGCTCTTGAATCAGTGGTGTAACGTCGTGCGCTGGGAAATGCGGACTCGGCTCTTCCTCCGGACCACCGAATTCCTCTGGCAGGAGGGCCACACCGCCCATGCCACGGAGCAGGAGGCGGAGGAGGAGACGCTCCGGATGCTCGGCGTCTACCGCCGCTTCATGGAGGAGTGGATGGCCATGCCGGTGGTGACCGGACGGAAGAGCGAGAGCGAGAAGTTTGCCGGGGCGCTCCGGACCTACGCCTGCGAGGCGATGATGCAGGACCGGAAGGCGCTGCAGGCCGGCACGTCGCATAACCTCGGGCAGAACTTCGCCAAGGCGTTCGATGTCACCTTCCAGACCGCCGACGGCGCGCTGGACCATGTCTGGAGCACCTCCTGGGGGGTGTCGACCCGTCTCGTCGGCGGGCTCATCATGACCCACGGCGATGACAACGGGCTGATCTGCCCGCCGCGCCTGGCCCAGTGGCAGGTGGTGATCGTGCCGATCTGGAAATCGGACGAGGAGCGGGCCAAGGTGATCGAGGCGGCGGACCGGATCGCCAGGGAGTTGCGGGCGGCCGGGATTCGGGTCCACCTCGACAACCGTGACGGGATGAAGCCGGGCGCCAAGTACTACGAGTGGGAGGGCCGGGGGGTCCCGCTCAGGCTGGAGCTTGGGCCTCGCGACTTGGCCAACCAGACCGTCATGCTCGCGCGGCGCACCGGGGGGCCGAAGGAATCGGTCCCGATGGGCGGGCTTCACGAGCGGCTGTTCGGCGAGATGGACCGGATGCAGCACGCCCTCTTCGAGGCGGCGAAGGCCCGCCGTGAGGCGGCCACCCTCCGCGGGCCCAAGTCGAAGCAGGAGTTCATCGACTTCCTGAACGGCGCCGGAGGATTCGTCTACGCCGGCTGGTGCGGCGATCCTGCCGTCGAGGCGGAAATCAAGGAACAGACCAAGGCGACGATTCGGGTGCTACCCGACGCCGAGTTCCGGTCGCCGGATGCGCCGGCCACCTGCATCTGGACCGGGCGGCCCGCAACCGCCGAGGCGGTTTGGGCCAAAGCATATTGACAAGTCACATAGGACGCCGATGACCGAGCACGACCGCATCCTGATTCTCGACTACGGCTCGCAGTTCACCCAGCTCATCGCCCGCCGGGTGCGCGAGGCGCACGTCTATTCGGAAATCCACCCGCCGGCGCGAAGCGTCGCATGGATCCGCGAGTGGAAGCCGGCGGGGATCATTCTCTCCGGCGGTCCCAACTCGGTCTATGACGAGGGCGCGCCGCTGGCCGAGAAGGAATTGCTCGACCTGGGTATTCCGGTTCTTGGGCTTTGCTACGGGATGCAACTGATCGCGCACTTGGCCGGTGGGAAGGTGGTGGGAGCCAGCCGGCGCGAGTATGGGCGCGCCGCGGTGAAGGTGGAGGGAGGGAAGCTCTTCCGTGGCTTTGCCCCCGGCGAAGAGACCCAGGTGTGGATGAGCCACGGAGACTACGTCGACGCGCCCCCCCCCGGATTCGTGCGCACCGCGTCGAGCGCGAACTCACCGGTGGCCGGCATCGAGCACACCTCCAAGCCGATCTTCGCGGTGCAGTTCCATCCCGAGGTGGCGCATACGCCGCGGGGCGGAGAGATCATCAGCAACTTTCTCTTCGACGTCTGCCATTGCCGGCCAAGCTGGACCGCGGGGCACTTCATCGAGAGCGAGACGGCGAAGATTCGCGAAGCCGCCGGTTCCGAAGCGAGGGTCATCTGCGGCCTCTCGGGCGGCGTCGATTCCTCGGTGGCGGCGGCGCTGGTGCACCGCGCGGTGGGGAGCCGGCTCACCTGTATCTTCGTCGATCATGGACTCCTCCGCCGTAACGAGCGCGACCAGGTCGAACAGACCTTTCGCCGCCACTTAGGCATCGACCTCCGTGTGGTGGATGCGAGCGAGCGCTTCCTCGGCAAGCTGGCCGGTGTCGCCGACCCCGAGCGCAAGCGCACCATCATCGGGCACGAGTTCATCGAGGTGTTCGAATCCGAGGCCAAACAGGTCGGCGGCGATGTCGGCTTTCTGGTGCAGGGCACCCTCTATCCCGACGTGATCGAGTCGTTCTCCCCACGGGGCGGGCCGTCGGTGACGATCAAGACCCACCATAACGTCGGCGGCCTTCCGGAGCGGCTCCCGTTCAAGCTGATCGAGCCGCTTCGCGAACTCTTCAAGGATGAGGTGCGCCAGGTCGGCCGCGAGCTGGGGTTACCCGAAGAGATCGTCAGCCGCCACCCCTTTCCGGGGCCCGGCCTCGCCATCCGCATTCTTGGCGACGTGACGCGGCCGGCGCTCGACATCCTCCGCCACGTCGACGCCATCTACCTCGAAGAGATTCGCGCCGCCGGGCTCTACGACGAGATCTGGCAGGCCTTCGCGGTGCTGCTTCCGATTCGTTCGGTCGGCGTGCAAGGCGATTTCCGGACCTACGACCAGGCGGTGGCGCTTCGGGCCGTCACCAGCCGGGACGGGATGACGGCGGACTGGTACCCCTTTCCGCCTGAGGTGCTGAGTCACATCTCGAGTCGAATCGCCAACGAGGTGAAGGGGGTCAACCGGGTGGTGTATGACGTGAGTTCGAAGCCGCCCGCGACGATCGAGTGGGAGTAGCGCCCTAGTTCCTCGGCCACCCCTCGCCTTTTCCGGGGCGCCACTCGATTTCCTTCTGATGTGAAAAACGAATCGCCGGTTTGGGCTTGCCGGCGAACGCGAAGGCCCAAGTGGCCCGGCCCTCCTCGCCGCGATAGTTCACGGTAAAGTAGGTGGTGTCTCCCGTAAGGGAGGGGCGCGCCACCACGTCCTCGATCTGGGCGATGGTATAGTCGGTGAGCAGCGGCCCCGTTTGAAACGCCACCTTGTCCCACGAAATCCAGAAGCCGCGATGACGGTACTTGGGGTTGTTCGTCTCCCAGCGGCCATGAATCGACTCGGGAAGAATCGGCCGCCCGAGCGGCTGGGGCCGCAGCGACTGTACCACCCACATCCCCACCGCGACGATGCTGCCGATGGCCAGGAGATAGACGCGAATTGCCCCGGGGTTCCACCGCTTCCGCCGCGCCGCGGGCTTCGCCGCGCGCGTCCGTGCCGCTTCCCGCTCTTGCTCCTCGAGTTGCGCCGCCTCGTGCAGGCTTGAGACCCGCTCGAAGAAGCGCCGGAGTTCCGGTTGTACTTTCATCAGGCCACCTCGGCGGCAACAATATTGTGGGTGTCGGTCGTGGCGGCCCATCCGGAAAAGAGGGCCAGCTCGAGCGCCTGAACCACATCCGGGTCGTACTTGGTCGACATCCCCTCCCGCAGAATGCCCACCGCCGCCTCCGGGGCCAGTCCGCGGCGGTAGGGCCGATCCGACACCAGCGCGTCGTAGACGTCCGCCACGGTCAGGATGCGAACCTGCTGCGAGATCGCGAAACTGGAAATCCCGTTCGGGTAGCCCGACCCATCGAGGAGTTCGTGGTGGTCCCGCACCAATGGGACGATGTCACGAAACGCGGTAATCGTCCCGACAATCTCGGCGCCGATCACCGGATGCGCCTGGACGAGGGTGCGCTCGTCCTCGGTCAGCGGGCCCGCCTTGTCGAGGATGGCGGTCGGCACGCCGATCTTGCCGATGTCGTGCAGGAGGCTGCCGCGGCGCAGGCGTTCGATCGCGCGATGCTCGAGGCCCAGCAGCCGCGCGATCTCCACCGCGGTCTGAGTCACCCGTTCGGAGTGGCCTGCGGTCCACGGACTCGACGCGTCGATGGTCCGCGCGAGCGCGAGCAGCGAACCGCGGCTGAGATCGTCCAGTTCGTGGAGGAGCGATTCGTTCGATAGGCCCACGGCGAGCTGGTCGGCGAGCTGCCGGCCCAGTGACCGGGTCGCGTCGCTGAAGCGGTTTGTCGCCGCGCTGCCGATCAACAGCACCGCGCGGACCCCTCCCCGGTGCCGAATCGGGAAGGCGAGTTCTTCAACGCCTTGGGTGATTCGGGGCTTGAGGGAGTAGCATGGTTGCGCCTTGCCGCGCTCCAGCACCTGCAGTTCGGACGCAAGATCCTTCAATTCTCCCGCGCCGGGCGTGAAGAGGTTCTTGCCGTCACCGAAGCCGTCGCGCGTTCTGGCGAGCGCGCGCCAGGTGCCAGGCGCATCCCCGTCGGGGAAGGCCACCACCGCGAAATCCGCTTCGAGAAGCGCGGTGGCATGGTTGAGCGCGGCCCGCGCAATGGCGTCGGCCGAACGATGCTCCAGCGCGGCGAGGTCCACCTCGTGCAGCGCGGCAACCGTTTCGAACTGCCGCCGCAGGTCGGAGGCCATGCCGTTGAAGGATTCGGCCAGCACGGCGAATTCGTCGTCGGATTGGACGGCGACGGGGGTGGTGAAATCGCCCTCGCGAACCCGGCGCACTCCCAATTCCAGCTCGGCGAGCGGGGTCATCCGCTTCCGGAGCTGAATATGACTCACGGCAAAGACGAGCACCCCGGCCAGCGCAACGCCGAGGAAGAAGGTGCGCCTGAAGTCCGCGAGGGGGGCCCGAACCGCGTCGGCCGGCGTGCTCAAGGTGACGGTCCAGGCTTCGGCGCCGAACTCGTGCTTGAGGAAGAGGTGAAAGCCTCCCATCAGAAAGAGGGAATCGCCGCGTTGCCATCCATGTTCGCCTGCTCGGCTGTCTTCGAGCGCCGCCGTCGCGCGCTCCGCCTCCGCCGCCGCGCACGAGAGGGGGCGCTTCTCGGCATCGAGGACACAGAGGTTGCCGCCGCCCATCGAGGCGCCGAGCCCGGTGCCGGACTCGAGGAAGGTGGCCGGGAGGACCCTACCCCAGATTCGGGGAAACCCATCGTTGCCGGAACCGGTCTTCCGAACCAGAAAGAAGACCGGGCGAGGGCCGGAGTGCCTCACGATAAGGGGGCGTCCCTGGGCGAGGTGTCGGAGCTCCGCGTCGGCGAGGGCCGGGAGCGGCTGCGGGCTGCCGTGCAGGGTCGCGACCGAACCGGGGGCTCGTTCGATCGCCACGAAGTCGAACGAAGAGCCCTCTGCCGACGCGCCTTCCCCCGCGTCGGCCCGAAGCGCGAGCTCGGTGGCGATCGCCGTCAGGCGGTCGAAGATGATGAAGCCCGCCGCTTTGCTCTCGCTCCGAAGCGTTTCCCGCGCAGCGGTCTCGAGCCGGCGCGCCATGAGGGTGTACGCGAGCAGCGCGAACGTCGCGACCGGCACGATGACGCACCCCACGAAGAGCACCAGGATGTGCCGTCCCACCCGAGTCCGGAGCAGTGCCAGGCGGAGCATCGGTCAGAACCTCGACGCCAGGCCGACGAAGCCGCCGTCGTTGGCGCGCACGATGTCGTCTTGACTGGCCTTGGCGCTGAAGGGCGGCGCGCTCTGGCCGTCGGGGCCCAGGCTGTAGAGGTCGAAGGTGGAATTCACCGGGACCAGGAATCGATCCTTGCGCGCTCCCCCGGGAACTCCGCCACCCTTTCCCGTCGAGGGAGGGAAGGGGTAGTACACGTAGGGGCGTCCCCACGGATCGAGCCGGCCTTCATACCCGAGGCTGGCGAGCGAGGCGGGAAGAGGCTGCTCTCCAGCCTCGATGGCCATGACCTCAAGGGAGATCGCGCTGATATCACCGATTGCCTTCACGACCCGCGCCCGCTCGATCGCCTGCTTCATCTGGGGAAGGGCAAGCCCGGCCAGAATTCCGACGATCATCACCACCGCCAACAGCTCGATGAGGGTTACCCCCCCTTCACCATTGGTGAAATGGAAATGGAACGGATTACCCATGGGCATGGGGCGGGCTCTGCGGTTACAGGACACACTGCAGGGAATGGCAAGTCCAGTGCCCCCGTTACAAATCTTCCGAATTCGAGCTATCTGATTGATTCTACGTGACTTGGACCACCTGCTGGTACCTTAATCTGGCGGAGGATTGGGCGAGGGGGTTTGTGTGTGCCAAGGACTCTCGGGTTATACCCCGCTCTTGTCAAAAAACTGAAACAGCTCTTCGGGATCCCGCAGTGCCCTAAGCCGTTCCGGCACATCCGGCATTTGACCGAATTGGGCGATCTTTCCGAGCACGGGGAGGTACTGGTTCGAGACTTCGTTGGGGGGCGCCGCGATTAGGAAGAAGATGTGAACCGGCTTCTGGTCGACCGAGTCGTACTCGAGCCCGCCCCGATGGAGTCCGAAGCCCAACCGGAGGCGACTGAGTGCCAGTGAGCGGCAGTGGGGAATCGCGATGCTCCGGCCGACACCGGTCGAGCCGAGCAGCTCTCGACGCTTGAGCAGGCGGGACAATTGCTGGGCATTTCGCTCTTCCAGCCCGAGGAGGGCCACCAATTCGTCGAGGACGGCGTCTTTCGATTGGGCCGTGAGCTCGAGTTGGACGGCGGAAGGCTCCAGAAAGTCGCGGAGTCGCATGGCGGCTCAAGTCTAGATGGGGCCCCAAGGGTCCGGAACCCCCCGCGTTGCCCCCTG
>JABFSM010000186.1 GCA_013140635.1 Gemmatimonadales bacterium
GGCGCCGGTCTTTCTCGACTCCCTCGACGTCCATGCCGCCTGGGTCAACTCCGCGGCGCTCGACCGGGCCGGGGTCACCCGCGACACGCCGGATCCGCCGGGCGGGCGGATCGCCCGGGACGCCGCCGGCGAACCGACCGGCCTGCTGCTCGAACGGGCGGTCGATATCGTTAGGCATGTCGTCCCGGCGCCCGCCCCGGGGCGGCTCCGCGCCGCCCTCCTCCGGGGGCAGCGGGAGGCCCATCGCCTGGGAATCACCGGCCTCCACGACGTCGAGGATCTCCAGGTGCTCGAGGCTTTTCGCGGGCTCGAGGCCGAGGATCTCCTTCGGCTTCGGGTCCTCTTCCACCCGCCGGTCGGCGCCCTGACCGCCCTCGTCGAGCGGGGATTCCGAAGCGGCCGGCGCACCCGATGGATCACCAACGGCGGCGTGAAGCTCTTTCTCGACGGCAGCCTCGGCAGCCGCACCGCGTGGATGCTCGCACCCTACGAAGGAAGCCGGGACCGGGGGATGCCGCTCGTCGACGCCGACCAGGCCGCCCGCGCCGTCGAGATGGCCGCCGCCGCGGGAATCGCCGCGACGGTGCACGCCATCGGCGACGCGGCGGTACGCCGCGCGCTCGATATCCTGGAACCGCTCCCGCGCCTCGCGCTGCCCCACCGCATCGAGCATTTCCAGTGCGTCGACGACGCCGACCTCGGGCGCGCCGCCTCCAGCGGCATCGTGCTCTCGATGCAGCCGGCACACATCCTGGTCGACATCCCTCTTGCGGAGCGCCATTGGGGCCGGCGAGGACGCGGGGCATATGCCTTCCGGCGCCTCACCGGCCTCGGATCGACGCTGGCTTTCGGGAGCGACACTCCGGTGGCGCCACTCGACCCCCGCCATGGCATCTTCGCGGCGATGGACCGGCGTGCCCTCGGATCGGCGCGAGGCTCCTCCTGGTACGCCGATGAGCGGCTTTCCTTCGAAGAGGCGGTCGGCGCGTACACCCTCGGACCCGCTCATGCCGCTGCGTGGGCCCCGGAAATCGGCCGCCTGGCCGAAGGAAGCGCCGCCGATCTGGTGGTCTGGGATGTCGACGCCGCGGTCCATGAGGGAGACGGGCAGGCGTTCCTTTCGGGCGGCGCCCGGCTCACCGTCGTCGGGGGGGAGGTCATGTGGTTAGATTCGGGCGACCTTAACCGAGCTTCTTCTCGCTTTGGCCAGTAAGACCGCCGCTATCCGCCGCACCAAGATCGTCGCGACACTGGGCCCCGCTTGGGAAACGCCCGACCAGATGCGCTCCCTCCTGGATGCGGGGGTCAGCGTCGTCCGTATCAATTCGAGCCATGGTACGCCCGAGATCCGCGCCCGCTGGATCGACGACCTGAAGACGGTGCAACGCGAGCGCGCCACCTCGTGCGCCACTCTCGTCGACCTTCAGGGGCCCCGGATCCGGGTCGGCGACCTTCCGGCGCCCCGCCAGCTCGTCTCCAAGGAAGTCGTCACCTTCGCGCCGGAGGCACGGGCGGAGGAAGGGGAGATCCCGACCACCTACGACGGGCTCGCCGGCGACGTGAAGGTAGGAAGCCGCATTCTCCTCGACGACGGCCTCCTGACGGTCGACGTCACCAAGGTCCATGGCGACCGGGTGAGCGGCACGGTGCGCTACGGAGGCGAGCTCAAGGCGCACAAGGGGATGAATCTCCCGGGAATCGAAGTCAGCGCCCCCGCCATTACGGACAAGGACCGGGAGGACGCGATTCAGGCTGCGGCGCAGGGCGTCGACTACATCGGCATGAGCTTCGTTCGGCGGGGCGACGATCTCGACGAAATGCGCCGACTCCTCCCCAAGACGGTCAAGATCATCGCCAAGATCGAGAAGGACACCGCGCTGTTGCATCTCGACGGGATCCTCGAGGCGGCGGATGCGATCATGGTGGCCCGGGGCGACCTCGGCGTCGAGCTTCCCTTCGAGCAGGTGCCACTGGTGCAGAAGCGGCTGATTCGCGAGGCGGACCGACATGGCAAGCCGGTGATCACCGCCACGCAGATGCTGGAGAGCATGATCAAGGCGCCGAGGCCGACCCGGGCCGAGGTGTCCGACGTGGCCAACGCGATTCTCGACGGAACCGACGCGGTGATGCTCTCCGCCGAGACCGCCGTGGGGAACTATCCGCTCCTCGCGGTGCGCGCGATGGACCGGATTGCCCGCGAAGTGGAAAGCCACCGGCGCGAGGGGTCGACCGAACCGGCGTGGGAGACGTCGGCGGTGCATCTCCGGCAGCCCCACGTGACCGCCCGCACCGAGGATGCGATCGCCGTCGCCGTCTGCGCCGCCGCCGAACTGCTCAAGGTGCCGCTGATCGTCTGCCTCACGTCGAGTGGGTTCACCGCGCGCACCGTCGCCTCGTACCGCCCGACGGTGCCGATCCTCGCCATTACCCCCGAACCGGAGACCTTCCGGCATCTCGCCCTGGTGTGGGGCGTGATCCCGGTGCGGATCGACCACTACCCCGACTACGACAAGGCCTTTCCCGTTGCCCAGTCGCTCATTCGCAAGATGGGCCTGGCCGACCCCGGTGAGCGGGTGGTGGTCACCGCGGGAGTCCCCTTCGACGTGGCCGGTACGACCAACTTCCTCAAGATCGAAACCGTGTAGCGGAAATGCGGCTCGTCCTGCTCGGCACCGGCACCTCGTTCGGCGTGCCGCAGCTCGGCTGTGATTGCGCCGTCTGCCGCTCGACCGATCCGAGAGACCGGCGGACTCGTAGCTCCGCGCTGATCGAGGCCGGCGACTCCCGCATTCTGATCGACACCGCTCCCGAGCTTCGGCTCCAACTCCTGGCGGCGGGGGCCCGGCGGCTCGACGCGGTGCTCATGAGCCACGAACATGCGGACCATGTGGCGGGGATCGACGATCTCCGCGCCTTCACCGGTGGCGGACGCCCGCCGCTTCCGCTCTACGGATCGGAACGGGTCGTCGAGTTTCTTCGCGGAGCATATCGTTACATCTTTGACGAGCGGGCCGAGCCCCACGCCGGCACCTCGAAGCCGAAGCTCACCCTCACGCCGGTCGAGCCGGACCGGGCCGTTACGATCGCCGGACGAGAGGTGCTCCCGCTGGCCTTCGAGCATGGGCATGCGGTGGTGCTCGGATTCCGGATCGGCCCCGTGGCGTATGTCACCGACGCGAAGCGGGTTTCGGCCGAGGCGATTCGGGCGCTGCAGGGACTCGAGGTGCTGGTGCTCAATGCGTTATGGTGGCGCCCCCATCCCACCCATCAGAGTATTCCGGAAGCGGTGGAGGCGGCGCGGGCGATCGGGGCCCGGCGAACGATCCTGACGCATTTGACCCACGAAACGGCGCACGCGGAGCTGGCCGCGCGGCTCCCGGCCGGCATCGAGCCGGGCTACGACGGACTGACCCTGGAGGTTTCCGAATGAAGCTCCTCTACGGCCGCATGCTCGCGGACAAGCTCGACGGAGAGCACGGGCTCCCCCGCCCCCGGCTGCAAGACCTGATGCAGCGGTTTCCCGGCGTGCTGGCGGAGGTTCGTTCGCGGCGGCGGGAGGGGGAGTACGGTTTCTACGAGCTGGGCGAGCAGGCGGAGACGGTCGCCGCGATCCGGCGCTTCGCGGAGGGTGTGGGCCAGGCGTACGACCATGTGCTGGTGCTCGGCATCGGCGGGTCGGCGCTCGGCACGAAGGCGCTCGTCAATGCGCTGCGCCCCCCGGCGTGGAACGAGCTCGACGACGAAGCGCGCGAGTTCTACCCCCGAATCACGATCCTCGAAAACGTCGATCCCACCTCGATCGCCGCGGCGCTCCGGCGCATCGACCCCCGCCGGGTGCTCGTCAACGTCATCAGCAAGTCCGGCGGCACCGCCGAGACGCTGGCCCAGTATCTCGTGGTGCGGGCCTGGCTCGACCAGGCGCTTGGCCCCGATGCGGCAGTTAGGCATCTCGCCTTCACCACCGACCGGTCGAAGGGCCCCCTTCGGGAGCTCGCCAACCGCGAGGGGATCGCGGCCCTCGAGGTGCCCGCGGGCGTCGGGGGACGGTTCAGCGTCCTCACGCCGGTCGGGCTCCTGCCCGCGGCGCTCGTCGGGATCGACATCGACGGATTGGTGTCGGGCGCTCGCCGCGCGGTGCAGAAGGCCGAACACGAATCGCTGCTCGCCAATCCCGCGGCGCTCTACGCGGCGCTGCATTGGG
The DNA here is from genome assembly GCA_013140635.1 of Gemmatimonadales bacterium. Classification (GTDB taxonomy): domain Bacteria; phylum Gemmatimonadota; class Gemmatimonadetes; order Gemmatimonadales; family GWC2-71-9; genus JABFSM01. Next base: position 4,202 of record JABFSM010000186.1, read on the forward strand.
CGGCAGATGCCTGGCTCGGCGCCAAGATTCACGTGCTCATGCCCTACTCCGACCGGCTACGCGAGCTGGCCGCCTGGTACGTGCAGCTTTGGGCGGAAAGTCTCGGTAAGCGGACCGACCGCCGCGGATCGGTCGTCCACACCGGGCCCACCCCCCAAGGCGCCCTCGGGGCCACCGACCAGCACAGCCAAGTGCAGCTCTTCATGGAGGGGCCATACGACAAGGTGGTGACCTTCGTGCGGCTCGAGCACCATACCGAAGACGTGGTCATCCCCTCCCGGGAGGGGCTCCCGGAAGAGGTAGCGTACCTCCAAGGCCACACCCTCGGCGAACTATTGAACGTCGAGCAGGAGGCAACCTCCGCGGCACTGGCAAAGATGGGGCGGATGAACGGAACGCTTGTCTTGCCCGGGCTCTCCGCCGAATCGGTGGGGGAGCTGATCATGTTCTTTCAGCTTGCCACCGGTTTTGCCGGCGCCTGGTACGGAGTGAACCCCTTTGATCAACCGGGGGTCGAGCTCGGCAAACGGCTCACCTTTGCCGCGATGGGCCGGCCCGGCTTCGCGAAAGAAGCCTCGCCCCGATCCGGGGGAGGGGCGCCGGCCGACATCGCGGAGTGAGGGCGCGCCGGCTCCCGACCCGGCCCACCAGTTGCCTTACGTCATCCCAGCGCTCGCTCCCGGCCTCGAACGGCTTTCGGCCGCGGAAACCCTAAAGCGTTGGGAGAAAATCAGATGGACGTCATCAGAAAGCTCCATTCGATCTTGCACCCCCGACCCCATGCGGCAGTTCCTACCCGTAAGAGCCCGGCAACTCATGCCGCGCCCAGGAATCCGACACAGGTAACTACGAACCCCTCGAGTTCGGGAGGACCCATGGGCGCTCCTCCGACTCAGTCCGCCGGTTTTGCCGCAACGCTGGCGGCGGCCGAGGGCCACTGGCCTTCCGCCGTCCTTCGCGCCACCGGCGTGAGCGCCCCGGGAATCGCCCCAGACGACGCCGCGGTCGCCTCCGCCATTCAGCTCAAGTTCGAGTACTACACCAATCCCGCCGCCCACGGCATCGCAGATATTTCGGCCGAAGGCAGGATGTTCCTCGACGCCGTCGACCGAGGGTATGTGCCGAAGACCCCCGGGGGCCTGATGACGATGCTGGTGTGGAACGACATGGGGAATGTGAACCAGAGCGGCTTGCCCACCGGCCGGCCGGCAGAGATATCAAGCTTCTTCCGGGAATGGTCGGCTCGGGCCGCCGCGACCCCTCCGATCTGCCCCTGAGCTCCCAGGCGCCCCTCTGAGCGCCGGAAAGAGCAAGGGCCCACAGCAACCGCTGTGGGCCCTTTTCGTGCCGGTACGAGCCCTCTAGACCAGCCTACTCCTCAGGGGAAGGTCGGGGTCAAGAGCATCGCCCCGCCCTTCAGACCGCCCGCCGTAAAGTGCCCCACCGGCGCGGCGCCAACGTAGGTATTTCCCGGCGACGTCACGCAGGGCCCGGTGGTCGGGTACGCGATAGTGTAGGTCCAGAATCGGTGTACGCCGTTGTCGGTGAGCGTCGGCGCCGCGAAGTCGCCGCAGTAGACCAGTTCCTGGCCGCCACCGACGGCAATGCCCCTCCGCCAGAGACTCACCTTGTCGAAGAAAGGTGCGAGGATCGACGTGCTGGCCACGTGCACCGCCGTGATACCGCCGGCGATCGGCGGGGGACCCGGGCTCGGCGTGACCGATGAGCCGGACCAGCTGATCAGATCGGCGGCGGTCCACGGCTCCGCGAGTCCGGCCGCAGGGCTGAACTGGCTCGAAATCATGGCGGCCACGATCGGAACCGGGGAGAGCTGGTTTCCGACGTCCACCACCGACGCCTGAACCGCGACCGGGAGCTTGCTGGCTCCGGTCCCGTAGTTGGCCGACACGCCGGTCTTCTGGGCAATGATGTACGGCGTTGCGGAAGCCGCCGGGCAACCGGCGTAAGGCACGGCGACCGCCGAGCAGGTCTGGTCCACCCGGAAGATGAAATAGGGAACCGTGGCCACTCCGCCGTTGAGCACGTTGGTGAAGACGCAGTTCGGCTGCAGCAGGGTGCAATCCACATCCCACCGGGTGCCGAGGGCCGTCATCGAGCCGGGAGGATAGCGGAGCGCGAAGGGGGCCAGAATCGCGCCGCCGGCGTCGGGGTCGGGGATGGACTGCCCGACGCCGACGGAGGCTTCGATGATTTCGTTGTCGTCGTTGGCGGAGAAGCCGAACGGCGCCGCCGCGCCCGGCGTGTAGAGCGCCGCGGCGAAGCCCAAGCCGGTAATGGCCGGGGCCGCCACGTCGTCGGCCGCGTAGTTCCGGGCCACCGTCACGCTGACGTTGCCCGCCCGGTCGGTGACGAACGAGCTATACGCCCAGTACCCGACCCCGAGCGCGCCGGCCAGGCCGCAGTCGATCGCCGAGGTGACCGACCGCACCCAGGTATCCGACAAGAGCGTCGCCAACGAGCCGACGATCGCGCCGCAGGGCTGCGTGATGCCGCCCGCCGCCGGCGACGGCGAGATGGTGCGCACGATGGTCTGCGTGGCCGGCAGCCCCGCCAAGGCCGCGCCCTGGTGGAAGCCTGACCGCGTATCCTGCGCTTCAATACCAAACACATGCGCCGGCCGCGGGGCCAGGATGTTGTAGATCGTGGTGTTCGCGGTCGCCGACACCGTCGACGCCGTCGCCAGCGCCGGGGTGGCCGCCGTGGAGCCCGCAAACCGGAGGACCGGGACTTCCTTGTCCACGCCCGCCCGGTTGGACAGGTTGGTGCTGAACGACACCGCCAAGGCGCGGGTCGCCGCCGAGGCCGCCGCCGACACCGTGGCGCTGGCGTTGGCGAGGAGGTCTTCGGCATACGCACAGAGCCGGTGCGCGTCGGCCAAGCTCGTGACGGTCACGGCCAGATCGGCCCCGCTCGCCACCGTGGCTCCCGTGCAGGTATCGCTCGCGCTGCCGGCCGAGGCCGACTGCACGGCCACCTTGGCGATCGGGAAGCCCGCCGCCATCCCGACGCCGCCATCCACCGCCCAGATCCGGCTGGCCGCGTTCGCCGCGCCCGAGCAGGCCGCGGTCGTGCACGCCCCGAAGGTGTAGGAGGCGTTGATCCACCACTGATCGAAGAGGCTGTTGAAGGCGATGATCCGCCCCGTCGCCGCCGGCACGTTCGCATTCCACGTCGTGCTGCCCGCGACGTCCGCCGTCGGGCCGCGGTTATCGATGAAGCCCGAGGGATTCACCGCCAACGCGATCGGGTTGTACCGGCTCTCCGGCGCCGGCGCCGCAATCGTGCCGGTCGGCACCGTGTACGCCGAGCCCACGTTGAAGTAGGTCAGGCAGTTCGTCACCGCCGGCGGGCCCGCCACACAGGGGGCCACCCCAGCCAGCACCGTGCCGTCCGGCCCGGTCGGCACGCCATACGTCAGCACGCTCGCCGGCGCCACCGCCCCGAGGAAGTTCTGCCCCTCGACGCCCGCGCAGGTGAAGACGCCCGTCACCGTAATGCCGGTCGCCGCCGTGCCCGCCAGCGTCGCGCCGGCCGGCGTGGTCCCACCGCAGACCGTGCTCGCCGCGTAGTTAAACGCCGTCGGGGTGAGCCCCGAGTAGGCGATGAAGTTGCCCGTCGCCGTCTGGGTCCCCTTGAACCAGGTCGCCCCGCCCGCCACCACCGGCGCCGGCGCCACCACCGCCGTCCGCAGCAGGCTCGGCCCGTCGATGCCCGGCGTCACAAAGAAGGCATCGATGTTGTTCATCACCACCGGCACCGAGTTCGACGCCAGCGGCGTGGCCGACCCCACCACGTACAGGTTCAGCGACACCCCCTTGTTCCCGTTGATGATCACCGGGACCTTGGCCGTGCCCGCATCCTTCAGCTGCCGGGTGTTCACACTCATCGTGATGTCCACCGGGGCGCTCACCGCCTCCGGCCCCTCCACCACCGGCGCCGTGCCGGGGAAGGTCTGGCTCGCCACCACCTGGCCCCCAAAGAGCACATCCACGCGCGAGAGCTGCTGGTCGCCGGCGTTCACATTCGCCGTCACTTCGACCTGGCAGTTCACGTTCGTCAGCGTCACCGCCTGGGGCACCTGCCCCGCGATCGGCGCGCACGTGCCCGGGGTCTGCGGAATCCACGTGATCCCCTGCAGCGACACCGTCGCCGGCGTGATCGCCGCCGTCGTAAACGCCGCGCTGCCGCAGACGTTCGTAAAGCCCGCGATCGTCGAGCAGGCCGTGATCGTCACCGTGCCCGCCGGCGCGTTCGCCGGAATCGTCACCAAGCCCGTGGCGCTCACCGTGGCGATCGCCGGGTTCGGCGAGGTCTGCCACGCCACCGTCTGCGCCGGGTTGTTCAACCCCTGCACCGACGCCACCAACTGCGTCGTCGTGCCCCGCTGCGCCGGATTCACCGTCCCCGGCACGATCGTCACGCCCGTCGGCACCTGCGACGTCGGCGGCACCACCGTGATCGACGCATTGCCACAGACCGTCGGCACCACCGTCGAGCAGGCCGTGATCGCCACCGGCGTGTTCGCCGTGATCGTCAGCGGCGCCGTCACCACCCCGGTCGCGCTAATCGTGATCGTCGTGCTCGAGCTCGACCAGGTCACCGTCGTTGCCACCGTCGCGTCGGCATTCACCGCCGCATTCATCTGCAACGTGGTACCCGCCACCATGCTCACGCCATTCGGCGCGACGCTGATGCTGTGCACCGTCGCCGGCGGCGGCGGCGGCGGCACCGGAATGGTGACATCGTCACCACACGCCCCCACCCCTGCCAGCACCAAGCCGGACCACGCCATCGCTCGAGAAAACCGGGTCATCGGACACCCCTCCTCTGATCCACAGATGAGTATGCAGACGAATCATTAAAAGTAGTGACCTCTCCCAGCCGGCGCCATGAATTCCGTGGGCCGAAAAAGCAAGAAGCCCCGCCTTTCGGCGGGGCTCCCTGGTATTGACCGTTCCCCAATGGGCCGGGGAAGCCGGAGGTTTAGAAGTTCGGCGTCATGAGCATTGCGCCACTCACGGACCCGCCGACACGGAACGGCCGGAAGACCGGGAGGGCTGCGTCACGACATGCACCCGTGATCGGGTACGCCGTGTTGTACGTCCAGAACCGGTTCGACCCGTTGTCGGTGAGCGCCGGTGCCGGGAAGTCATTGCAGTAGACCCACTCGTCACCGGCGGTAAGAGTACCGCTGGCATCGAGGTCGTTCAGCCGCCAGAGCGACACGTTGGTGAAGAGCGGCACCAGAATCGAGGTGCTCGCCACGTGTACGGCGGTCACACCACCGGCAATCGCGGGCGGGCCCGGGCTCGGCGTAATCGACGTGCCGGACCAGCTGAGAACGTCCGCGGTAGCCCACGGTGCGGCAATACCGGTGGCCGGGCTGAACTGGGTGGCCAACATCGGCGCGCCCGGAGCAGCCAGCTGAGAAATCTGACCACCGACATCGCTCACGCCGGCCCGAACGTTCAGCGGCAGGTACGCCACGTTGGTCGTCGGGTGCGGCGCGGTCAGGTAGTTCGCGGCCGTCTTGGCAACCGGCGCGAGGTAGTACGGAGCGGCGGCCGGCGGAAGCGGCGCGGCGCCGGCGGGCGGTGTAGCAATCGTGCCCGGGGCGGTGCAGCTCGCGTACGGAATACCCGCTGCGGTACAGGCGACGTCCACCCGGAAGATGAAGTACGGGATGGAAGCCACTGAACCGTTCAAGACGTTGGTGAAGACACAGTTCGGCTGCAGCAGGGTGCAATCCACATCCCACCGGGTGCCGAGGGCCGTCAAGGCACCCTCAGGATACCGCAGCGGCGTGGACGGTCCCACGGCGGCGCTGGCCGGGTTGGCCATGTACTGCGTGATAGCCAGCGTCCCACCGATGATTTCGACGTCGTCGTTGGCGGAGAAGCCGAACGGCGCCGCCGCGCCCGGCGTGTAGAGCGCCGCGGCGAAGCCCAAGCCGGTAATGGCCGGGGCCGCCACGTCGTCGGCCGCGTAGTTCCGGGCCACCGTCACGCTGACGTTGCCCGCCCGGTCGGTGACGAACGAGCTATACGCCCAGTACCCGACCCCGAGCGCGCCGGCCAGGCCGCAGTCGATCGCCGAGGTGACCGACCGCACCCAGGTATCCGACAAGAGCGTCGCCAACGAGCCGACGATCGCGCCGCAGGGCTGCGTGATGCCGCCCGCCGCCGGCGACGGCGAGATGGTGCGCACGATGGTCTGCGTGGCCGGCAGCCCCGCCAAGGCCGCGCCCTGGTGGAAGCCTGACCGCGTATCCTGCGCTTCAATACCAAACACATGCGCCGGCCGCGGGGCCAGGATGTTGTAGATCGTGGTGTTCGCGGTCGCCGACACCGTCGACGCCGTCGCCAGCGCCGGGGTGGCCGCCGTGGAGCCCGCAAACCGGAGGACCGGGACTTCCTTGTCCACGCCCGCCCGGTTGGACAGGTTGGTGCTGAACGACACCGCCAAGGCGCGGGTCGCCGCCGAGGCCGCCGCCGACACCGTGGCGCTGGCGTTGGCGAGGAGGTCTTCGGCATACGCACAGAGCCGGTGCGCGTCGGCCAAGCTCGTGACGGTCACGGCCAGATCGGCCCCGCTCGCCACCGTGGCTCCCGTGCAGGTATCGCTCGCGCTGCCGGCCGAGGCCGACTGCACGGCCACCTTGGCGATCGGGAAGCCCGCCGCCATCCCGACGCCGCCATCCACCGCCCAGATCCGGCTGGCCGCGTTCGCCGCGCCCGAGCAGGCCGCGGTCGTGCACGCCCCGAAGGTGTAGGAGGCGTTGATCCACCACTGATCGAAGAGGCTGTTGAAGGCGATGATCCGCCCCGTCGCCGCCGGCACGTTCGCATTCCACGTCGTGCTGCCCGCGACGTCCGCCGTCGGGCCGCGGTTATCGATGAAGCCCGAGGGATTCACCGCCAACGCGATCGGGTTGTACCGGCTCTCCGGCGCCGGCGCCGCAATCGTGCCGGTCGGCACCGTGTACGCCGAGCCCACGTTGAAGTAGGTCAGGCAGTTCGTCACCGCCGGCGGGCCCGCCACACAGGGGGCCACCCCAGCCAGCACCGTGCCGTCCGGCCCGGTCGGCACGCCATACGTCAGCACGCTCGCCGGCGCCACCGCCCCGAGGAAGTTCTGCCCCTCGACGCCCGCGCAGGTGAAGACGCCCGTCACCGTAATGCCGGTCGCCGCCGTGCCCGCCAGCGTCGCGCCGGCCGGCGTGGTCCCACCGCAGACCGTGCTCGCCGCGTAGTTAAACGCCGTCGGGGTGAGCCCCGAGTAGGCGATGAAGTTGCCCGTCGCCGTCTGGGTCCCCTTGAACCAGGTCGCCCCGCCCGCCACCACCGGCGCCGGCGCCACCACCGCCGTCCGCAGCAGGCTCGGCCCGTCGATGCCCGGCGTCACAAAGAAGGCATCGATGTTGTTCATCACCACCGGCACCGAGTTCGACGCCAGCGGCGTGGCCGACCCCACCACGTACAGGTTCAGCGACACCCCCTTGTTCCCGTTGATGATCACCGGGACCTTGGCCGTGCCCGCATCCTTCAGCTGCCGGGTGTTCACACTCATCGTGATGTCCACCGGGGCGCTCACCGCCTCCGGCCCCTCCACCACCGGCGCCGTGCCGGGGAAGGTCTGGCTCGCCACCACCTGGCCCCCAAAGAGCACATCCACGCGCGAGAGCTGCTGGTCGCCGGCGTTCACATTCGCCGTCACTTCGACCTGGCAGTTCACGTTCGTCAGCGTCACCGCCTGGGGCACCTGCCCCGCGATCGGCGCGCACGTGCCCGGGGTCTGCGGAATCCACGTGATCCCCTGCAGCGACACCGTCGCCGGCGTGATCGCCGCCGTCGTAAACGCCGCGCTGCCGCAGACGTTCGTAAAGCCCGCGATCGTCGAGCAGGCCGTGATCGTCACCGTGCCCGCCGGCGCGTTCGCCGGAATCGTCACCAAGCCCGTGGCGCTCACCGTGGCGATCGCCGGGTTCGGCGAGGTCTGCCACGCCACCGTCTGCGCCGGGTTGTTCAACCCCTGCACCGACGCCACCAACTGCGTCGTCGTGCCCCGCTGCGCCGGATTCACCGTCCCCGGCACGATCGTCACGCCCGTCGGCACCTGCGACGTCGGCGGCACCACCGTGATCGACGCATTGCCACAGACCGTCGGCACCACCGTCGAGCAGGCCGTGATCGCCACCGGCGTGTTCGCCGTGATCGTCAGCGGCGCCGTCACCACCCCGGTCGCGCTAATCGTGATCGTCGTGCTCGAGCTCGACCAGGTCACCGTCGTTGCCACCGTCGCGTCGGCATTCACCGCCGCATTCATCTGCAACGTGGTACCCGCCACCATGCTCACGCCATTCGGCGCGACGCTGATGCTGTGCACCGTCGCCGGCGGCGGCGGCGGCGGCACCGGAATGGTGACATCGTCACCACACGCCCCCACCCCTGCCAGCACCAAGCCGGACCACAGCAAGGAACGAGAAAGCTTACGCATGAACTCCCCCTCAAAAAGGTAGACTGCCCAAACCGCGTTCAATCGCTTCCAGTAATACTCTGGTGTAACCACTTGCCCGCACGCGCACGAAAGTGCACTCCCCCGTCCAGGGGCACACCTATGGTGAGCATCGAGAGAACGGAAAAAATTCCCGCCGATCTCCCGGTGAAACCGGTACGCCTCCCGATAGCGACACGAGGGGCTGGCTTGTGGTACGACGCGCCAAGATAAGTCCCGGTCTCCGCTCGGTCAAGAGTCCGAAGTTGCCACACCCACCCATATCTCGACACATCTCCAGAAAGGAACTGCACCCGGGCCCCGGGTGAGCGCCTCCAAAGAGGTAAGTCAAGCAATCCTCGTGCCTTACATCACATTACAGTGCGCAACCAATTGCACAACAATACGTTACAAAAAATGCCGATATCCAAACATCGCCCAATCACCCCCAACTGGCCTCGCGCTCCAACAGGCTTTCTGGCGATCTCCGGGCCCTCAAGACCCCCCAATCACCTTCTTGACCGCCCCCACCAGGTCCTGCTGGTCTCCCGATCCGGTGTAAGCCACCTTCCCAGAACGATCGACGATCACGATAAAGGAGGTGGCGGGTACATCGTACGCCCTGGCTCCGAGCCCTTTCTCGTCAAATAGGGTCCGAAACGGAGGGCGATGTTCCTCCACATACTTCTTGACCCGGTTCTTCGGGTCGTTCACCGTCACGTTGATCCCAACTAGCTCGATCTGGCCCCCATAGGCCTTCTTTACCGCCTCGAGCTGGGGCATAAGCGCTCGGCAGAGCGAACACCAGGTAGCCCAGAACTCCAGCAGCACCGGCTTCTTCCCGATCCAGGCACCAAGATCGACCGGAACCCCGGCAAGATCGTTGATGGTGAGCACCGGGGCCTCGCTCCCAACCTTGATACCGGCGTCGAACTGCGCCGAGGCACTCGGCGCCAGGGCGAAAAGGCCAAGGGAGGCCGCTAGAAGAACCCGATTGCCGAATTGCGTCATCACCAGACCTGTCCCGCCTTGATGAGATAGTACTCCGCCATCGCCAGGATCAGGACCCCCATCGCCTTCTTGACCCGGTTCATCCACTGGCCGGCCCTGGGGAGCGCCGCCACGGTACCGGCAAAGAGACCGATCGCGATCAGGACCGCCGTCATGCCGAGCGAGAAAACGAACAGATAGAGAAAGCCGAGCCCCGCGCTCCGAGTGGAGCCTACGAAGGTAAGGACGGCGGCAAAGGCCGGCGCCCCACAGGGCGCTGCCACCAGCCCGCTCGTTGCCCCCATCAAGAAGACGGTCCAGGGAGACTGCCCCCCGAACCTGGCGGCCCAGGCCACGAGCCGGCCCGGTGCCGACACCGGAAAGAGGTCGAGCATCGCGAGCCCCGCGAGGAGGAGCAGATTGGCCATCGCGAAGTAGGCCCACCGGTTGGAGCTGACGGTGCCGAAGAGCGAGCCGGTGAGGCCGGCCAGGAGCCCGAGCGACGCGTAGACCAGCGCCAAGCCTAACGCATAGAGGAGGCTGTACGCCACCGTCCGCCGCCGGCTCCGGCCCGCCGCCCCGGCACCGCCCAGCACGCCGGCGGTGATCGGAATCATCGGATAGATGCAGGGGGTGATGCTGGTCGCGAGGCCGGCCAGAAAGAGGGCGGGAAGCGCGCGGAAGGGGCTCTCGAAGAACTCCGAAGCGAGCATCAAGGCGCGGCCGCGGCGCCGTTCCCGGCCGGAAACCGGCGGGCCACGTAGTCGTCGAGAATCGCCAGGAACTCCGGGACGATCGCATCGCCCTTGAGGGTGGTCAGGAGCCGGCCATCCATATATACCGGCGCCTTCGGCTCTTCCGCGGTGCCCGGAAGGGAAATGCCAAGGTCGGCATGCTTCGACTCCCCCGGTCCATTGACCACGCACCCCATCACCGCCACCCGCAGCCGCTCCACCCCGGGGCGCTCGGTGCGCCACTCCGCCATCCGCGCCGACAGATACTGCTGAATGTCCTGCGCCATCTGCTGGAAGAAGGTGCTGGTGGTCCGCCCGCAGCCGGGGCAGCTCGTGACCTGCGGGGTAAAGCTGCGGAGGTCGAGCGACTGAAGAATTTGCTGCGCCACCCGAACCTCTTCGGTGCGGTCGCCGCCGGGGGTCGGCGTGAGCGACACCCGGATCGTGTCGCCGATCCCCTCTTGCAGCAGGATCGCGAGCCCCGCCGCGCTCGCCACGATGCCCTTCATGCCCATCCCCGCCTCGGTGAGGCCGAGATGGAGCGGATAGTCGCATCGGGCCGCGAGGCGGCGATAGACGTCCACCAGATCCTGCACGCCCGACACCTTGGCCGAGAGAATGATCCGGTCGTGAGGCAGCCCGGTTTCCTCGGCAAGCGCGGCGGAACGGAGCGCGCTCTCCACCATCGCTTCCATCGTGACGTCGCGCGCGTCGGTGGGGGCGGGGCGGCGGGCATTCTCATCCATCATGGCGGTGAGCAGATCCTGATCGAGCGACCCCCAATTCACCCCGATGCGGACCGGCTTGTCGTGCCGAATGGCGATCTCGACGATGGCCCGAAAGTTCTCGTCCCGCCGCTTGCTCCCGACGTTGCCGGGGTTGATCCGGTACTTGGCGAGCGCCTCGGCGCACCCGGGGTGCCGAGCCAGCAGGAGGTGACCGTTATAGTGGAAATCGCCGACGATCGGCACCGTCACGCCAAGCCGCGCCAATCCTTCGGCGATGCGGGGCACGGCGTTGGCGGGGGCGGGGAGCGAGTTGGTTCGCATCACCGTCAACAACGATGAGGCCGCCGCCACCTGCGCCACCGTGGACGCGGGGTCCGCGGTGTCGGTG
>JABFSM010000290.1 GCA_013140635.1 Gemmatimonadales bacterium
TTCATCGACAGGACGACCGGGACCTTGCCACCTAACGCCGCCTGCGCCGCCTGCGGCGGAAACGGCGCGGCGCCGGGGGCCTCCATCGCCGCCTGTCCCGAATGCAAGGGGCGCGGCTCGATCTCCTTCGGCCAAGGGGGCTTTGCCGTCAACCGCCCCTGCCCGATGTGCCGCGGCCGGGGCAAGGTGCCGTCGGAGAAGTGCCCGACCTGCAACGGCGCCGGCGAGACGCGCAGCGAGAAACGGGTGATGATCACGGTGCCGGCGGGCACGGAGAGCGGGCTCCGCATCCGCCTCAAGGGACAGGGCGGGCCGGGACGGAACGGCGCCACGCCGGGCGATCTCATCGTCACCTTCGACGTCGAACCGGACAAGTTCTTCCGCCGCGAGGGGCTCGATGTCGTCTGCGACGTCTCGATCAACCTGGCGCAAGGCGTGCTCGGCACCAAGCTTCGCGTGAAGACGCTGGACGGCAAGAAGGTCGTCCTCAAGCTTCCAGCCGGGACGCAGCCGGGCCGGAAATTCCGTATCAAGGGGGAAGGAATCGCCAAAGGGGACCGCCGCGGCGATCAGATCGTGGCTGTGAACGTCACCTTGCCAACGGAACTGACGCCGGAGCAGGAGGAACTCTTTAAGAAACTCGCTGAAACGACTGGGATGACCTACTAGCTCCCTCTTGCGCCAGAAGTTGAAGGACAATACTGTAGAATCATGTCTGATTCCGGAGATGCAACCGACCTGGACCCGTCGCCGGCACACCCTTGGCTCCTCCTGATCCACCAGCTCCCCCCCAAACCCGACTATCTCCGGGTCAAGATACGCCGCCGCCTCCAACGCCTGGGCGCGGTTCCCCTCCGGAGCTCCGTATACGTCCTTCCCGCCGGCGACGAGGCCCGAGAGGACTTCGAGTGGCTCTTAGAGGAGATCCGCGCCGAGGGTGGGGAAGCGATGCTCTGCGAGGCGGCGTTCATTGCCGGCATCAGCGACGAGGAGGTGCGGGCCATGTTCCTCTCCCAGAATGCGCTGGATGGCGCGGCGGAGGCGTCGGGCCTGCCGGAGCGTGTCGAGCCGGGGCGCACCTGGGTTACCCGCCAGGGCGTCCACATCGATCGGATGGCGAGCGCCTGGCTTATCCGCCGCTTCGTGGACCCGAAGGCGCGCTTCAAGTTCGTCACGCCGAGCCGATACCGCCCGGAGCAGGGGGAACTCCGCTTCGACATGGCATCGGCCGAATTCACCCACGAAGGGGAACTCTGCACTTTTCAGGTGATCGCCCGCCGCTTCGGGGTGGGTGATCCGGCGGTCGAAGCGATCGGCGAGGTCGTTCGCGACATCGATTGCAAGGATTCGAAATACGGCCGGGCGGAGGTGGCCGGGGTCACCGCCTTGATTCGGTCCATCGCCGACCAGCCGGTCTCCGATGAGGAGCGGATCGTCCGAGCGGCTCCGATTTTCGACGGGTTGCTCACTCACTTCGGCTCGCGCCGCCGGTGAGGGCAGGTTGATCGACTGCTGGGGCGACTAACGGGCGGTCTCTTTGTACCACTCCACCAGCGCCCGGTGGGTTGCGATTTCCTTCTCGCCGGGTGTCCGCTGGGTCCAGCGCCCGGCGGCGTCCAGATCCCATGCCTGACGGTTGTCGCTCCACATCAGCTCGAGCACCGAGCGGACGGTTTCGCGGTGGACCGGTGACTCGAGGGGCACCGAGGCCTCGATCCGCCGGTCGAGATTCCGCGGCATCCAATCCGCCGAGCTGATGTAGACCTCCGCCGACCCGTTCGCGAAGTACCAGGCGCGCGAATGTTCGAGGAACCGGCCGATCACGCTCACCACGCGGATCCTATCGCTCACCCCCGGCACCCCGGGGCGGAGGCAGCAGACTCCCCGCACGATCAGGTCGACGTCGACCCCGGCGCGGGATGCCTCGTAGAGCAGCGCAATGATGCCCGGATCGACGATCGCGTTCATCTTGGCCAGGATGCGCGCCGGCCGCCCCGCCTGGGCATGCCCGATTTCCCGCTGGATCAGCTCGACGAGCCGAGACCGCATGCCCGACGGCGCCACGACCAGTTTGCGATAGCCCTCCGGACTGGCGAATCCGGTGAGGACGTTGAAGAGATCGGACAGATCGGCGCCGAGCTCGGGGTCGGTGCTGAAGAGCCCGAAATCGGTGTAGAGCCGAGCGGTGCGGGGGGCGTAGTTGCCGGTGCCGATATGCACGTAGCGCCGGATCTGGTCTCCCTCTCGGCGGACCACCAAAATCACTTTGGCGTGGGTTTTGAGGCCCGCCACACCGTAGCTCACGTGGACGCCGACGTCCTCGAACCGCTGCGCCCAGCGGATGTTGTTCTCTTCGTCGAACCGCGCCTGCAGCTCGATAAGGACCGCGACTTGCTTCCCCCGTTCGGCCGCCGTGGTGAGCATCCGCGCGATGTGGGAATCACCCCCGGTGCGGTAGAGGGTCATCTTGATCGCGAGGACGTCCGGGTCTTCGGTGGCGGCCTGGATGAACCGCTCCACGCTCCCGGCAAAGCTCTCGTAGGGGTGATGGACGAAGAGATCGCCCTCTCGAATCACCTCGAAGATGTTTCGCCCTCCCGCCAGGCGCGCCGGCGGCAACGGGACGAACGGCGGATCGTGAAGCTCCGGGATCTCCAGGCCGGCGATCACCATCAGATCGCTTGCGTCGAGCAGCCCATCCACTTCGTAGACGTCGTCCTTGGTGAGCGGGAGGCCGTCGGCCTCCTGGTCGGCGTTGAGCTCGAGCAGCAGCAGCTGGCGCAGCGTTTCCGGCAGCGCCGGATGCACTTCCAGCCGGACCACCTCGGCAAAGCGCCGGTTCCGCACTTCCTCCTGAATGACCGCGAGCAGGTCGTCCGCCTCGTCGGGGTCGATTTCGAGATCGGTGTTTCGGGTGATGCGGAAGGGATAGCAGCCGAGGATCTCGACCCCCGGGAAGAGCGCTTCGAGGTTGGCGGCGATCAAGAGCTCGAGCGGGACGAATCGCTTGCCCCCGGGCAACTCGATCCACCGGGGAAGGATCTTGGGCACCTTGACCCGGGCAAAGCGCTCGTCGCCCCCATCGCTTCTGAGAACGACGGCGAGGGAGAGCGAGAGATTCGAGATGTAGGGGAAGGGATGCGCCGGATCGACGGCCAGGGGCGTCAGCACCGGGAAGACGTTGGAGGTGAAGTATTGCCCAAGCCAGGCGGCATCCTCGGCCCGGAGCTCGTCGGTCTTGGTGATGATCTCGATTCCCCGGTCCCGCAATGCCGGGATCACCTCGCCCGTCAGGCAGGCGCCATGATCGCGGACGAGTTCCCGGGCCACCGGTGCCACCGCCCGGAGTTGTTCCTCCGGCGTCATCCCGTCGGGGGTCACCTCGCTCAGGTGGGCGGCAACCTGCTGCCGGAGGCCCGCTACCCGTACCTGAAAGAACTCATCCAGGTTGGAGCTGAAGATGGCGAGGAATTTGACCCGCTCGAGCAGGGGGGTCCGGGCGTCTTGCGCCTCGTGGAGCACTCGGCGGTTGAATTCGAGCCAGGAGAGCTCGCGGTTGATCAGGAGATCGCCGCGGCGCGATGGCTCTATGGTGTCATTGCGAGGGGCCACGTGCTCCCCCGTGTCATTGCGAGGGGCCACCGGCCCCGAAGCAATCCCCCCCGTATTCTCCGCAGACATGGGGGGAAAATACGCGCACCGGAGCCTGGTCGACGGAATCCGTTACCGAACTGCGACAGAATGTGAAATATACCCCTAGGGGGTACTGTTCGCCGCTCCCGGCCGGAGGTACTGGTCCATCCAATCCAGCACCGTGCTCCACCAGAGCCGCCGGTTCCTCGGCTTGAGCACCCAATGTCCCTCGTCGGGGAAATAAAGGAACTTTCCTTGAATGCCCCGAACTCGGAGGGCGGTGAACGCCTGGAGCCCCTCCGAGAGGTCGAGGCGATAGTCCTGCTGTCCGTGCACCAGGAGCATCGGCGTCTTCCACCGTTCGGCAAACTGATGCGGCGACCACTTGTCGAGCATCGCCCGCGTTTCCGGGTTCGTCACACCCCCCTCGCCGAACTCGTGGTTCGGAAACCAGAGCTCTTCGGTGGCGCCCTGGGCGCTCGCCAGGTTGAAGATCCCGTCATGGGAGACGAAGGCCTTGAAGCGATCGGTGTGCCCTTGCATCCAATTGATCATGTAGCCGCCGTACGATGCGCCTGCCGCTCCCATCCGGGCCGAATCCACGAAGGGGAGCGCCGCGATGACGTCGAGCCCCTTCATCAGATCCTCGAAGGGGTAGTCCCCCCAGTGCTTTGAGATGCTGTTGGTGAAGGCCTGTCCCCAACCCGGCGAGCCGTGGAAGTTCACCACCCCGACGACATATCCCCGTGAGGCGAACATCTGATAATTCCACCGCGCGCTCCAGGCGTCGCTCATCGGCACCTGCGGCCCGCCATGCACGACGTAAAACAGCGGGTACTTCTTGGCGGGATCGAATCCCGGCGGCTTGAGCAGCCACCCCTGGACCGAATCGCCGAGGGCGCCCTTGAAGGAGAAACTCTCCAACGGGGGGAGGTCGAGGGTGGCGAGAGCGGCGCTGTTGAGCGGGGCGAGCGAGCGGAGCCGGCTCCCGTCGAGCCCGGCAGCGAACAGTTCAGGGGGCAACGTGGCGGTCTGGCGCAGGAAGACGACGTCCCCCTTTGCCGTCACTCGTGGGGTGCTATTGACGCCGCCGCTTACGATCAGACGCCGGCGGCCGGTGGCGAGTTCCAGCGTGTACAGGTTGTGATAGCCCCGCTCCTCGATCTCCACCACGAGGCTCTTCGAGTCGGAGGTCCACGCCGCACTCTGAACATTGCGGTCCCAATTCCCGGTGAGCGAACGATGCTGCTTCGTTGCCCGGTCGTAGAGCCAGAGCTGCTGGTGGTCCGATTCGAATCCGGGGGTCGCCATCGAGAGATAGGCGATCGACTTTCCGTCAGGGGAGAAGGCCGGCGAATGATCGTTGCCCCGCCGAGTGGTGACCGGTTCCGGCGCGCCGCCACCGGCGCCGATCAAGAAGAGATCGTTGTTCGTGCTCTCTGCGATATCCTGGTCGGGGTTGTAGACGACGGCGAGGTCCCCCGCCGCGGAGACCGCCAGATCGGCCCCGCCCAAGGCGAGGGTCGGCACGTCGCGGTCGATCGGTGTGAGGTCGGTCAGCGCTTTCGTGGCCAAATCGAGCCGGAAAAGATGGGAACGGGTCCCGACCCGCCACTCGTTCCAGTGCCGATAAAAGAGATCGGTCCAGATCTTGGCCTGAGTGGGGAAGGGGCCGGTGCGGCGGTCGATCTCGTGCTGGCCCGCGGGCCATTTGATATCGCTCGTGAGGTAGAGCGCGCCCCCGTCAGGCGCCCAGAAAAAGTCGTTGACGCCGCTCTCCACGCTCGTCACTTGAGCCGGATCGCCCCCGGCAAGCGCAACGCGCCAGACCTGCGGACCCGCGTTCCGGGTGGAAATGAAGGCCAGTGACTTGCCGTCGGGGGCCCAGCGCGGCGCCAGATCGCTGCCCGGGCCCGCGGTCACCGCCCGAGCCGCTCCTCCGGCGGTCGGGACCACCCAGATCCGGCTGACGTTCCGGTTCTCTCCGAGCGACGGGACGCTCACCGTGAAGGCCGCCATGCTCCCGTCGGCGGAAACCTGAGGGTCGCCCGAAATCTGGAGGGCGAGGAACGTCTCGAAGGTGATCGGCTGTCGCGTCTGGGCGGCTAGCGAGGAGCGAATAGCGAGTAGCGGAATCGTCAGGGCGACCACCACGCGCAGCACACGTTTCATGAAATCACTCCGCCGCCCAGGAGGCGGCTCTCGCTGGAATAGAGCACCCCGGATTGCCCCGGCGTGACGGCGCGGAACGGGGTATCGCCGATGAGCGTTATGGAATCCTCGCCGGCGGCGGTGACGGTCGCGGGAATGGCGGTGGCCCGGTAGCGGATCTGCACTTCGCAGCGCTCCCCAAGGGAGAGCGGCTCCGAGTGCCAGTTGAGCTCCTCGATGTGCACCTCGTGACTGCCGAGCTCCTCCACGCCGCCGACTACGACGGCGCGATCCTCCGGCCGGATGGCCAGCACATAGAGCGGCAGCGAGCGCCCCCCCGGCAGGCCGCGCCGCTGGCCGACGGTGTACCGGGCGAAGCCCTCGTGCTCTCCCAGCACCTCGCCGCTCCGGGTAACGAACGGACCGGGGGTGAGCGCGGGGGCGTCCGCGGGAAGGTGTTGCTCCAGGACGCCCACGTAGTCGTCGTCCGGAACGAAACAGATCTCCACCGATTCGGGCTTGTCCGCGGTGGCGAGGCCGAGCCCGCGGGCCAGGGCCCGGGTCTCCTGCTTGGTGAGTTCGCCGACCGGGGTGAGCATGCGCGCCACGACCGCCTGGTCGATTCCCCAGAGGAAATAGCTCTGGTCCTTGTTGCGGTCGAGCCCCCGATAGAGCGCCCCGTCCCGCGCCACGGCGTAGTGGCCGGTGGCGATGGCATCGCACCCGAGCGCGTCGGCGTGCGCCAGCAGATCGCGGAACTTGGTGAAGGAGTTGCACCGGACGCAGGGAATCGGGGTCCGGCCGTTCGCGTACTCGGCGACGAAATTGCCGATCACGTCGCGGGAGAAGCGATCTTCGAGGTTGAGAACGTAATGCGGAATCCCGAGGGTGGCGGCGACGTCGCGGGCGTCGTTGATCGAATCGAGCGAGCAGCAGGGGCGGTCGGGGACGCTCTCGCCGTAGCAGAAGAGCTTCATCGTGGCCCCCACGACGTCGTGCCCCTCGGCCACGAGCCGCGCCGCCGCGACGGAGCTGTCCACTCCGCCCGACATCGCGACCAGCACCTTCTTACGCACGGCCAAGGGTCACCGACAGGTGGCGGACCTTCTCGACGACTCCCGGAAAGAGCTGGACGACGCGGTCGATCTCCTCGGGCGTCGTCTCGTGGCCCAGGCTCATCCTGATCGAGCCCAACGCAAGCGCGCGGGGGACACCCATGGCGGAGAGCACGTGGGAGGGTTCGGCCGCGCCGGTGGAGCAGGCGGAGCCGCCGGAACAGGCGATCCCCGCGAGGTCGAGGTGCATGAGGAGCGCCTCGCTCTCCGCGCCGGGAATCCCGGCGTTGAGAATGTGCGGCGCGCGGGGGGCGCCTTCGCCGTGGACCGTGAGGTCGGCCACCCGCTCCCGGAGCCGGTCGATGAGCCCGTCGCGGAGGGCGCCCAGGCGCACCGCCTCCGCGCCCTGCTCCTGGGCGGCCAGGACCGCCGCTCGGCCCAACGCCACGGCGCCGGCCACATTTTCGGTGCCGGGGCGAATGCCGAATTGCTGGCCGCCGCCATGGATGATCGCCTCGACCGCCTTTCGGTCGCGCACGATCAGCGCGCCGATCCCTTTCGGGGCGCCGATCTTGTGGCCCGAGATGGTGAGCAGGGTGCAGGGGAGTTGCCGGAAGGAGACCGGAACCTTGCCGAACGCCTGCACCGCGTCGCTGTGGAGCAGGGCGCCCGCCCGGCTGCAGCGCGCCGAAATCTCTTCGAGCGGCTGGCGAACTCCAGTTTCGTTGTTGACCCACATCACCGACACGACGGCGGGGCTCCGCGCCAGGGCCGCGTCGAGCGCGGCCAGATCGAGCTGTCCGTCGCTCGTAACCGGGAGGATGATCTCTTCCCCGCCGAGGTGCTTTACCTGATGGGCTGCCGCGAGCACCGCCTTGTGCTCCACCGCGGAGACGGCGGCCACCATCGGGCGTCCCTGCTGCCGGGCGGCGAGCGCCGCGCCGATCACCGCCAGGTTATCGGCCTCGGTGCCGCCCGAGGTGAAGATCACCTGGGACGGCTCGGCGCCGAGGGATTGGGCCACCTCCCGGCGCGCCTGCTCGAGGCCGGCCCTGGCGCTCCGGCCGAAGCGGTGGCTGCTGGAAGGGTTCCCGAACCCGGCTTCGCCGAGGAAGGGGAGCATGGCCTCCAGAACCTCCCGGCGGACCGGGGTGGTGGCCGAATGGTCGAGGTAAATAGGAGTCGTCGTCACGGGGGAAATGTAACGTTCTACGGCTGGGCGGCGAACCGCGCCACCAGGCGTCGCTTGGCGAGCGTAACCCACGGCTGGGCTTCGGGATCGGCCGCGCCCCAGAGGACCACGAACCGCGCGAACTGCTTCCGAGCCTCGGCAGCCCGCCCCTTTCGCTCCAGGATTTCCCCCTGCCGGAAGAGGGCCGGGGCCAGATAGATCAAGTCGCGTAGCGAGTGTTCGCCGAATGTCTGATACCATCCGAACGCCTCATCGTCGCGGCCGAGGGCAAAGAGCGCCTCCGCTCTCACGAACCGCTCCAGGGGGTCGCCACGGCGATCACCGGACAGGGCCAGCCCGAACCAGCCGAGCGGTTCCGGCTCGGTGAGCCACCGGATGGCATCCCGATGCCGGCGGCGGAGAGCCGCGTCGTAGCCGCGAAGCTTGGTGGCGTACCAGCGGCTTGCGATGCTGTCGGGGGTGAGGCGTTCGAGGGTGGCGAGGGTTGCGCCGAGCCGGTCGTGCGAGCCGCTCGTGAGCCGGACCAGTTCTGCGCCGAACAGGCCCACCGGCTCCCGCTCCCGCGTCACCAGCGCGTCGTATGCCGGCCGCACCATATCGTCAGGCAGGCGCACCCACCAATGGGCGATGACCGTCGCCGCCAGGATGACGGGATCGAAGGTCTCCCCGGGGGTGGGTGCCTCGCCGAGCTCTCCGATAGCATCCCGGAACCGGCCGCGCGCGAGCGCGAGCTCCGCGAGCTGGGTTCGCCCGAGCCACCGGACGTAGTCGTTGCGGTCGGGGGAAACGAGCAGCCGCGCCGCCCGCTCGGCGGCATCGAGGTCGCCGACGTAGACGCCGAGCCGCCACGTCAGCGCCGAAAGGGCGGACTCGTCCATGGCGCGGAGGGCGGGCAATTCACCCAGGCCGCTCTGGCCGTCCCGCACCGCGGCGAGGAGGGCGCGCGCCTCCTCGGCGGTGCCCCCGTTCCGGTCCGGGCGGTCGGCCAGCACCTCCAGAGCTCGGAGGGTTGCCTCACGCTGTCCTTCGAGCGCATCGAGCAGGGCCAAGTGCCATCGCGCCCCGCGATGCGATGGGTCGAGCGCGAGTGCCTTGGTGAAGGCCGTCCGGGCCGTCCCGATCGGGCGGCCGAGGAGCGGATTGTAGTGGAAACGTGTTTCGCCCAGCTGATGCCACGCCTCGAGTTCGTCGGGCCATTCGGCCACGATCCGGAGGTAGGTGGCTTCCGCGACCGTCGCATCCCCCCGGCGCCACGCTGCATACCCTTCGAGGAGGAGGCGGTCCCTTCGCGAAAGCCGGCCCGCATGACGCCAGGCCAGCGCGTCGTGCCGGCCGGTCAGCGCCCCGGGACGGTCGGCCCAGAGCGTAGCGAGTGAATGGCGATAGTGCGCCAGGGCGAAGGTCGAGTCGTGCAGCGTGGCGGACTCGAACGCCTGTGTCGCATCGAGGTAGCGCCCTTGGCGGAAATACCACTCCCCATCGAGCCAGGCGCGAAGGGCGGGTAGCGACGTCGTTGCCGAGGCGCCGGCCCGGGTCAGCCGTTCCGGTCCGGCTCGAAGCCGCCCGGCGAGAACGGAGGCTCCCAGGCGGTCGACGAGGGCGAGCAGGTCGGCCTCGGGGCCCTCGACCGCGGCCTCGGCCTCAGGTGCTCCATCGGCGGCCGCATAGAGGGTGGCCTCGAGCCGCACCGTAGGGCCGGCGGTGACGACCCTGCCTAACAAGTAGGCGGCCGCGCCCAGGCGCCGCGCCCGGCCCCGCGCCTCCTCGGGCGGAATCGCCGCGCCCGAGTCGAGGCCGGCCAGCAG
Source organism: Gemmatimonadales bacterium (assembly GCA_013140635.1). Lineage (GTDB taxonomy): Bacteria > Gemmatimonadota > Gemmatimonadetes > Gemmatimonadales > GWC2-71-9 > JABFSM01. Next base: position 9,837 of record JABFSM010000290.1, read on the forward strand.
GGCGCCGGGATCGATGATGCGGACATTGCCGGCGCCGTCGAGATCGAGCCGGAGCAAGTCGACAATCCCGTGATCGATTCCCCCCGCGGGTCGATCCCCCGCGGCGGTGAAGGGGAAGACCGCGATTCGGACCAGGCCGCTCGGCGGCCCGGCCGCCGAGCGATGGACGGCGAGCCCCGCGGCGGCGAGTCCTCCGATCACGAGCAGTCCCAGGCCGGCCGCGAGGCGGCCGTGCCGCCACCCCCGCCGGTGAGCGGCTGGTACAACGGATGGCCGGGGCGGAGGGGGGAGTGCCGCGCTCCGGAGTTCGGCGGCATAGGCGGTCATCGTCGGATCCGGTGCGGCGCCCAGCTCCTCCGCCATGCGAGCTTCGTAGCGAGCGGCGTGGGAGAGCGCGCCGGCGCGATTTCCGGAGGCTTCAAGCACCCGCATGAGGGCCAGGGCAATAGCGGCTTGATACGGTTCCGCCTCCGCCAGCCGGCTCCAGCGGTCAACGGCGGATCGGTGGTCGTGCCGGGTGACCGCCACAGCCGCCCCCCGCTCGAGCGCGCGATGGAAGAGCCGGGCCAGGCGGCCTCGTTCGGAGGCTACCCATTGCTCGAACTCCTCGGTGTCCGCCAAGTGCGCGCCATCGAGGAAGGGGCCGGCGTACAGGGCAATGGCGTCGTCCCAGCGCTCCTCCGCCACCGCCCGCTCGAACTGCTCCACGTCGGTGGCCAGTGCCGCCTCGCTCAGGGTCAGGTCGTCTCCCCGAGAAATCAGCGCGGTGGATCCCAAGGTTTGGCGGAGGTCGTAGAGAGCGGAGGAGAGCCGGTGACGGGCCTCCTCCGAAGTGCTCTCGGGCCAAAGGAAGGCGACCAGCCGGTCGCGACTCGAGGTTCGCCGGGGCGTCCCCGCCAGAATGGCCAGGATGGCAAGTCGGCGGCGCTGCGTGGCCCGGCCGAGCTCGGGCCCTTTGGGGCCGTCGAGGCTCAATCCGCCGAGAAGCCGCAGGGTAAACATGCCGTTTCGAACCGAACTGAGAGGAAGGTGAGAGCGGGATGAGAGTCGACGCCTAAGTTAGCCCGCTTCGTCCGCACCGCCAGCACATCCGAACTTGGAGTTCAGCAATGACGCATCGTCCGCTGTCGCGCTCGCGTCGGCTTCCGACCGTCGCCGTCCTTCTTCTCCTCACCGGGATCGCGTGCAGGGCCAAGCCGGGGTTGATCCGCGGCCTTGTGAAGGTCGATGGGGTTCCGGCGCCGGGGATCGGCGTTCTCGTCGAAACCGACGACAGCTCGGAAGAGACGACCACCGGCAGCGACGGGGTCTACGAGATCGAGGTTCCCAACGGCAATGCGACCGTAAGCGTGGCGGTCCCGGACGACCAGTATCAATGCGTTCCGCCTCGAGCAGACATCCGTGTGAAACAGGACGAAACCACGCAGGCCGATTTCAACTGCGCCAGGCAGTTCGCGGCCACGGTAACCGGCGGGTACAACCACACCCAGCCCGGGGTCGAGTCGGTCGAATGCAAGCGGATTACCACCGCCCCCGCGATGCCGGGCGCCACCTACTCGATGACGGTCGAGGGCCCGATCGGCGGGACCACCGGCTCAGGGGTGATCCCGGGCCAGAGCTTCACGGGGTCGCTGGGTCCGGACGGGACGGCGCGAATCCAGGTCCGGATCAACAAACTGGGCACTTATCGCAACACCATCACCGTGACCTCTCAGGGGAATGTGGTCCGTTCGGGAGTGCTCGATGTGCCGGTCACCGGGGCGGCCTCGTCCTGCCCATGATACTTTTCGGGCATGCCTGTCGACTTGCTGGCCATCGCCGCCCACCGTGACGACGTCGAGCTGACCTGCGCCGGCACCCTGCTCAAGGCCGCCGATAGCGGGTACACAACCGGCATTCTCGACCTGACCGCGGGAGAGAGCGGTACCCGCGGCAGCGCCGAGCTCCGGGGCGAAGAGGCGGCCCTGGCCGCGAAGATCCTCGGTGTGGCCGAACGCCGGAACGCCGGGCTTCCCGACGCGCATCTCCAGAACAACGAGGAGACCCGGCGGGTCGTGGTGGAGGCGATCCGGCACTTCGCCCCGCGGGTCGTGATCCTTCCATACCCGGTCGGCCGCCACCCCGACCATCGTATTGCCTCGGAGCTTGGCCGCGACGCCTGCTTCCTCTCCGGCCTCGCGCGCTACCCCGCCGGAGGGACCGCACACCGACCGCACAAGATTCTCTACGCCCTGGCATACCGCGAAGATCCGGTCAAGCCGAGTTTCGTGGTGGACATCAGCGCGCAGTTCGAGCGGAAGCTGGCCTCGGTCAGGTGCTACGCCAGTCAGTTCGACGGGGCCACGGCCGCCGGCGAGATCTTCCCCACCGGGCAGGATCTCTACAGCCTGGTCGAAACCCAGAACGCCCATTACGGCTCGCTGATCAGGGTTCGCTACGGCGAGCCGTTCTTCACGCACGAGACGGTTATGGTCGACGACGTGGTTACGCTCGGCGTGAAGAGCATGTAGCGCGGGGATGCTCGCCGCCGGCCCTACTCGTGCCGAAGCGCCTCGACCGGGTCCATTCGTGAGGCGCGATTGGCGGGAAGGAGCCCGAAGGCGAGGCCGATGCCGATCGAGACGATCGTGGCCAGCACCGCGCTCCAAAGAGGAACCCCCGACTGCAGCGCGAGCATTCGCTTCACCACCTCGCCCATGGTGAGCCCAAAGAGGATGCCGATCAGGCCGCCGATCAGGGTCAGCGTGGCCGCTTCGACCAAGAACTGCCAGAGGATTTCCCGGCGGGTGGCGCCGACCGCCATGCGGAGTCCGATCTCCCGGGTGCGGTCGGTGACCGACACCATCATGATGGCCATGACGCCGATCCCGCCCACCAGGAGCGCCACGCTCGAGATCGCGGTCATCACCAGGAAGAAGACCGAGGTGAGCGCGTTCATCGTGTCGAGGATCTGATCCTGGGTGATGAAGTCGAAGGAGTTGGGCATGCCGGGGCGGAGGCCGCGCTTCTTGCGGAGCGCCACCGTCGCCTGGTCCTTCGCGTCGTCGACCGAAATGCCGTTCCGGCCGAGCACTACGATGAAGAGATCGTTCGTGTCGCTGTAGCGGAATGCGGACTTCGCCACCTTGTACGGGACCGCGGCGCCGATGCTGAAGCCGGGCGGCTGGAAGGCGTTGTCGGGAGGTTGCCAGAGGCCGATCACCCGGAACGGCTTGCCGCCGATCCGCACCGTCTCGCCGATCGGCTCGATCCGGCCGAAGATCCGCCGGGAGAGTTCCACCTCCAGGATGGCCACGTCCGCCGAGCCGCTCAGCTCTCCCTGGGTAAAGAGGCGGCCGGCGAGCATCGTTCCGCCGTTGATCTCCAGATACGAGTCGTCGGCACCGTAGATCAGCACCGCCTGCGAGCTGGCCCCCTGGTACTCGATCCGGTTGAACGACTGGAGCCAGAGCCCCGCATGCCGGATATTCTCCTCCTGGGCGATGGCGCGGGCATCGTCCTCGTCGAGCACCGGCCGGATCCGGACCTCGTAGGGAAGGTTGTCGGGGTTGAGCGGGCTCTGGGAGAAGAACCGCATCACGTAGAAGGCGTTCGGCGAGGCGGCGTTGAGTGCGTTGAAGATTTGGGTCTTGACGCCGCCGACGATCGACGCCATGAGCATAACGGTTGAGACGCCGATGACCACGCCCAGTATGGTGAGAAACGAGCGGGTCTTGTTGGCGCGCAGGGTGTCGAGCGCGACGGTGAACCCCTCGCCGAGGTTGCGGAGGAGCATCACGTCTCGTGGCGCAGGGCGGCAATCGGGTCGAGCCGGGCCGCTCGGCCGGCCGGATAGACCCCGAAGACGATGCCGGTGCCGGCGCCGAGCCCCAGAGCCACCCCTACCGACCAGAGGGTCACCCGGGCGGGAAGGGGGCTGATCGTGGCGATGAGCTGCGCCAGCAGCCATCCTCCCGCCACGCCGAGGGCCCCCCCCAGGGTGGCGAGGAAGACCGCCTCGACCAGGAACTGGCGGCGGATGTCTCGGCGGCGGGCGCCGAGGGACTTGCGGATGCCGATTTCGTGGGTCCGTTCGGTGACCGACATCAGCATGATATTCATGATCACGATCCCGCCGACCACGATCCCGATGCAGACGACCGCCGGAATGATCGTGAACAGCACGCTGGTCAGGCTGGTCCAGAAGGCCACCAGGGCATCGGCTTTGTCGAGCGAGAAGTCGTTCGGTTCGCCGGGGCGAAGCCGGTGGGCCAGGCGCATCGCCTCCTCGGCGCGATTCATGGCGGCGGGGAGGTCGGTGGCATCGGCCATCTTGATCGACACGGTGGTCGTGAGGCGGCGGCCGTAGATCGCCTCGAAGCTCGAAATCGGCAGGAGGGCGAAGGCGTCGAACGATTGCCCCAGCACGCGGCCCTTCTTCTTGGTCACCCCCTTGATGACGAACTCGGTGCCGGCAATCCGGATCCGCTTCCCGAGGGCGATTTCCGGCCGGTCGAAGAGCTTTTCCGCGATTTCCGCGCCGATCACCGTTACCAGCCGCCGGCCGTCGACGTCGGGTTGCGCCAGCGGCTCTCCCGCCTCGAAGACGTAGTCCTGCACCGTCTGGTACTCCGGACTCACCCCGAAGACGACCACGCTGCCGACGGTTCGGTTGCGGTAGGTGATGTCGGTGCTGGGCGGCGGCCACCCCGATTGATACGACACCGCCGCCGCTTCCGGGAGCGACCGCCTAACTGCTTCGGCGTCTTCCTTGGAGAGGATCGGGCGCATGCTGATGGCCCGGACCGTCGAATCGTCGAAGAAGCCCATCGCAATGGGGGACCGGCGGACCTGGAAGGAGTTGGTGCCGATCATGGCGCCGCGGAGGTTGTCGCGGACGTAGGCGTTCATGCCCTGAATGATGCCGACCACCGCCACCAGAAACCCCACCGAGACGATGATCCCGAGCACGGTGAAGAACGAGCGGAGCTTGCTCGTCCGGATCGCCGAGAGGGCCAGGAGGATCGCTTCGGAGAATGGCATGCTGAAAACTAGCAGGGGCGGGAACTTATATTGGGTGATGGCTCTGCGATTCGAAGCCCTTCTCCGCGCCCATGGCTTCATGCGGACCGAGCGGCCCCCCGAGATCTGGGTGGCCGACACCGACGCACGGGTGCTGCCCTTGCTGGGCGAGCTGATTGCCGCCGCGCTGAGCGGCGGAGGAACGTTGGGAGAGCTGACCCTGGCGGTGTCGAACGTCGTGGTCGAGGCCGATGTGGAATGCCCGCCGGGCGAGATCCAGAGCCCCGCCCCTGGGGAATACGTGGCGATGACCGTGAAAGGGGAGACCGACCTCGGTCCCGATGCCAAGTGGCCTGACGGGGCCCTCCCGGCCGTCCACCTGCTCCGGCGTCTCGACGAACGATTCACGGTTGCGGGAGCGCGGTTCGCCTATGTGCGGCGCATCCCTCCCGAGGGGAGCGTGACGGTCTTCCTTCCCCGTCTCGGCTGACCCTCTCTCGACGCTACCGCTTCGTGGAATCCGCCGGCGCCCCCCGCGTCATCGGCCGAGGCGCCACCC
>JABFSM010000344.1 GCA_013140635.1 Gemmatimonadales bacterium
GAGTTCCTGGGGCTGGTGCAGGCGGGGCGGCGGCGGCGGAGGCGTTAGGTGTCGCGGGAGCCGTCGTGGTCCGCGTGGCCCGGAGCCTCGCGCCGGTGCAGACCGATACCCGGCTCGACGTTCCCTGCGATCTTACCGATGCCCGAGCGGTCGAAGAGCTGGTTGGCCGGGTAACCTCGTCGGTCGGCGTTCCGCGAATCGTCGTCAGCAATGCCGGCGCCTTCGCGATCGCGAGCCTTCAGGACACCGCACCCGAGGAGTTCCGGTGTCAGCTGGAGGCCAATCTTGTGGCGCCTTTCCTGGTGGCGCGGAGCTTTGTTCCCCTCATGCGAGAGGCCGGCGGGGGCCGGCTGATCACGATCGGCAGCATTGCCGATCATGTCGGATTTCCCGACAACGTCGCCTATGCCGCCTCCAAGTATGGACTTCGCGGCCTGCATGAGGTGCTGCGCGCCGAGTTGGCCGGCAGCGGGGTGCGCTGCTCCCTGGTGAGCCCGGGACCGACCGACACTTCCGCGTGGGATGTGGTCGACCCCGATGCCCGCCCCGGTTTTACGCCAAGAGCCAAGATGCTCCGGGCCGAAGATGTGGCGGAAGCGGTGCGCTGGATCGCGACGCTGCCGGGGCATGTGGATGTCGACTGGCTGCGTCTGGGGCCGGCGTCCTAAGGCCCCGGCCCGTCATTGCGAGCCCGCGCAGCCGCTCCTGTCATTGCGAGCCCGCGCAGCGGGCGAAGCAATCTGACCCTCACGCGAGATTGCCGCAGGGGCTTTGCCCCCTCGCAATGACTGGGATGTTCATCGAGCTCACCGATCACCTCCGCTGTACCGTCGGCCATGACGAGAGCTTCCTGGTCCTCCTTCCCGGGACCATGGATGGCCGTCGCGTGGTGACTGGAACGCTGGGGTGCCCGGTCTGCGGGCGCGTGGTCGAGCTGACGGATGGGGTGGCCGATTTCGGGAGCGGAATGCCCGCCGCCGACGCGACCACCCTCACCGCCGATGCCGTCCATGCCTTCCTGGGGCTCGGCGGCCCGGGAGGCTACGTGGCGCTGGCCGGCGCCGCGACGGCCCTTGCCTCGGAGCTCGTGGCGCGACAGCCCGGGGTGCGCCTCGTACTCATCAACCCGCCCATCGGCACTCCCGATTCGCCAGAGGCGAGCGTGCTCCGCGCGGGGATCTTTCCATTGAACTCTTCGAGTATGCGGGGCGTGGTCCTGGGGAGGGATCTGGCCGTTGACTCGAGGTGGGCGGCCGACGGAGTGCGCGCGGTCCTTCCAGGCCTCCGAATCGTGGCGGAAGGGGGGGAGCCGCCGGGCGGCGTTGAAGTCCTGGCGCGAACCGACGGATGCTGGGTGGGAAGGCGCACATCCTAACGCATCGAGAGGCGAGTCTGCCGGGTCAGTAGATTCCTACCCCCGTCCACGCGATCGGAAATCCGAGATCGGCCAGCGCCCCAACGGAGACCAGGGAAATTTCGGGAAACAGCGAGCCGAGCATAACGTCGTTCAAGAGCATGGGGCCCCAATGGGCTCCGCCCCGTTCGTAGATCTCGATGGGAGCGTTTCCGAATGCCCGTCGCCACCCCTCGATCGCCATCGGTCCGCGATAGATGCCGGTTACAGAGCTGAACCAAGGGACCTGCGGGCCTTGGATGACCCCGACCAATCCGAGTACGTGCCCCATTTCATGGACCGCGAGAAAGCGCAAGCGCTCTGAGGTGATGGTTGCCGCCGGGTGGGCGCGATTCAGAGAAATCGTACCCAGAATCGTCGTCGGTGTCGGAAGTGGCCGGTTGATACAGGGCCCGCCGATCGCTTCCTGGGGGGCTCCCGGTGGAAACCTACCGGACTGCCCCACATAGATGTGAACGCCGCGCTCCGTGTGGTGAAGTGGAGGCGACGTGGGTTCTCCCGGCGGGGTTGGGCAGTCGCCGCCCGTGGTATTGAGCTCGACCGGGGGTAACTCGCCGGCGACGGCTTGCTCCCATCGGCGGGCGGCGGACTCCAGCGCCTCCCGCCATCTGGCCGGCACATCGTCGGCGTATGCCAAGGTGATACGGAAGGAACCGCTAGGCACTTGTGCAACGACGAGAACGCCGTTACTGACGAATGTGTCGAACGATGCGGTGATGGTGGCCTCACCGCCGCTCAGAATCTGCACGATGCCGTCGGAGGAGACCGAGGCAATGTCCGGTGCGCTGCTTCGGTATGTGACCCCTGGACGAAGCGGCAACCGCTCGCCCGAAACGCCTCGGAGGTCGGCGGTCACACCCAAGAAGTCACCGACCGAGATCCGCACGGGGAAGGCGGGCCGAAGTCCGAGCCCGATGACGGTGGGGACGGCAGCCGGCGGCGGAGGTGGGGGAGGCGCCGGAGCACTTGTGACATCAGGGGAACCACATGCGGCAATCGTCAGGACCATGCCGGCCACTGTCCGGGCAAGGCGGCGATTGAGGAGTTGAGCGTCCATGAAATGCTCCTTTCCCTAGCTGTGCTTTGGCATTGGAAGAGGCGTCGCGTGATCCGCACAATTCGCCATCCCCTGCATGGCCGTACGCGAGGTGTCAGGTTCCGGATTCACCGTCTCACGCTCACGGAAATCCGCTCCGCGGAATCCCCGGCGTGATCTTGAGGGCGTTGCCGTAGTAGAGCTTCTTCAGGACCGCGTCCGGAAGCCCCAACCCATAGAGCTTCCAGAAGGCGTGGTAGTCGCGATAGTAGTCGAAATACTCGTCGAAGGTTTCGAACACTCGCCAATAGTACGGATACTCGTCGGGCTGGAAGCTGTCCTTGCCGAAGAGCAGGCGGTCCTGGTACTTGACGAAGAACTCTCTGGCGGCGCGCGGTTGCCGGCCAAGGTCGTAGAGGATAGCGCCCACTTCGCTATAGAGGTTCGGCAGGCTATCGAACATCCGGCCGAGGCGGGCTAGGTCGTTTGCATGCCACCCCAGGTGCGCGATGACCCAGGTCGTCTTGGGATGTCTCGCGAAGAGCCGGTTCCGCTCCGCCATCAATTCTTCGAACGACGGAAACCTGGTCCGATCTTGGTAGCGCCGGCCCGAATAGAGGGCCAGCTCGAGCCAGCGCTCGTTGCGATAATCGAGCGGCTCGAAGAACTCCGATGGATCGGCCACATGGATGAACACCGGAATCTTAAGGCGTGCGGCGGTCTCCCAAACCGGGTCGAGTTCCGGATCGTCCAACTTGAGCCGGGTGCCGTCGGCCTTCCGGGCGGAAAGCCCGAAGCCTTTGCCGATCTCGCCGATGCCGACGGCACCGGCCGCGACATCCGCCTCGAGCTGGGCGGCGAGCCGCGCCCCCGATCCCGGCCCCACATCCTGGAGGTTGAGGGTCGTAAACATGACGAAACGACCCTTGTACTTGCTCGCCGCGACCGCCGCGATCTGCTGCTTCAGCCGGTCGCCCGAGCTGCCGCTGGCGTTGACCATCACGCGCAGGTTGAGGGAGTCCATCGCCTCCCCAACGCGGTTAATACTCTCCGGCGTGGTCAGCGGCGTCGGGTGCCCATGAAAATCGATAGTCGGGAACTTGGGCCGGGGCACCGGGTGGGCCGGAACCACGAGGGTCGAACGAGGCTTGTATTCTCGTATGTTAGGCGGTGGAAACTCCGGGTCGCGCCCCTCGGCCGGCCGCGGCCGAATCTGACCTGGGGTGGTCGGCTGTTGGGCGGCAAGCGAAGCTGCGGCGGCCATCGCGACGAGGGCTACGGAGAGGCGCTGTCTCATGGTACTCTGTTATCGAGGGGTGATCTGAACCGCTTCGGCGAATAGCCGGCCACCTTGCGGTGCCTGAAAGCAGATGAGGATGAGCTGTTCGGTCGTCGAGCGCCAAATGCGATCGGCTCTCGGCGAGGCTTCCTCGGAGAATCGGTGAATCTCATGGGGAGGGCCATACGCCTTTACCAGCTTGGCCTCGATCTCGGCGCAGGACGGGTAGGCGGGGCGCCCGCCGTCCGGCGTGATCTCGAACGAAATGCGCACTCGCCGCGTCTCTCCTGAGCCCGACACCCCGATGGCCGAGATATGATCGTGAATGTCTTGGCGAGCGAGGGAGATGTATTGATCCTGTGGAACCGAATGCGGGTAGCGTGCCGCGACCGCCTTGAAATCGGAACGGAGCCCGACGCCGGCAAAGGTGAAGGCCGGGGCCTGCGCTAGGAGACTGAGAGTAAGAAAGGTGACGCCGATGGCGTAGGTCATCTGCCGCCGCGCCCGACGCCGCTCGGCGAAAGAAGCAGCGTGAAGAAGAATCCGACGAGCAGCAGAATGAAGCCCAGCGCAAACCACTGGTCCGGGCTTCGGGGCTGCAACCGGAGACGAAACGACCGAATCGGCGATATCCTCACCCGCGCCTCGCGATCTCCTTGAGCGCCGCGGCCAGCCGCTCCGCGTCGGCCGGCGTGTTGTAGAGCGCCGGCGTTACCCGCACGCAATCGCCGCGGGCCAACCCGGTTCGCCAGACGGTGAAGAGCCGGTGTCTATCGAAGAGTTCGGCCACCACCGCCTGATTCTCCGCCTTGCCGGTCCGGCCATGGACCCGCAACGACGTGATTGCGGCAACGAGGCCGGGATCGTCGGGGGTGAGCAGATCGATGCCGTTGGTCGCCCGCACCTCGCGGACCCACCGGTCGCGGAGATAGCGCAGTCTTGCCGCCTTGTGGGCCGGCCCCACCGCCTCGTGAAAGTCGAGCGCGGCGGGAACGGTCAGGAAATTTGCGAAGTTGGCGGTGCCGGTGTGGATACGGCTCTGAATGCTCGTGGCCGGCGCGCTCTCATCGGCAAACATCCGGTCGACGTCGCCGAGGCGCCCCTCCTTGATGTACATCACGCCGACTCCCACCGGCGTGCCCAACCACTTGTGGAGATTACATCCGACGAAGTCGGCGCCCAGGTCGCCCACCTTCAGCTCCACCTGCCCGAAGGAGTGGGCGGCGTCCACCACCACGTCGACCCCACGAGCCCGAGCCATCCCGGCGATCTCGTGCACCGGGAGAATGAGCCCGGTCTTGTTGTTGAGGTGGGTGAGGAGCAGGAGCCGCACCCGCGGGTTCGCCTCCAGCGCCTCGGCGTAGGCGGCCAGCACGTTGGCGCGGGTGGCGGGCTCCGGAATCACCAGGCGGGCCACCGTCGCGCCGCGCCGCTCGACCAGCCAGTTGATCGCGAACTGCATCGCGTTGTAGTCGAGGTCGGCGTACATCACCACATCGCCGGGACGGATCCGGTTGTACTGCCCGATGAGGCACTGCAGCGCTTCGGTGGCACCGCGGGTGAACGCCACCTCCGCCGGTGCCACGCCGAGGAAGGCGGCCACCCGCGCGCGGGCCGCCTCCAGGTCGGCATCGTAGCCGCGGCGGGCATAGAAGGAACTCTCCAGGTTCACTCGGTCGATGTGGCGGTGATACGCCGCAAGGACCGGTCCCGCCATCATCCCAAAGTAGCCGGCCTCGAGATTCGTGTACGCTCCCGAGACCCGATAGTTGGCCGCAACGCGCCCCCAGTATGCCTCGTCGCGCGCGACCTGGTCGGCGGGCCCCGATGGGCGGTTGAGCGGCGGGGGATTCTGGAGTTCGTTTCGCCGCGGGGCGGGGGAGAGGCTGGGGGCCGCGAGTCCCAGCCCCGCCAAGCCGGTCGATCCGAGAAAGCGTCGTCGGGAGAGCATGAGGAGGAATGTACGCCCTGCCGCACCGGCATCTCAAGATCGAGGGAGCCGATCGCGACCGTCCGGTCCGGGTCCTCACGGTCGCTTCAGGGTCGCTTCATGAACGGCGCACTAGCGTATCGTGGTCTTTCGAGGCCGGACGACTCGGCTTCCAACACCAGCGCCGGATCGGGTCTCTAATCCCCCGAACCTCGCCGATTTCAGAGAGGGACCACGATGACTCGCAAGATTCGAGGTGTATCGGTCCTGGTCGCAACGGTTCTGGCAGCGGCGGCGCCGGGCAGGGGGCCCATTCCTGACGATGTGCCCCTTGTGCTGACTCGCCTTGGATTGGAGCTCCAGGTCGACTACGGACAGGCCACCGTCGGCGGCACCGCCACCCTGCAACTGCGCAACGGGTCAGATCGACCGGTGACCCAGATCCCCCTGCTCCTCAACCGGCTCATGACCGTTTCACGGGTTCGAGCAGCCTCCGGCGCGGATCTGCCGTTCGGCCAACAGATCGTAGTTTTCCAAGATGACTCGGTCCGCCAGGTCAATGCCGTCGTCGTGACCTCCCCTCGCCCGATCCCACCGGGCGATTCGCTGGCCATTGTGGTGCACTATCGCGGCATCTTGGTCGGATACACCGAGACGGGCTCGCTATACATCCAAGACCATGTCAGTCGGGACTTCACGATCATCCGGGAGGATGCTTATGCCTTTCCGATGCTTGGAGTGCCCTCCTGGAGGGTCAACCGCACGATTATCCGAGACCCTTTCGCCTTTGCCGCGCGGGTGACCGTGCCGAGCGGCCTCGTGGTGGCGATGGGCGGTGTGCCGGGGGGGCGTGTCCAAGCGGATTCCCTGACCACATGGAGTTATCGCAGCACCGACCCGGTGCCCTTTCTCAACATCACGATCGCGCCGTACCGGGTGATCGAAAGCCCCGCCGCACGGATCCACTATTTCCCGGCTGACTCCGCCGGTGCCCAGATGGTCGAACGGGCCGTCTCCGGAGCGCTGGAGCGCTATGCGCAGTGGTTTGGCCCCTTGGGCCGAGCTCCTCAGCTGGCGGTCATGGAAATCCCGGAGGGCTTCGGATCGCAGGCCAGCCTTACGGCCGGTATCCTGCAAACGGCGGATGCGTTTCGCGATCGCGCGGAGCTCCAGCAGCTCTACCACGAGATCTCGCACCTCTGGAACGTGCCCGACCTCGAGCGCCCATCGCCGAGATGGAATGAGGGGCTCGCCACCTTCCTGCAATGGCGGATGGCGGCGGATCTCGATGGGTGGGCGGAGTGGGAGCCGCAACTCGGGCGGTCCGTCCAGTCTCTCCTGCGCCGTTGCGCGCCGCCACAGCCTTGCAGCGACACGCCTTTCGCGGGGTACGGTAAGGCGGGACTTACCGGCCGCTCGTACGTGGTGGGCATGCTCATGTTCCACGCGCTCCACCAGGTGCTCGGGGCCGACGCTTTCGATCGCGTCTATCGAGATTTCTATCAGCGGTATTGGCGCACCGGCGCCACCAGCGCGGATCTGGTTGCGGCGTTTCGGGCCGCCAATCCCGCCAGCGATCGGATCTTTGCAGATTGGTTCTTCACGGCGCGCTGGTATACGCGGCTCGCCGCCGGCGAGTCTCTCCGGCAGATGGTGGAGGCGTACAAGCGGCCGTGAGCGCGGCTCGCCGCTAGGCAAGGGGGCCGGTCTACCGCCCGCTCGGCGGGGAGGAGAGGTGCTCCGCTACTATCATCCATCTGCCGCCGATTCGCCGGAAGACCGCCGTCCACGCCCCCTGAATGACATGAGGCTGACCGGTTGGCGCGATATGAGGGATCGACCAGGTCCCCGTGAGCACCGCCGCGTCGTTGCCCAGCCGCTCCACGTAGACATCCCCCCAAACCCATTTCGGGTTGCGCATGTTCTGCCCGACGCTCTGCCAGAACGTCGCTATGCCGGCTCGGAGAGAGTCGGCCGAGGCGATGATATTCCCGCCGCTCGCGGAAACCACTTGCCCAGTGTCCGGATACAAGTCACTCATCCGCTCGGCCGCTCCCGGTCGAGTGAAGTCGTACCCCTCAGCAATCCGACCCTTAAGCGTATCGGCGAGCGCGGCGTCACTCCCTGGTGGATAGGCCGTTCCTGACTGGCACGCCCCCAGGAGCATGAGAGTCACCGCCAACTGAATCGGACCCGCCCTCGTGGTTGCGATCATGTCCACCTTTGGAGACAGATAGGGACACAGGTGTCCCATTTCGGTGACGGCCGTTCTGGTGGAATCTGTGGTCCTTCCAGCGGAAAGGGGGTCCGATACCGTGGCGCGGCAAATGCGAGTCCTGCCAGGAATCGGACTCCGCAGTACATTGAATCTGTCACCCCAGCAGCAGGAGAGGCCAATGGGCCGACCCACCCGCTTCGCAGCCGCCGCAGTGATCGGTGTCTGGATTGTGGCATGTTCCGCGCCCGGTGCCCCTTCTGGTGCCACCGCCTCCCGCGATCTTCGAATGGCCGAGCCAGCCGCTGCCGCCGCTCCCGTAACCTCCGACCTCGAGGCGGGACGGCCGGTCGCCGCCAAAGTTGCCCCCGCGGCGCCCCGGACGGTGCAAGTACGGAGCGCCGCGGCGGTTCTGGTCGAAGCGCTCGCCGAGGCTCCGGCGGTCTTCCCCACCGTCTCGGCCGAAGTCGAGCAGCCGCTCGAGTCGGTTCCGATTCCGGAGTCTCACACGGTCTATCTCGCGCCGACCGGGACGATTGAAGAGGCCACGCCCATACACGTCGCCGCGGGGACGTCACTCGGTGGGAATCCGCACATCGGGCACGATTACGGTGGAAGCCGCGGACCGTCGATCATCATCCGCGGAGGGATGGGCGGCATCGATGACAAGTGCGATCTTCGTCCGCGCGTCGGAACGGCGGTCAACCGTCTGGTACCGCCGATCGGGGTGCGAGGTGGTTTTGCGCGGGGAGGGATGCGGTAGTTAGGGAAGAGGGAAGAGGGAGGAGGGAGGAGGGAAGCGGTTGCGGCGTTCTAGATCTCTTCCCTCTTCCCTCTCACCGCAGCAAGATATACGACAGCCCCGCAATACTTGCCGCCATCGGTATCGTAATTATCCACGCCCACACGATCTTCCCCGCCACCCCCCAGCGTACCGCGGACAACCGCGTAGCAGCCCCGACGCCGACGATGGCGCCGGTGATCGTGTGCGTCGTACTGACCGGAATACCCAACGCCGAGGCCACGAAGATCGCGCCGGCCCCGCCCGTTTCCGCGCAGAAGCCGCCGAACGGCCGGAGCTTGGTAATGCGCGTTCCCATCGTCTTCACGATCCGCCACCCGCCCAGCGCCGTGCCGAGGGCGATGGCGGTGTAGGCGCAGAGCTCTACCCAGAGAGGGATCTTGTCCGCGCTTTCGATGTAGAGATGGCGGGTCCAGTCGGTGGCACCGGCAAAGTTCGCCTTGGTGGCAACCAGCAGCCCGACGATGATCCCCATCGTCTTCTGCGCGTCGTTGGCCCCATGGCTTACCGAAAAGGCCGCCGCGGAGAGCAGCTGCAGTTTCTTGAACGCACGGTCGACCTTCGCGGCGGGGAGTTTGTGCACCAGCCAAGAGACCCCTACCGTAAGCCCGAGCGCCGCCATCATGCCGGCCAGCGGCGAGATGAGAATGAACGCCACCGGTTTGAGCCACCCTGCCGCGATGAGCGCTCCACTTCCCGCCTTGGCCACGGCGGCACCGCCGAACGCCCCGATCAGCGCGTGAGAGCTCGACGTCGGCAGGCCGAGCCACCAGGTAATGAGGTTCCAGGCGATGGCGCCGATCAGGGCCGCCAAAATGACATTCGCGTCGACGACTTCGGGGTGCACCAGGCCTTTGCTGATGGTCTTTGCCACCGCTGTACCTACCAGGAAGGCCGCGACGAAATTGAAGAACGCGGCCCAGAGCACCGCCACCCCGGGCGAGAGCACCCGCGTTCCAACCACCGTCGCGATCGAATTGGCGCTGTCGTGAAACCCGTTGATGAAATCGAAGATCAGCGCAAAGCCGATGATGAACAGGATGAAGAGAACCGTGCTCGACATGGTCAGGAGTGCTTGATCGCGATGGACTCGAGGATGTTCGCGACGTCTTCCGCCTGATCGAGAGTCTTTTCCAGTGTATCGTAGATCTCCTTCCACTTCATCAGCGCGATCGGGTCCTTCTCTCCATCGAAGAGTCGACCCAGCCACTCGGCGTAGACGGCGTCTCCCTCCTCCTCGAGCCGCTTCACCTCGACGCAGGCGGCGATGACCACCGGGGCCTTGCCGTTCTCCAGCACTTTGACGGCGTTGAGGAGCTGCTCCGTGGCGCGGGCGATGACGTCGGCGAGCATGACCGCGCCCTCGGGCGAAGCCTCGGCCCGAAAGATTGCGGTCCGGCGAGCGGTTCCGTCGATCCGATCGAGCACGTCGTCGAGCCGAGAGGCGAGGAGGTGGATGTCTTCACGATCGAGCGGGGTGATGAAGCTGCGGTCCAGCCGGGTCACCAGTTCGTGGGTGATCCCATCGGCCTGATGCTCCAGCCGCTTGATGCTCTCGACCAGGTGACCCCGACGGCTCGGCTCCGCTTTGAACAGCTCCAGAAGGTTCCGGGCCGCTTCGACGTTCAGGGTTGCAACTGAGGTAAAGAGGTCGAAGAACCGCTCGTCGCGGGGGAGAAGGCGCACGCCCTGGCTCCAGATGGAAGGGGAAACCGGTCCCAAAGATACCTGCCGGAGGGGCCGTTACAAGTCCGTTACATCGCGGCGGAACTCTAGGCGCGTGCGTGAATTTGGTGCCGGGTGGATCCAGCTGGAGAGTATGCTGAGGCGTCGAAATTTCAGTTGTGCGAGGCAGTCTCCGGAGCTTCGATCGTTGACGAATGGTACCACAAGTGGTACCATTCGCCAATGAGCGATCAATCCATCCTTCGTAACCCGAATTGGAAAAAGCCACGAGCCAGATGGCCAAGTGCCGTGAGCTCCTTGCCCGAGCTCGAGTTCAACCTGCCTCTGTCAGTTTCGACGACGTCTGTGCCCTCGCGGAGTGCTTTGGGTTTGTCCTGGCACGCCAAAGGGGATCCCATCGGCTCTACAAGCGTTCCGGCCTTCGCGTCATGATGAACTTCCAGCCCGACCACGGCGGCATGGCGAAGACGTATCAGGTGAGACAGCTCCTCACCGCGGTCGAGCAATTGGAAGGGGGTGGTGGGCGGTGAAGCGGTTCCGCACCTACAGTGTGGCGATCGTCTGGAGTGAGGAGGATCGGGCATACGTGGCCACCTCCCCCGAGTTTCCGGGCCTTTCGGGAGTCTCGAACGATTCATCGCGGGCACTGGCGGACCTCGGCGAAGCCCTAACGATGGCGTTCGAAGCTTTCGAGGAAGAAAATCGTCCACTTCCCTCGCCGCGGAGGGCTTCGGAATACAGCGGCCAGATCCGCCTCCGCATGCCAAAGGCCTTGCATGCCCTCGCGGTACATCAAGCGGAGGGGGAGGACGTCTCGCTCAATACGCTCCTGGTGTCGCTTCTCAGCCGAGGGCTGGGGAAGGTCGAAGCGGAATCAGAATTGTCCGGAAAGCTGGAGCGATTGCTCGATGAGCTTCGGGCCGCCGTGCCCGGCCCGGTGCGGTCGCATCGGAGGGCCGCTCCTTGAGCTAGGCCTCGGACGCCTGCCCCCCGTGCGGGTTGTGCACCTCCGCCTCTGCATACACCGCCTCGATCTGATCGGCGTAGTTCTGCTCCACCACTTTGCGCTTGACGGACAGCTTGGGGGTGAGCTCGCCGCTGTCGATGGAAAAGTCCCTTGGAAGAATGAGAAACCGCTTCGGCATCTCGTACTGCGCCAGGTCGCGAAGGGTGTGCTTCGCCTCGGCTTCCAGGAGCTCGCGGATTTGGGGCAGACGGACCAGCTCCTCACGCGTGGTCCAGCGGAGCCCTTCCGTCTTTGCCCACTGCTCCAGGCGCTCGAGATTCGGCACCAGAAGGGCGATCGGGAACTTCCGGCGGTCACCGAGCACGACGGCATTGCTCATGAACTTGTTGAGCTTCAGAAGCCCCTCGATCGGCTGCGGCGCGACCTTCTTTCCACCGGCGGTAACGATCAGGTCCTTCTTCCGGTCGGTAATCTTGAGGAATCCCTCCACGTCGAGGATCCCGATATCGCCGGTGTGGAGCCAGCCCTCCGGGTCGATCGCCTCACGGGTCGCCTCGGGCTTGTTGTAGTACCCTCTCATCACATGGGGGCCGCGGGTCAGTATCTCCCCGTCGTCGGCGATCTTCACCTCCACCCCCGGGATCGGGCGGCCCACCGTGCCGATCTTGAACTGCTCCAGCGTATTCACCGCAATGACGGGAGAGGTTTCGGTGAGGCCGTACCCTTCGAGGATCACCACCCCGGCCGAATAGAAGAACTTCGCGATCTCGGGAGAGAGCGGCGCACCGCCGGAGACGAAGAATCGAAGCCGGCCACCGACTCGCGCGCGAATCTTCGAAAAGACCAGCCGGTCGGCTATCCAGCGCGCAAAGGCGAGGTCGAATGGAATGCTCTTCTTCGCCAGAGCGCGATCGGCCCATTGATCCCCGACCCGCCGCGCCCAGAAGAAGATCTTTTTCCGGATGGCGGGCCCGCTGGAGGCCGCTTCGAGTGCCCGGGCATGGATCTTTTCGTACAACCGCGGCACCGCGCAGCAGACCGTCGGACGGACCTCCATCAGGTTGCCGGCGACGGCGTCGATACTCTCGGCATAGTTGATGACGACCCCGGCCTCGAACATCAGGTAGTGTCCCGCCATCCGCTCGAAAATGTGGGAGAGCGGCAGGAGCGAGAGGCACTCGTCGCTGTCGGTGACGGTGAGCGCGGGGATCGAGGCCACCACGTTGGAGGTGATGTTCCCGTGCGTGAGCATGACCCCCTTCGGGTCGCCGGTCGTTCCCGAGGTATAAATGATGGTCGCAAGATCGTCCGGAGTGGCCTGGAGCGCATCCTCCCGCCAGCGCGGCCACCGGGCGGTTGCCTTACGGCCGCGGTCGAGCAAGGCGCCGAACGAAATCAGGTCGGGACCTTCGAGTTCCCGGTCGAAGGTGATGATGTGCTTGAGCGCGGGAAGATGAGCCCGGATTTCGCGGACTTTCTCGAGCTGCACGCCGGTCGACAGGCAGATCGCCACCGCGCCGGAGTCTCGGAGGATGTACTCGATCTGCTTGGCCGGCAGGGTCGGGTAGACCGGGACGTCGGTGCAACGGGCGGCGAGGCAGGCAAAGTCGGTCATCGCCCACTCGGGCCGATTCTCGCTGAGTAGCGCCACTCGGTCGCCCGGGACCACGCCGAGGTCGAGCAGTCCGGCGCTGGCCGCGTGGACCCGTTCGTGGAAATCGGCGTGGGCGATCGAAATCCACTCTCCCGCGTGCTTGTATCGAAGCGCCGCTGGCCGTTGCTGGAAGCGGTCGCTTGCGCCGAAGAAGATGTCGTTGAGAGTGCGGGCCGAGCTCACCGACGGAGAGATGGCAAAGGGGGATCGGTCACCGTCACCGTGATGAACTCGGAGACGATTTCACCCGAGCCGATGACCGCCTGGACTCGGCCACTCCCGGCAAACGCCCCGACCACCGCCCCGGTGAGCTCGCCGACGGTGAGCGTCGTATCGGGGGTGAACCAGCGTATGGTCACGTCGGGAATCGGATCGCCGGCGGGGTCGAGGGCACGTGCCGAGAAGTGGAGGGTATCGCCGACCCGAACGGTCAGGGGAGAGGGAGGACGAAGTTCGAGGTACGCGACGCCTTCGGAAGTGGTCGGGATATCGCCGCAGGCGGCGGCCAAGGCGGCCAGGAGCGCCACCCGAAGGGGGGTCACGCCGTGCCCGTCGCCTCGGCCCCTTCGGCCGACGCCGCGTCTTCGATTTCGCGCAGCGTGGCCTCCGCGTGACCGATCCAGCGATCGGCGTCCTGCCCTTTCGGGGGCCGGCCGAGGAATGCGCGAAGATGCTGCGCCGCATCGCTGTTCTCGCCGCGCTTGAGGAGGAGAAAGGCGATGCCGTAGTGCGCCCCGGTCAGGGTCGGATCGAGCTCTAAGGCGCGGCGGTAATGCCGGATGGCCTCGTCCGGTTGCCCCGTCTTGGTGAAGGCGATCGCCATGTTTTGGAGAATACGAGGGTCGCGCGGATTGTCGCGCAGCCCAAGGCGATAGGAAGTGATTGCCGCCGTGAAGTCGCCCTGCCGCTCCAGCGCGAGCGCCTCGTTGAGATAATCCAGGCGCTTCGGGCGGGCTGCTTCGTCGGGCGATGAGAGGGCGGATTTGAGCCGGTCCCAGAAACTCATCGGTTGGGGTGCTTCTCCCGGCGGAAGGTGGGCACCAACTGCACTACTCTGTCTTATACTATAACATCCGCCGGAACAAGGCAACGCATTTGCCCCCACCAGCTTCCGGGGTTTACGTTCGTCTCGAACCTCCCACCTTTTGGACGCCTCAGCCGGAGTCCCGCCATGCGCCGTGCCATTCCGCCCACCACCCGAGGCGTCCTTGAAATCGACTGGCCGTTCTTCGGCGAGCTGTGCCGTGCCCTGGCCCTCAAGGTCGCCAAGGACTATGACCCCGAGGTCATCTTGGGGGTGGCCAAGGCGGGGGTGATCCCCGGCGTGGTCATCGCGGCCCTTCTGGAGCGGGAGTTTGCGTCGATGGTGGTAACTCGGAAGGCGGCCGGCGCCCTCCCCGTGGTCATTGCCGGCCCTCCTTCGACGATCAAGGGCCGTCGGGTGCTCATTGTCGACGAGACCTGCGACACCGGCCACACCATTCGCCTTGCGCTCAACGAGGTGAACGGCTGTAAGCCCGCCGAGGTCCGCACCGCCGTGTCGTTCAAGACCGGGCCATATGCGCCCGACTTCTACTCGTTCGAGACCGACAAGTTCATCATCCTGCCGTGGGACCGGGAGGTGGTCGAGAACGGCCAGTTGGTGACGCGGCCGGACTACGCCAAGTATCTCCAGAGCACGCGGTGAAGGATCGGCTCCAGGACGCCCTCGGGCGCTCTCGGGCGGAATACACCGAGCTCCGCCTTCGCCGGGTCTGGTCGACCGGCGTCTTTGCGCGCGGGCGCGACGTGGAGTCGGCCGGTGTCTCGATCGAGACCGGCGGCTTCGTGCGATGTCGTTCGCCCGGAACGGGGTGGGGTGAGGTCGGCTTCTCGGGCGAAGACCGTCTCGATCTTCCGGTGCACCGGGCGCACGAGCTCGCGCTCGCCGCCAATTCACGGCACCCGGTAGGCCTGGCGCCGATCGCGGTGCAGGAACTCGACTCGCCGGCCCCCCTCGTGGACGACCCCCGCGAAGTGCCGCTGGCGGAGAAGCGGCAGCGCGCCGAGGCGCTCGCCGCCCTTCTCTTCGGGGCGGACCGCCGGATTACCGGCGGACGGATTTCCCTGCACGATCGGGTGGTGGAGACCTGGCTCGCCACCTCGGAAGGGACCTGGATTCATCACGTGCGGAGCGAGATCGGGGTCGCGGTGCTGGCGCTGGCCGAAGAGGAGGGCAACCTCGAAAGGGCGTTAGGCTCCGTCGGCGCGGCGGCGGGCTGGCGCGCCGCGGCGGGCGCGGAGGAGCTGGTCCTCCGGAC
>JABFSM010000127.1 GCA_013140635.1 Gemmatimonadales bacterium
CCTCGCCGCGGGCGTGGTCGCGGATGAAGGTCGCGCCGTCGCCGCAGATTCCGTCCCGAAACGCGTAGCTCAGCCGAACCACCCCTTCCTCGACCCGGCGGATCCGGTCGAGGAGCGCATTCTGCGCCGCGGCGGGGGCGCACTCCAGCAGCATTGCCGCCGCTACCAGGGAGAGGGCGCGCATCTTACGCCTCGGGCGGCTTTTCGAGCAGCGAGGCGAGGAATTCCGCCGCACGCGGGTCGTCGGACTGGCCGAGCCAGAAGATCGCCTTCTTGCGGAGGTCGCGGTCGGTCTCGCTCCGCGCGACCTGCATGAGCTTGTCCACCGCCGCCTTCTCGTCGCGCTGGGAGTAGACGAAGATCATCTGCTCCTTCATCTCCCGGCTCGGCATCTTTTCGTAGAGCGAGAAGAGCTCGGTGACCGCGATATCCGACTGCCCCACCCAGAAGAGCGCCTTCTTGCGGAGCTCGATCTCCTCATTTCCGTCGCTGGCAATCTGGATGAGCCAGCGCTGGCTCTCCCGGTTGTCGATCTGCGACACCGAGAAGATCACCTGCTCGCGCGCGCCCGAGGTCTTGAGCTGCGCGAAGATGGATTGTAGGAAGCCGAGGCGATCGGGGTCGTCGCCCTGGCCGATCCAGAAGATCGCGTTCTTCCGGGCCTCTTCCGGGGCGCCGGGCCGGAGGGCAAAGTCCTTGAGCGCCTGACGGGCCTTCGGCGAATCCTGCTGCGAAAGAGCGAAGACCGCCTTGTCCCGGAGCGCCGGCTCGGTGCCGGGGCTGCGGAGAATCGAGTCGAGCGCCGCGACCGCGCCGGGCGAGTCGACCTGCGAGAGCCATTGGACCGCCTGCTCGCGCACTTCCTGGTCGGGATCGTTCCGCGCCGCGTCCAGGAGAGTTCGCTCGGTTTCGCTGCCCTCGTGCTGCGAGATGATGAAGACCGCCTTCCGCCGAAGGCACTCGGAGCCGGGGTCGCGCCGGGCAAGCACCTTCTTGAGAATCGGGAGGGCCCGGTCTTCGTCCATTTGCATCAGCGCGTTGAGCGCTTCGGTCTGGACGTCGTCGCCATCACACCGGTCGCTGCGCCGCGAGGAGCGGCTCGACCTCGTCGGGAGTGCCGGCGCCGTTGTCGGCGTAACCGGGGTCGGGGGCGTCGGGGCGACCACCGGCGCCACCGCGGTGGCGGCGCGCCGAGCGATGTTGCCGGCGGCGTCGGCATCGCCTCGGCGGGCGAGCTCGCCCTCGATCCGGGTATAGAGGTTGTCGGCGTCCCGCCGAGTACTGGCGTTAGGCGCCTTTTCCTTTTGCAGGGTCAGCACCTCGAGCGCTTGGCGGAGGGATTCACCGCCACCGCGCTTGCTCAGCGCGTAGGCCTGCCAGTAGTAGGCGTCGGCGGCGTACGCGGAGCGCGGGTACTTCCTGTAGACGTCGGCGAAGAGCGTGGCGGCGTCGGCGTTCCGGCCCCGGTTCAGCGCCGCGCGAGCATCGGCGTAGAGGCGGTCGGCGGGATCCTGCTGCACCCACGGCGCTGGAGGAGCCATGCGTTCGAGATCGACCCCGATCGCGTCGATGTTCCAGGAGGTGGCGCGGAGGCTCGCCCCCACGATCTCGAGGGTCGCGGCGGCCTGCGCCAGAGCCGGCTCGATGAGCCGGTCAAGCGACGGGAGGCGGACCCGGATGTCGGCGCGGACCCCCGATTGCGCGGAGAGCGCGGCGGGGAGGGCGGACAGGAGAACGAGCGCGCGAACGGTAGACATATGAAGCTCCTTACAGACGAATGGCCGGCCCGGACGGAATCGCATTCCGCAGGCGGGTCCGGAGGTAGTTCTGCGCGAGGCCGTCGGCAATGAAGTCGAGATCCTCGCGCCGGTCTTTCGGATCGATCGTGGCGATCTGGGTCAAGACCAGTTCGAGATCCGAAAGCAGTTTGCGGGTGCGCACATCGGTGACCCGCTTGGAATCGAGCATGAGCCGAGTGGTGGTGAGGAGATCCTGCGCCCGGCCGCTGAACTCCGGCGAGCCCTCCGATACCTCAAACTCGGTGAGCAGCGTCTCGACTTGGCTCAGATGCTCGGTGGTCGCGAACTGAGAAGCCACCGAGCTTCGGTCCCGGTCGGCGGAGGACGATTCCCCCGCGGGGGCGGCGAGCGTAGGAGAGGACACCGGCAGGCCGGGCGCGCTCTGCCGCCCGATGGCGATACCCAAAGCCAGGAGAGCGGCGGCGGCGGGGATGACCACGAAGGGCCGTTTCCAGACCGGTGTCCGGAACGGCAATACGGCGGGCGTGCGCCGGGCGGCCTCGATCCGGCGCCACATTTCGGCGCGCGGCACGGCGGGCGGCGTGTTGTACTCCTTGGCCGCGTCGCGGAGCCGCTCGTCGAATTGTTCGTCCCGTTCGTCGGTCATGAGTGCCACCCTCCCGCAAATGCCGCCAAGTGCCGCCTCAATTTGGCCCGCGCCCTCGAGAGTTGCGCTTTCGAGGTTCCTTCCTGAATACCGAGCGCCGTGCCGATCTCCTCGTGCGTGTAGCCCTCGACATCGTGCATGACGAACACCGTGCGATACCCTTCGGGCAATTCATCTATGGCCTGGGCCAATCGGAGCTTCAAGTCGGGATCCGCCGACCGTTCCGGTGTCGCCACTGGATCCGCGTGCTCTAGATCGACCTCGCGCGTTCGCATCCGCTTCACCTTACGCTGCCCATTGTAGACCACCGAAATCGCGATGGCCGTGATCCAGGTCGAGAGCGCCGATTCGCCCCGGAAGGTGCTCAGTCGATCGTACGTCCGGATGAACGTATCCTGGGTGTAGTCGGCCGCCCGATCCGGTTCTCCCACCATACGATAGATGAGTCGGTAGACCCGATCCACGTAGGTGTCGTACAAGGTGCGCTCTGCTTCCGGGTCGCCCGATAACACGCGGGCAATCAGCTCTTTCGTTTCCACCCAGCCCCGCGGCTCGAGAGGGTCGACCCTATTCTGTGGCATAGGACAGTTCCGCGCTAGAAAGGGTTGCAGAGGTTCTGGGTGGTGGAACAACCACAAGTGTAGTTGTAGATATGGCTTAAGGGTATGACGTTGTTCGCTATTCGCTGCTCGCTATCCGCCTAAGACCCTTAAAGCGAATAGCGAGCAGCTAATAGCGTTTACATAATAACTGATTCAGTTATTCTTCTTAATGCCGCGCAAACGCCAACCAGACCGCATCGATAAGATCGCCGATGCTGCCACTGCCACCTTCATTCGGGACGGATTCGCCCTGGCCAAGGTCAGCCAGATCGCCCACGCCGCGGGCGTTGGCCCTGGCACCCTCTATCTCTACGCGGAAGGGAAAGAGGCGCTCTTCGACTTGGCGCTCCGGCGGGCCTTCGAAGATCCGACGCTCTGGGACCTCAAGCTTCCCCATCCGTCGCCACTCCCCGGAGCGTTGGCCGATCACCTCTGGCGCTGTCTTCAGAATGCCGCCCATTTCCCGCTGCTCTGGCTGGGAACCGAGTCGCCGCCCCCTGAAGATCCCGCGATCGAGGTCGAGGGGATTCTCCGGGAGCTCTACTCCTGGCTCTTCCGGTACCGCCGAGGGATTCAGCTCCTCGGAAGGTGTGCCGGCGACTGGCCGGAGGCAGGCCAAGTTTTCCACCGCCGCTTTTGGCGGGGCGGGGTCCGCCGCATCGGCGACTACCTCGTTCGCCGAATGAGCGAGGGAGCGATTCCGGCCCGCGGCGACGGCCTTGCCTCAGCGCATTTCGTGGTGGAATCGGTGGCGTGGATGGCGGTCCATCGGGAATGGTCCGCCGACGGGGCCGACATTTCGGGCGATCTGGCGCTCCGCACGACGCTCGAGCTTCTCGTGCCGGCGCTCACGCATCGTAACGACCATTCCTGATGGAGCTAGCCTGTTCAGCCCGTCGGGAACTGCCCCCAGAACGTTGTAAAGGCGTTCAACGTCGTCTGCACGGTCTCGATCAACTCGTCGAATGCGTCGCGATTCAAACTCACCTGTTCATAAACCGCTCGCGAATCGGCAGCGTGGTGCACCTCGAGGTCGATGTGCATATCGAGATGCTCGAGCTCGTGCGCCGAATACGGCGGCGCCTCTGCCGGCTTGAAGCCGCCGAGAATCTCGCGGAGATAGGTGACCATCGGAAGCGCGATTCCTTCGACGACCGACACAGTCGCGAGGCCGACGAGCAAGTTGCGGTCGTTGAAGTGTCGCTCGACGGTATCAACCAAGAGTGCAGTCTCGGGTGTCTGATGGACGTCTCCCGACTGCAGCTCGGCCAGCGACAGTCCCACCTTGGGGCCCATCCGCAAGAGAAGATTGTGATGTAGGTGTCGCCCTGCGTGAACGCCGCCCGCTTGGCATTCGTCGGCGGCGATCTTGGCCACGGTGGCCAGAATATCTTCGACCTCCGGTTGGGTCATGCCGGATAACGCCGCGCCACCCTGCTGCAAGGCTTCCGAGAGCCTGCCCGAATACCGGATGATGCCGTAGACAAATGCCCGGTTGAAGAAGTAGTACTGCGCAAGCACGGCCTTCACGGTGCTGGAGGTCGTCGGAGACACCCGCAGCGGCGCCAGCCACGCTCCGACCTGATGAGCGGCATCGCGAAGGATCTCGTCCGGAGTTGTTAAGAGATACGAATCGGGGGTCGTCGACTCGGGCTTGCTCATCACGTGTCTCCCTTAGCGTGAGGGGGTAGTCTCAGTGGCCATGTCGGCCCGATCTGGACGAGCTAGGTCGGGCTCGTTTCGAGCAGTTGATTGCTGACGATCGTGTGGATCAGGTCCTCTAACGGCCGGAATCTGCAGTCTCTGTCAGCGGGGTACAGGCGCCAGCGGTCAACGGCGGCCGAACCCTTGGTAGTATTCTCCAGGTTGGCGAGCCAGCGGCCGAAGGTGTGGAGGTCCTCATTCGAATCAGGAAATCTCTGGTGTCGATCATAATATTGCAGGACGGGATAGAACCTCTCTTCGATGGCACGGATTTCGTCGGGGTTCTCCGCCATTTCCTTGACTCGCACCCTGGGCTCCGCCTCAGAATCCTGGTCCCAATAACACCGGACGTGCCCTCCGTCTTCGGCCTTCAGGTAGAGTCTGAAGCAGACAGCAGGAAAGTCGCCAAGACCGCTCTCGCTGAGAACGAACAACTTGAGGCGACTCTCGAGCTTCTCGGCTTCCGGTAGGATGCGATCGGGAGTTCCCCGGAACCGGGCAACCAATTGCTCCATGGCCTTCACACGAAGCTTCAGGTAGGAATCAATAACGTTTTCTCCTACCTGCTTCAGAAACCGCCGCATTCCGGGCGGGGCGGCTCCGGCGTCTGTCGAGGACCCTTCGGCGGCGCCACTCTTTTTGCGCGCTGCGCCTTCTTCGACTGCTTTGGCCTTCGGTGAGAGGAATTCGCTCTCGGGTTCCTGTGGGAGCATCATCGCATACGACAACCCGGCATTGAGCCACTCGGCCATGCCGCGCGTTGTTCGCTGCCCCTCCCGTGAATGGCTCATTACGGGAGACTCCCGGAACTCGACGAACAATCCGACCTGCTTCTGCTCGACGCTGGCGATCCGCATCCGCTCGAGGCCGCG
This sequence comes from Gemmatimonadales bacterium, assembly GCA_013140635.1. Taxonomy (GTDB): domain Bacteria; phylum Gemmatimonadota; class Gemmatimonadetes; order Gemmatimonadales; family GWC2-71-9; genus JABFSM01. The sequence continues at coordinate 5,585 of JABFSM010000127.1, forward strand.
AGTGGCCATCAACGCCGAATAGATCTGTTCTTCTCGATCGGCATTTCCAACTGAGAGCCTTGTAGCGATGCGCCGTGCCACTACGGGGCCCACCATTTGGGAGCCTCGCCGCAGCCTACTCAGCATGGCGCCATTGACGCCTAGCGTCGCTGAGAACGCCTTGAGTGACATACGTTCGCTGCCGGGTAAGAACTGCTGCAGGACAGCAGTAAAGGCAGATTCGACCCGCTTCCGCACGTGGTTCATTCCCGGGTTGGTTGGCGAGCTCCCTGGCCAGACGGGAGGCTGCGCACGAATGAGCCAATCTTAAGTCTGATTCGCCTTCTCGGCAACATCCTATAAATGCCTGTCATTGCTGGGTATCCAGGTCAATCCTGGCACTTAGTGACGCGGAGTGCCAGTCTGCACACTTCGCGGCCGATTTCCCTCGGAAGATCACATCTCTGGTCTGGGATCTCCCGGTGAGTAACTGGAAGGTGATGGGCTATTCGTCAATAATCGTCGTCAAGCTCAAAAATCTTTCGTAGAAGACTTGACATTTCATGTCAATTGACGATATTCGAGCGAAACCCATCGGACTAGGTCCTAATGGTGGACTTCTCGAAGGAAGGCTGGGCCAGGAACCGTACGGCGCTCGATAATGTCGCGCTCCGAATCCACGGGTCGGCGGCCCCGGGAAGGGTCGCGGTCATCGGGGCCGGTCTCGCCGGGCTGAACATCGGCCGCCGGCTGGCGCAGGCCGGGGCGACGGTCACCGTCTTTGAGCGGCGGCCCGACCCCCGCAAGACCCCGCTTCACGACACGCGTTCCTTCAATATAACGTTAGGCGAATTCGGGCTCGCGGCTGCGGGGGACGTCGAGTCCGCTATCCGTGACGCGGGCCAGAGGGTGGTTGGCCGCGCCGTCTTCTTGGGAGGGAAGCTGACTCTATCGGACTACGGGCTCCGCTCCACTGACGGGTTCGTGTCAATTCCCCGGCCCACTCTTCTGGAGCAGCTGCGTGACGCGGCCGAGCGTGCGGGAGTCACCCTCTACTATGATCGCGAAGTGGTCTCCAGCTATCCCGACTCCGGAGTTGTCGAATCGCGGCGTCCCGGTGACGGCACGCTGGAGCGGCAGACCTTTGGCCTGATCATCTACGCGGACGGAGTGACGGGCGAGGGGCGTCAGGTACTGCTCCACCGGCCAGAGGTCAGCTCCCACAAGGTCTGCGACCCGATTCAGTATCTGCGGGTGCGCATCGATGCCCGTGAGGCACTAGCCGCTGGCCTGCCACTTTCCCGGGTCAACTTTTGGACCGGTCCAGGCGGTGTCTCGATCGGGATTCCGAACCGGGACGGATCGTTCTCCGTGCTGATCATGGGTCAATTCGGCGGTGCCTTCGGCGAGCCTCCGTTCACCAGCAAGTCCGCCGCAGCGGAGTTTCTGCGTCGGCGCAACCGTTCCCTCCTAGAGATCGCCCCGAACGTGGCGGAGCAGCTCGTAAATGCGCCGCGGGGGGGGTTCTGCTACACGACAACGAGTCACTGGCAGGTGGGTCGTCTCGCCATGCTCATCGGCGATTCGGCGCGCTGTACCCCCCCTTGGGCAGGGGTCGGGGGTGCGGCCGCCCTCGATGATGGAACCACCTTCGTCGGTATTCTCGCCGAGCACCAGCGGTTCGATCGCGCTCTGGCCGCGTTCGAAGCAAATCGCCTGGTGGCGGCCAGGATTCTCGGCCGCATGGTCAGCAGCCACGCGAACCTGCTTATGCGCGAGATCGGGAGCGTCGGCTGGCGGGTCGCCGAGGTCCTGGCGCGAGCAAAAGAGCGCGCCTTCGGTACTCGCACAGTTTATCAGCGAATCGTCTTCGAGCGCGACGGCCTTGCACGCTTAGTCGCAGCGGATTCGGCCCGGCAGCCGGCGGCGCCCCGGTGGAGCGATTCGGCGGTGATCCAAGCGGAATGACCGCCGGGCGCCGTTACCCGAAGCGCCGTTCCCCCAGGCGTGTAGGGATTTTCATCCAGGGGGAGAAAGCTCTCGGTCATGTTGTACACTGGCACCACTCTCGTCTCCCGGTCCTCGGCAAAGGGACCGGACCCCTCTTCCACGCATCCGCCTCAAGGGGATGCGCACGCGGACGACCTCATCGCCCTGGCGATGCGGGCGCTCGCTGAGGCTCGCAAGACGTCGGTCGCTGCGAGTAGCGTGTCGATCAATGTCACGGCCATCCTCTGGTGAGGGGGCAGGGAAGGGCTCCGCGCCGGCGCTCACCGGCGCGGAAGTCCTCCCTGGCATCAGGGGCTCCGTCAGGAGCCCGCGCCACCGGCTTCTGGTTGGCGGCAGCGGGATGCTGTCGGAGCTCTCCCTGCAGTTGGCGGGTGACGCTGTCGTAACGGTCGTCGGACGCAGTCGCTCTCGGCTCGCCGGCTTGGAGCAGCGGTCCGGCGGACGCATCACCGGCATCAGCGTCGACTATCGGCACAGCGCCGAGTTCGCGGCGGCGCTCCAGATGGCCACCTTGCTTCGGGGCCCGTTGACCCTCGCAGTGGCGTGGCTCCACGACGATGCACCGGACGGCCTCGCGACCATCACCGACCGGATCGTCGCCGACGGGGTTCCGGCTCACCTCTTCCACATTCGCGCCTCTTCCGCCACCGCTCCGTTCTGGCCATTCATCTTGCGTCAGGAGTTCGGGCCCGAGGGGTTGGTCACCTATCACGAAGTGACCCTCGGATTCCGGATGGAGGGCGGATCGTCCCGCTGGCTGCGGCACGGGGAGATTGTCGCCGGTGTGGCCGAGGCGATCCGCACGAACAGGGAGCGATCGATCGTCGGGGTCGTGCGGCCCTGGGGGATGCATCCGTGACCGTCTCGACGGCTTCACACAGCATGCCGGGCGGTTCTTGCGCTGGCGAATGCGCCATCCTGCCGCCCAAGTGCGCCGCGGTGTCGTTCTCGACCGCTGTCGGGCCAATATCAGTGCCCATGTTGCATCTGCCGCCGCCGCCGCCGGTGGCGGTCGACCCTGCCCTCTTCGAAGACGCCCAGCGGCGGGTCGTGACGGCGAACTCCTGGGATGTGGCCTCCTTCGAATCCGAGGTCGGCCGTGTGGCCGACATGTTGGCTCTGGCGGATGCCCCCGTCGTTCTCCATGCCGATTGGCTATGGGGGCTTCGGACCTGGAGGATCGTGCTGACAGCCATCGCCCGCTCTACGAATCCCCGCCGATTGCACGTAGTCATCGACGATGCCGCCTCCGGGAGCATCGAGGGTAAGTCCTCGAGCCTCTCCAATGTCGTCCACGCGTCGGCGATGCTCGAAATGGCGCAGTCGGTCGGCGTCGGCTCGATGACGGTGGCGGCGTACCCTGGCGACAAGGTGTCGCTTGGGCGAGATCCAATCCAGCAGTTTCTGCTGCGAAACGACTCGACGGTCCTCCCGGCACCGGCTCTGCGGCCGCTGGAGCGCCTGATTCTTGAGGCACTCCTGGCCCATAGGCATCGGCGATTCGATGTCGCGCTGTCTCGACTCCAAACTGCCGAGCTGACGGCGCAGTCGCGGGAGGACCTGGCGCGCGTGTGCTCGATTCGAGCGGTGATGATGGCCAGAATCGGAGGTGCGAGGCTCCTACGCGAAGCCGAGATCAGCGTCTACCGCGGCCTGGCGGCTGTCGAAGGCGTCCGTCGACCGAGCGCCGGACTTGAGCGAGGGTGGCTCTACAACAACGGCGGCCTCTTGTCTGTTCTTGCCTTCTTGCGGGAGGGGGAGCGCCGGCACCTCGAATCGGCCCGGGGGTTCCTCACCAAGGTCTTCGGGGAGTCGAGATCGTCGTCGGGCCCCGGCAACGAAGCGCTCTGCGCGAATGCTGCGGCGAACGCCATCCGGTTGCTGGAACTCGAGGGCCGGTTCCCGGAGGCGCTGGGCTTGTTCCGTTGTTCGTTTCCGGATCCGACGGAACCCGAGATTCTTTACCGAGGCGCGGTGCTGGAGCTTCGATGTGGGGGCGTCGCCCGAGCGCGCCAGATTCTCGACAAGGCCCGGAAGAAATGCGGCCCGTCGCTATGGCCGTTCCACCTCGCCTTTCTGCGCGCGCTCGCCGCCTGCGATGTGGTCGAGGGCCGCGACGGGAACGCCAGCGCCCTCTGCGAGGAGGGTTTGGAGCTGGCCCTGGTGATTCGGAGCCGCACCGCAGCGGTCGCCTTCGGCGGCAATCTCATCCACTGCCTGGCTCGGACCCATCGCGGGCGCCAGAGCCGGCGCGTTCGCGAACGGCTCAAAGTGGACGAGGGGATCGACCTTTCTGGCGATTCGCGTCTCGGCGTGTCACCGCCGCCTTCGAAGCTGGCGCCGTACGTGCCCGAAATCGACCTGGCCGTGCTGCGGCCTCCTCGTCACTCGCCGATCAACCAAGAGATGGAGCGACGCCTCGCGCGGCCGGAGAGCCTCGCCGGATGACGCCCAACTACTCGGTGAACTGGGCAGCGGAATCGGCTGTCGCGAGTGCCTCCACCGCGTTGATTCAGGCCCTCTACGAGGCTGGCTGCGTGACGGCTGAACCTCCGACGTCGGACCGATTCCTCCTCTGGTTCGGTCGCTTCCAACGCTGTCACATCACGGCGACGGCGATGACGCCTGCCGCGCTTCTCCTGCTCTACCAACTCGGCTTCGCCGTCGGTCCCCGCCGGCTCGTGGGGGTCGGGACGTACCAGGGGTTGGCCATGGGCGCGCTGACCGCTGGCGCTTCGGATCGTCATCACGGGAAGGATGTCTCTGGCGTCGGCGTCGATGTCGATGGGCTCGCCACCTCGCTAGCCCGGAGCAACGCGCGCAAGCTTGGGTTGGCCGGCCGGCTTTCGTATGTCACGGAGGAGGGAACCGTCCACCTTGATCGTCGTGTCGAGCCTATCGACCTGTTCTACCTCGATCTTGACGATCCCCTCACCGGAAAAGCGGGCTATCAACTCGCCTTCGAGCATTCCCGACGGCTGCTGACTGGTCGCGCGGTCGTCGTGGCCCACGATGCGACGAGCCCACGTTTCACTGCAGACTTGGCCGAACTTCGCCGACATCTCCTCGCCGACGGGAGGTTCGGCCTGTTGCTGGACGTGCCGATCGACGCGGCGGGGATGCTGATCGCCGGATCACGTCGGACGGACGAAATCTCCACGGGAGAAGGTGGCTCATGACGATCAAGATTCTCGGGATCATCGGAAGTGTGCGGCCCCTGTCGCGAACGGGAGCGATGGTTCGTCTCGTCAATTGGAATCTCAAGGAACGCGGAGTGGAGAGCAGCACCTGGTCTTTGCGCGAGCGCCCGCTCCCGATCATGGATCCAGATCTCCGCGCGCACCCAGAACGGATCACCGATCCGAATGTTCGCGAATTTATGGCGCAGGCGGCGCTGGCCGACGGCTTCGTGCTCGGCACGCCGGTGTTTCATTGGAGCTTTTCCGGCGTGCTCAAGAACGCCATCGATCATCTGTCGTCCGAGGTGCTCTCTCAGAAGGCGTTCGGCTTGCTGTCCCACGGCGGCCGACAGTCCACTCAGCCGTTGGCGGACCTAGCCAATGTGGTCGAGGGGTGCGGTGGGATCGTGATCCCGACCCGGATCGCCACCGATGATAGCCACCTGGACCTGGATGCTGAGGGACGGGTCACCGGCATGCGTGATCGCGACCTGGCGGATCGGATCGATCGCTTTTGCGGGGATCTGATTCGCTTCGCTGCGATCGGGTATGCGTTGCGTCTCGATGCTGCCTGAGCTGGGTCGACTGGAAGGGAGAGAACCGAAGGTGCGAAGCCAAGTCTATGCCGAGATCGACTGGGAACGAGAGCAGGCGGGTGTCGCGGCGATCGACGACATCCTCAGGCAAGTGATAAGGAGCCCGGTGAGGCCGCAGTTCTCCCGATTCCTTGCGCACTTCCAGCGAGTTCAACAGTTCGAAGTGGATCAGACCGGCTTCTCCGCGATGATGCTCTACTTCCTCTACGCCGTCGGGGTCATGAGTGACGCTAAACGGGTGGTGGGAATCGGACTGTATGCCGGCATCTCCTTCTGCACCCTCACGGCCGGTGCGCGGGACGCCAATGGAGACGAGGTGCAAGGGCTCGGACTCGACGAGAACCCGGATCACGTGGCCGCCTCGCGTCTGAATGCGCATCGCTCGGGGCTGGACAATCTGATCGAGTTCATTGCTGGGCCACCTCGAATCGCCCTCGGCGCTGTCAAGGCCCCGATCGATCTGTTCATGTTGGATGTGCACCATCCCGTCCGGGAGAAGGACGACTATCTCCCTCTCGCGCGACAGGCGACTCCCCTAATGCGTCCGGGTTCGATTCTGTTGGCTCACGATGCTTGCGTACCGAGATGGCAGGGCGTGATCGACGAGTTGGTGGGATTTCTTCGGGGCTCGGGCTGCTATGACGGCCCGTGGACGCTGCCGGTCGACAGCACCGGGATCCTCGTTGCGGTTCGCCGGTGAGCATGAGGCTCACAGACGCGTTTCGGAGAGAACGGCCAGAGGATATGCCGCCGAGCGGGTTGCTCGACGCCCGTCGTGCCATCGCGGCGTTCGAGCGAATCGGCGTGAGCAGCGTCGTGCTGACTGCGGGAGCCACCGCTGCGCTGACGAGTGTCCTGACGATGTGTCGGTTACGCGCGAGCCGGCCAGTCATGCTCTGTCCACGGCCCCATTTCCCCGGGTATCCGGGGCTGGCCACTCTTTGCGGCTTCGAGGTGGTGTTCTATCCGATTGCGCAGGATTCGGACTGGGTCCGGCAGCTGTGTGGCTTGATTCGGAAGAATCGGCCGACGGCGATCCTGATCAACTCGCCTCACAACCCTACTGGGACCCTCACCGGGAAGAAAGAGCTCGCCAGGCTGACGGCCTGTGCCCAGCGGCAGGGCGCATACCTCGTGCTGGACGAGAGCTTTGCAGGGGTTCATCCGGGCGGCGGCGCCGTGCCGAGGCTCGGGCTTTGGCCGGGCTTGATCCGGCTCGGCGGCTTCAACAAGCGGTTTCCGTGCATGGCGGATGTGCGCCTGGGCTACGTGCTCGCTGAGCGATCGAGAGCGGTCGAGATTGCCATCATGCACCGCACGCTTTCTCTCGGAATATCGGTCGCAGCGCAGAAGGCGTTGATCCCTTTGCTGCGCGACCATCCTCGAACTCGGTTAAGGACGCTCTCAGCGGAGATTTGGCAGCACGCTGAAGTGGCCGGTGCGATTCTCTCCCATTGCCGTCATCTCCGCGCTACCCCCCCCATGGCCGGCTTCTTCATGATCATCCGTCTCCCCAGGACGAGCGATCCTGCCGACTTCGCCCGGCGACTGCGTGCGAGGTCTGGGGTCTGGTGCGCGGCGAGCCCAAGCTTCGGCGTTGTCGACGATCAATGGATCCGATTGCGGTTGGCCGTTTCACGGTCCCAAATCGTGCGACACGCACGGGCCATCGTACGGCTGGCGAATGAGCGCTTCGGTCGTGTCAAGAACTCCCAGACGAGGATCCTATGACGAGTCGCTTCGGGATATTTGTGCTTCCGGTGGTCGAGTCCGGCTCGTCCCAGGATGCCCAGCAGGAACTGCAGTCCGCGGTCGACGACATTCGCTTCGCGGAAGACGCCGGTTTCGACGCGGTGTGGGTGGCTGAGCATCATGGCACTCAGTACGGAGGAGTCTGTCCGTCCGCCCTTCTGCTTCTGGCATACGCTGGTGCTCAGACCTGTCGCATCAGACTCGGCACCGCCATCACCATCCTGCCGCTCCACGACCCGGTTCAGCTCGCGGAGGAGGTGCTGCTGCTCGATCATTTGACCCGGGGGCGATTGGAGTTGGGCGTGGGGAGCGGGTTTCTCGGTGTCGACTTCGCGACGAGGGGGATTTCAATCGATTCGCGAGGCGATCGCTTCCGCGCGGGTCTGGCCGTTTTGCGCCAAGCGCTGACCGATCAGGGCCCGGCGACTCCCCAGGCCGTTCGGCGGCTCTTCCCGCCGAAGTACGGCAACAGTTCCGTCCCGATCTGGGGCGCCGCAACTGCTTCACGCGAGGGGATCGCGGCCTTCGCGGACGCGGGCATGGGACTCATGCTAAATCCTTACACCAGTTCACCGAATGAACTCGCTGGAACCATTCAGTTCTTCCACGAGCGCGTCCGGGCGCTCAAGCGGTCGGGTACGGTTGCGCGAGTGTTAATCCACGAACACCTCTTCGTGGCACGGACCGAGAGGGAGGCCTATGAACTTCCGCGCGACTATCTCATGAAATATCTGCAGTCGCTGCGGACGGCCTCGAGCGAGGTGGCACCACCGGCCTGCATCTCCCACTCGACCGGGCCGAAGCGGTACGAAGAGATCTTTCCGGAGCGGGTGGCGTTCGGCACACCTGATCAGCTCATCGAGCGGATCGGACGATGGATGCGCCGCGGAGTGACCGACTTCGCCTTCTCCATCCGATTTGGAGGGATGTCGACAGAACTCGCTCGGACCTCCGCGTCGCTGTTCTGCAGCGCCGTCGCGCCCAGATTTCGCGGCCAATCGGCCGAGGGAGGATCGGTCGCGTAGGAGGGAATTGGCCTACCCCAGCCTCGCGCCGTTCTCCACCGGCCGCTCCGGGACCGCTAAGACAATCGTGCCGTCCTCACGATAGAATCCGGTGAGCAGAAACTCGGACCGCACCGGACCGATCTGCTTCGGGGGGAAGTTGATCACGGCAAGAATCTGCTTGCCGAGGAGCTGTTCCTTCGAATAGAGCGCCGTAAACTGGGCGCTGGTTCGCTTCGAGCCGATCTCCGGGCCGAAATCCACCGTGATCTTGTACGCCGGCTTCCGCGCTTCGGGAAAGTCCTCGGCTGCCGTGATCGTCCCGGCGCGGAGCTCGACGGCCTGGAAATGTTCCCACGAAATGGCATTCATCGTCACGGCGCCGGCCGCTCCAGCTTTCGCCACTCCGGGCCGAGGTTGAGATAGAGCCCCGCGTAGAGCTCGATCCCGTCCCACAGATTTCGAATCCGCATGTTCTCGTTCTCGGCGTGTTGGTTGTTGTCGTGATTCGCGATTGGCACGACGATGAGCGGCGCCCGCAGCACTTCCCCGAAATGGAAGATCGGCAAGCTGCCGCCGAGGATCGGCACGGCAATCACCGGTTCGGCGAGGCCGGCTGTCGCCGCGGCCAGAACGGCTCGGCCGGCGGGGGCGTCGAGCGCGGTGCGGGTGGCCGGATAGCCATCTTCCCCCCAGTTGACCTTGATGACTTTGGGGTGGGTGCGCCGAGTGATCGAATCGGGGTCCTGCCGCACGACGTGATATCCCCGCCCGACCAGGTGGGCTTCGACCAGCTCACGGACTCGGGCCGGTTTCTGGTCGGGTACCATGCGGAAATCGATGTAGGCGGTGGCCTCGGGGAGGATGACGTTCGCCGACGCCGGTCCGGTGCGGCCTCCGGCCAGGCCGCTCACGTTGAGCGCCGGGAGCATGAGCTGCTCGGCAAGGGTGGCGCCGCCGCCCTCGGTGCGGCCGAGCCGGAGTTCGCCGGCGAGCTGCTCCTCGACGGGGGGGATCCGGCCGAACGCGGCGCGATCGGCCGGAGTGATCGGGCGCACATCGTCGTAGAAGCGGTCGATCAGGATGCGGCCGTCCTCGTTCCGCATCGAGGCGAGGAGGCCGGCGAGCATGACGTTAGGATTCGGCGCCCAATTGCC